>NZ_JAVGCX010000009.1:0-212344 GCF_052928325.1 Lysinibacillus sp. BSL11 | reverse complement strand
TTAAGTACATTGAGAAAAACCTTCCAATTTTAAAGAGGAAGGCTTATTTGCTGTACCCTTTTTTAGTATATCATGCGAGTTTTAATTTTTTTATTGAAAAATCTTGACAACTATTAGCTGGTTTTGTTGAACGCAAGTCAAACAAAGCTCTTCAAACTAAACTACCATTGGTCTTCAAGTCAAGACTCTGTTAGTTGAAGCGTATTCAGGACATGGCATTACTTTATTATTTTTTCTCCTGTTAAAATTTTATAGAGATTTTCTGTATCTCGCTTTGCTAATTCCACATATTTATCGCTGTCCGTAACAATTTCTAAATTTTCACCATTTTGGCTAACCCAAAGCGAATAATAGGCTATTTAGTTTTCGCTACTGTTCTTAAATAAAAATTGAAATTGGTAGTCCGCATATAGCGTGCCATTTCTACTTTTTTATTTATCCAATTAGCATTTTTCACTATATCAATCGCTTTTTCCACTTGTTTTTTTGATTGAATTCTTTAAAGTCTTCAAAATATTTTCTTCACCACTTCGTTTTTGTACAGTTATTTTTTGCCCAACCATTTCATTCAAACAACCCGAAGTAACTAACAAAACAGCTAGTAGAGAAAAAAATAATATTATATTTTTCAACATATGGCCTCCTCATATGCTAGTAACGATGTAAACTTTCTATAAAGGCCTCTGATTCCTCAGCTATTCGCTCATAGTCAATACTATGAACATAATGTGAAGAATCTAACTCAATTAATTTACCTTTATCAATCCTATTAATAAAGTCATTTTGAATTCCATTCCACTTTTGATTGTCAAAACCAGTCCCCTCACCATTCGATGAAAACAAAAGTATAGGAATGTTCGGGATTCCCACTTTTTTGACTTTTTGTGCATTTGCTTTTATATGATCTATTTCATTAACCATATCTTTAGTCAATGTTCTTCGATAAAAAATTACTTTATACAACTCTTTCTCTTCGTCTGTTAAATTCCCATATTTTATTGCGTCACTTTCTGATAGTTTTGGAATCCATCTGATCAAACCAGTCTTAGCAGTAAAAGCACCTAATCGAACGAGGAACATATTGATAGATATTTCTTCATATACAGCAGGAACAGCCATATCTAATCCAATAATAGCTTTAATTTCATCAGGGTAGTCTTGCGCCCATTTCAAGGCTTCAATGCCAGACATCGAATGAGGGAATAAAATATATGGACCTTCAATTTCTGATTTAAAAAGTGCCTCTTTTGTTTCAGCTAGAATTGTATCAATATCTCGGTCAATATCTGTGACTTCGCTAAATCCATAACCTGCCTTTTCAACAACAACAATTTTATATTTATCGCTTAACAAAGTATAAAGAGATTTAAAATCTAATGCAGGTGAGCTCGTACCACCACCAGACATAAAAACAAGGGTATCTTCTCCTTTTCCTTCTGTATAAACGTGCATTTGATGACCATTAACTTCTACAAGTTGCCCAGTTGGAACAAATCGTCCCTCTTCTTTTGATAATTGTATTTTATGATTAATAAAGCTCAAAGTAAGAATCAACACCAATAATGAAATAATAATTGTAAATATAATTAACATAATGCGTTTAAATCCTCTTTTCATATTTCTCACCTATATTCTTCATTTTATAGCAAATTTGCTCTCTCCTTTTTTAATATTTAACAGATAAATTCGCACCTATATTTTGACTATTTCACTGCCATCAATCGTTCCTGCATTTTATACACAATCAAGTTTCGGTCCTTTTACACACGTAATATTTCATAACTGCCTGAATGGTTAAAATGAAACTAATCAAAGTCGATAATAAAAGCTCCATTGCTTCATGCTGATTCCATATAAGCCCATATCGCATGAACAAATAAAAACCGCTTGCCAATGCTTGGCAGGCAAATAGACTTCCCCAGATCACTGCCTTTGACCTTTTATAAGCATTACTACCCCTTAAATACTTCATATACAAAAAACAAACAACACCTATACCTATAATAAACAGTGATGTCTGCGCAAAGGATGTTGTCACAGTCATCGGTTCTTCGTGTGGCATATCCACATAGAGAAGGTTTCCAAGGTGAATTATGTTAAAGCTCAATAGACAAATTAACACATATAAAAACAATAGCCATTCGGCAATTATTATGAACCATTTCATTATTGCCTCAACCATCCTAGTCTAATAACCTTGTATTCTTTATTTGCTAAATATCTACAAAAGGGACAATAATGATCTCTCGCTATAAAAATCGCACGGTACATTTCTGACCAGGGAATGGTATCTTCACAGCCATCACATTCTACATAAAGATCAGGTAGTAAACCCTTATCTAACAAGACATCCCACTGCGTGTTGGTTAATTGATCATGCCCATTTTTTATAACATCTATAATGATTGCCAATACTTCCCCATCATAAATTCGATTTGACTTCACTAATTCTGTTAAATAAGCCATACATTCAGTTGGTTCACTTATGATTTTTTGCTTTAGCTTTTCCCTTAGCATGTAACGCCCGCTTTCTTTTCTAACTTTACTTGCAAACCTAAAACACCACTCTCTAATTATGTAAAAAAATAAAAATTAAGTAAATGAAAAACCTTCTTCTACAAAAATAATTTACAAGTATGTTTTCAGCATTTTTTAGAACCATAGGGTAAATACCATTTCTCCTTTCTGCCAGCACACATATTATAGGTTGTAGAAAGGAGGGATTTTCAGTGGGATACAACGGAAACGTAGGTAACATGAACAACAGCTGCTATTATGGCGGCGACTCTGGCGGTGGCGGCTATTACGGTTCAACATTCGTATTAATCGTCGTTCTATTCATTCTTTTAATTATTGTTGGCGCTTCTTTCATGTACTAATCATCCCAATTAGCACCTAACCTTTTACAGACTCCTAAAGTTTGTAAGGTCATACTAGCTATTTTATAAGGGTCACTTTACCAGCCTAGTGACCCTTTTCCTTTTCAGACAATCGTGCAATAATCAAATCTGAAATGGTAAAATTGAGGTGGATTCTACATGTTGAGAGTAATTAAAGCATTGCTAGGCATCGCATTGATTATGGTTGGCCCTTTGTTGATTGTCATTACGGTTGACGATACTGTATTTCTCAAAAATATATTATTAAGAATCATTGGTGGTCTGTGCGTTTTACTGGGCGTTCATTTATTACATAGACAGTTTCATCCGAATTCATACACAAGTAAACCCACGAGCTCCAAATAAAGAGCACTTGGGTTTACTTATTTAGAAAAATATTATTCCTTGGCAAAATATTTTGGGTCTATTTGAAGAAGAATTGTATTCATATCATAAAAATTTCCTGATTTAAATTTTTCCTCATGAGTAAACCCTTGTTGATTTTGAATAAATGCTAACCATTCCTTTTCTAACTCACTACTACTCTTTCCGTAAACTTCCTCTAATTTTTGCGCTAGTTCTTTCTCGTTGTATATATGTTCAAACTTTTCGAGTCCGTAGGTATCAATTAAGTATTTAACAAATGATGCCGCATGCGTGTAGCTCATCTCCATCATGACTCGATTCTGTTCTTCACTTGAAAGTGCTGGGCGAAAATAGACATCATCTTGATTTGGATCAATTAACTTACTAATGGGAATTAACTTATCTGAATCCAAATAATGCTTCATGTATTTTTCAAAGTATAATTTATTTTTTCCATATTGATCCTCCATATAACTCGCAAAACCCTCTTGTGTAAAATAGCCATGGTCTGATCCGAAATTGTTGCCATAGCCAAGTAAAGAATGGGTCATTTCATGGACTAGTGGATAGATATCTTCATTAACACCAGTTAGTTCGATTTTCGATGCAAACCCCCAGGAGAGACCGTCTTCCTTAAACCATACGTTAATGTGCTCTGATGGCGTGTAGGAAGTATGTATATAATCCTTTATGTGGTCGTATGCTGTCACAATTTCATCCTTTATAGCCTCTACTTTATCTTGTGGAACACCCATCTCATTCTTAATCTCAAAGGTTATCTTGCCATCCTTTGTGACCACCATATTTTCATCGTTTTGCTCTTCCTGTATTTGTTCTTTAGGTTGAACGGTTTCTGCTGTACAGGCTGTTAGTAGCAATGTACAAAGAAGGATTGTGCCTCTCCATTTAGCCATAATTACCTCCTAAAAAAGTATTTTCCATTTTATACGAAACTAAAAATCCAAAAGTTTCATTTTTAAAAGAAAAATAAGGAAAAATTAGACAAAATTATTTATAATGGTATTAGATAAGGCAAAAAGGGGGACGCAATGAACAAAAGTAACTATATTCATTACAACCCACGCTATGGCTGGGATCTAAATAGTGATGCAAATTTAGAAATGCGGTTATTCGCCAAAGCACAACGTAGACAAGTAACTATTCTGAGCTATGGATGTGACTTAGATCATCACACCATTAAAAAAATTGCACGGCACTACCTCACTAGGAAAAAATTTGACGAAGCCGAAGAAACATTAGAAATAAGATATGATACATATGATGCTAATTCAAGTAAACACGAAGAGAGTCAATACTATTGGAAAACCTATTTCATTAGTGAAAGAACAT
Source organism: Lysinibacillus sp. BSL11 (assembly GCF_052928325.1). NCBI lineage: Bacteria > Bacillati > Bacillota > Bacilli > Caryophanales > Bacillaceae > Lysinibacillus > Lysinibacillus sp. BSL11. The sequence continues at coordinate 207,749 of NZ_JAVGCX010000009.1, read as the reverse complement.
TAGCTGCTTTCCTACAAGCGCTACGTCGATTATCTGGTATACATATTCACTGTGAATTTAATGTGCGGGGACATTTTGAAGTAAACCTAAATGGTGTGGAATTTTCTACACGTGTATTAAAAGCCCTTGATTATCCATCTATGTATAAGGAAGATTTAATTGGACGCTATCTTTTATTTATTGATACAGAATCACCTGACAATGAAATAATACGTCATAAAATACACTTGCTCCCTAAAGAGCTGCAAAGTCTCTCTCTTCCCTTAGACAGTTCACAGCTCCAATGGCAACTATTAGTAAAGGACTGGATAACAGCCATTCTTCGCTACGACGTGTAAATTTTAGCATATGCAAGATGATGTTCTATAAAACCAAGTATTATTATCATATAAATAGAATTAGTGTTAAGCGAATTCGTTTAACATGGCACCTCCCGATTTGTTACTAAGGGGCACTTCCAACCGTGTCCCTTCTATTTTTTTGCCTATTGCAACTTCATCGCCATCCAATACATAATGATGGGACGTAGATTTATGTTAGAAGTTATTTTAAATTTTTTATCGAATACCTATGTTGATCAAAATATAGCAAGGCAAAATGATTGGTTCCACACCATTTATTATGATGAACCGTATTGCAACTTATTTTTGCCAATCGACATGTCAGAAAATATCTTCAATTGTTTGTATAACCTATACTCGAACACCTTCACTTCGATCATACATACTTCATTCCATAAAGGTAACAATACAATGCATTAGGGAAAGATCACAAAGAGGTGTTTGGAAGAAAATGAAAAAGATTTTACTGTTTTTTATATTCTCCCTTGTACTAATTACTTCATTTCAAACAATACCCGCTTCAACAGCTGAACCAACACAGGATTCTAACGAGCTGAGATTGCAGGATATGCTCATGCTTTTGCTTACTCCTTATATTGAAGAAGATTTGACCAATTATTATTCAACGATTAGGAAGGATGTTTCCCCTCATATTACGCCATGGAAAATTGAAGTAATTGATACAAAAAGAAATCATTTCCGAGGCTTTAACATGCAAATTACATTTGAAATTGAACCTACGGATGGCGGACAATGGATTCCTATTGGAAGGGATCAAATGACCTATGAAATTTCTTCAGGACCAGATGTTAAATTGATTCATCACACGCATCTCAAAACGTATAAATATCCGCCTGAATAATACCTTCCCATTAAAATCATAGACTTGTCCCTTTATTTAATGTCGTGCGATTTTTTCATCTTTGGCAGATAAAAGCACCCCGTCAAAGCTAGATTTTTTTGATGGGGTATTTCATCGTTATACTAAACTTTACTGTTGGTAAACTATCTATTTATTTTCTATCTCTTATTTCTTCTATTATTTCTATTATGCGATTGTTTTGCCTTTCAATCGATTTTAACTTTTTCTCTATTATGCTTGAAGAGAAAAACACAATTAGTACAATTGCTATTCCAATTAGTAAATCCATTTTAATTCCCCCACTGTTTATTTATGTAATTTCACTTCATCCTACGTAGATTTCAAAAGAAAAAGATGGCTCTATACGGAGGCCATCTTTAAGTAAGGTATCCATGGTTGCGTACTAATAATGATAAACAACAATGAATTACCGAATTCGTGCCTTGCGGAAGCCGTCGAATATACTGATTGCCGCAGATACAACAAATATAATAATTATGCCGCCAATTAGCCATATTTCAAATTGCTTAGTAGATGTGGTAAATAATTTACTCATGTACGTGATACTTTCTTGGTTCATTAAATTCGGATTACTTACTATCACAATGAATACAACGGTTGCGAAAAGCTCCACAATTGTATTAAAGATTGCCACTTTCCTCGTCCATTGCCCTTTCAGTAGTTTATAGAGAGCTAACCCAATTTCGAGAGCAATGACAACGATTACAATGGGCCAATAACGAAGTAAAACATCCTGATTTAAAGCTGGCGTTACGAATTTGAGACCCTCTCCACCACCTTCATATATACCTAAAAGATGATTTGCATAAAAATATAGTGTTGCCCAAATGGCCGTCCACATTAAATAGCCAAATACTTCAAGCTTGGTAATTGCTTTTTTCTTCGGAATATAAATGACGTTTTTCAAATCCTCAGGAGTCCATTTTTTAAGACTTGCTGATAATGGATGCTGCTCTTTTCCTTTATCTGTTCGTTCCAAAATGACGAATACAAGTGTTAGCCAGAAAAAGACATGTATGCCTACTTCAATGATCCTCCATATTCCTTCACCCATCATATTGAGGACAGCATTCATAACTGCTTCTTCCCCACCAAATCCAATAAAATATTCAGCAATCATGGAGATGACCGCAATGACAGCGGCAATGGGAATAATCATTTTTAGTAGCGAGAGGTATACATCAAAATAGCGAGGGCCAATTAAATGCATTGGTTGATCACGATAACCGCTCGCTAACGCCGCTGGGTTCCCTAACTTTTCCAGCACTTCCTTTACATCATGCTCATTGTAATCATCAGGCAGCATATCCCCAATGATTGATTGTAACTCAAGTGCAATATCCTCACGATTTTTTTCAGGCAGCCTCCGCGTGACTTCTTGAATATAAATTTCAGTCAGATTCATCTTTATCCTCATCTCCTTTTAGTAACTCATAAAGTTCTTTTGAATTATTAATCCATTCTCGTTTCAATTGCAAAAAGACGTCTAATCCATATTCACTTAATACATAATACTTGCGGGGTCTACTCTCAGAGGTTTCCCAGCTACTTGTCACTAACTCTTGTTTTTCTAAACGGCGAAGCAATGGATATAAGGTACTTTGATCGATGTTAATGCCCGAATCTTCTAATAATTGAACAAGTGAATATCCATACTGCGGTGTTCGTAATTGACTTAAAACTGCTAATGTCAGTGTTCCTCTCCTAAGTTCTGTCATTAATGAATTCAGTAACGTACTCATTTACTCACCTCAATTTCACTTACTATATGACATACACTGTATAACTTATACTATGTATCGTACACTATTGTTGTTACAACAACAAGCAATTTTATTTTCCTTTATAGAAAAAAAGCTGTTTTTCAACACAGGAGTCTTTGTCTCTTTTACAGATACTTGCTTTCTACCAATTAAAAAGAAAGGGCAAAATTGATAGCAACCACGTTCCGTTAATTAAAGGTCCAATCACTGAATTATCGTCAAATTTCCAATACATAACATTTCAGACATTAGTCTGAAGACAATCATTGATGTTAGACGGTATATTGTATTTATACTTTTTAACTATAAAAGTATTAGGAGAAATCCTAGACAACCGTTACGTATAGAAAAAAATTACTACTAAAACGTTCAAGTATCTTAATTTATAAAAACTATACGTAATGTGTTTGTTAGTTTTGTACTTGAAAAATTACCAGCAGGTATACATCTTGTACAACGCAGCGTACAGTGATGTTTTTTTATGCGATTTTTGCTATGAGCAAAACTGTATGTTCAGACCGATTAACTATTTATTAATAAGGAAATACAAATGTGTCGAGGTGACTTCTATGAAAGAGAAAATGCATTTTACAATTTTAAGTAACGATTCAACTGACGGAGATGGAGGTTACGGAGTAGGTACCCTTGATCTAAATAATGTAACGTCAATTATTATAGATTGTGAAAAAGAGCACGTGTTTATAGATTTAGACGCCTTACACGGACGAAGTAAAATTGAAAAAAAAGTTCGTTTTTCCCCTGACCTAGCCCATGCTAGCAGCGATTATTATCGTTACTGGATAGTTTGGGTAGCGATTCAGGTTAATCAAAATGGCCCCTATTATGCGGGATGTACCGCAAGTGAAGTACGGGTATCAAAGGAAGAACGTCGTATTAAGCTTGGCTATAAATCTTTGCCAGAGCAGGTAAATTTTTTAGATAAGGCACTGAAGGGGAAATTTCTCTTGCAGCATATGGATAGTCATTCAAAAAAGCTACTTTATCAGTTTTTATCTGAATTTAATGAAGCGTATTGGAAACACTCACCCGAAGAATTAAAACACCAGTTGTCTGTATAGGAGGATTTATAATGGCATTTGTAATTACAGAATTATGCAGGGATGAAAAAGCGGCTGTCTGTTTGGATGTCTGTCCAGTAAATTGCATTGTTATGACAGGTACCCAATATGTAATTGATCCAGATCTTTGCATTGATTGTGGAGCTTGTGAATTAGTTTGTCCAGTAGAAGCGATTTATTTTGAGGACGAGTTGCCTTCTGAATATCAGTCAGCTACACTGCTAGCACGAAATCATTTTCGAAATTAGCATTGTCTTTAACCATATAAATTGAATAGAAGCGAGAACAAGTCGATTTCCTATACAATAAGAAATCGACTTTTTCGTATGGACTTATTTGATAATGACGAATTTAGCCTAACTGGCGTTTAAATTGTTTAATGGCGAAAAAATAAGCGATGACCATGATGCCGATGCACCACATAAGAGCGGGCCAGATATCATTACTCACAGAGCCTTCATATAAGAGGGCGCGAATTGCATTGACGATTGAGGTAACGGGCTGGTTCTCAGCAAACGCACGGATAATTGTAGGCATGGTTTCCGTGGGAACAAAGGCCGAACTGATAAAAGGTAGGAAAATAAGCGGGTATGAGTAAGCTGTTGCCCCCTCCATCGTGCCTGCTGCCAATCCAGGAATGACTGCCAACCATGTCAGTGCTAGCGTAAACAGCCCTAGTATGCCAGCTACCGCAAACCAATTAAAGAGATCCGTACTAGAACGGAAACCCATCAACAACGCAACAAGGATAACAACTACAACAGTAAGCGCGTTGGAAATAAGCGAGGCCAAAACATGAGCCCACAATACAGACGAGCGCTTGATGGGCATGGCGATAAAACGTGCCATCAGCCCACTCTTTCTATCTGTAAACAACCGCGCGGAAGTGTAAGCGCAGCCCGATGCAATTGCCATCAGCAAGATTCCTGGCAATAAATAATTAACGTAGTTGGCTGTACCTGTTTCTATTGCGCCACCAAATACGTAGACAAATAGTAGCATCATGATAATTGGCGTAATCGCCACCGTGATTATTGTATCAGGACTGCGCATAATGTTACGCATTAAACGCCCTAGCAATACCCATGTTTTACTCTTCATTTAAATCTCCTCCTTTTTACCAATGATGGCGAGGAAAATGTCCTCCAGTGTTGGCTGCTTCTCAATGTACTCTACTTTCGCTGGTGGGAACATCTCTTTAAGTTCTAAAAGTGTGCCAGTCGTTATCATTTTTCCTTCATGTAGGATGGCAATACGATCCGCCAGCTGTTCGGCTTCCTCCAGGTATTGGGTCGTTAGCAAGATGGTCGTGCCACCATCTGCAAGCTCCTTGACTGTTTCCCAGACTTCTATTCGTGCTTCAGGGTCAAGCCCTGTAGTTGGTTCGTCTAGAAATATAACTGCTGGCGTCCCAATCATGCTCATGGCAATGTCAAGTCGGCGCCGCATCCCGCCAGAGAAATTGTCTGCCCGACGATTGCCTGCATCTGTCAGGCTGAATCTTGCGAGTAGATTGTCTGCGGTTTGAGCGGGATTGGAAACCCCTCGCAACTTGGCAATCATGATCAGGTTTTCTCGCCCTGTGAGCGTACCGTCTAAAGTGGCGAACTGCCCTGTCAGGCTGATGCTCTGACGAACATGATCTGGTTGGTGCTGGACATCAAAACCACAAATCGCTACTTTGCCACCATCAGCCTTCATCAATGTGGAGAGAATATTGATTATCGTCGTCTTCCCTGCTCCATTTGAGCCTAACAATGCGAAAATTTCGCCACGCCGCACCTCAAAATCCACGCCCTTTAAAACTTCCTTTTCTTTAAAAGATTTATTTAACCCTTTTACAGAAATCGCACCTTCAATCATCCTTTTTCCTCCCTTTTTTTGCAGAGTAGATTGCCCTTCCTTAACTACTCAGTCTGACTGATAATCTGTATAACTTAGTACCACTTGAAATTAAAACTGAATAGCGAAGGCAACAATGAACAAGTAGCTATTCAGTCGGTATTACTGACCCATTTATTTTTTTCCTAATCGATTTAAAATGCTTTGGTTTAAATCTTCACGATACTTGGCGATATAGGTTTTTGCGTTTGCCACTAGCTCATCAGCAAAAGACGCTACATCTTCGCCAGTGATTTCCAGCACTTTCCTGCCTTCTGCTGCCCCAGCCTCGAACAACTCGATCAATTCATATTGCATATGCAGCATATCCATCCCATTACCCACTGTGAAATTCCACATGTAGTTTTGAATTTTTTTAAACACAAATTGGTAATCCTCTGGTAGTTGTTCGACCCGTGCCATCATCATCTTGTACTCTTTTTTATCACCCATCATTTTTTTGAACAATTCGATCACGTTATTTTCCTCCTTTGTATTATCAAGCTAAAGATCAGACGCATTATCATATGAAACTAAAAAGACTTTAGAGCATTGATTTTTGACGAGATAAAATCCCACTTTTCCCAAAATAATTTTAGTTCGTCACGTCCAGCCTCATTAAGTGAGTAAAACTTGCGGGGTGGTCCCATATCTGATGGTTTCTTTTGAATATTCACCAGTTTTTTTTTCTCTAAACGCACGAGGATGGTGTAGACCGTCCCTTCCACGACTTCAGTGAACCCTAACTCGTTCAGGCGTCGGGTAATTTCGTATCCATAGGTTTCATGACGGCTAATGATTTCCAGTACGCAGCCTTCCAGGGACCCCTTCAGCATCTCTGTTAAATTTTCCATATGCAGAACCACCTCTATTTGCTTTACTATTCTGTACAACTTAGTACTTAGGTAAAATTTTTTCGCTTTCGAGAAGCTATTAAGTATTACTTATTACAACTACATAGTAACACCGAGTAGTTTGGGTGTCAATTACTTTTCTTATAAATTTTCTGATGCCACTATTCAAGAAAGAAAAAAGAGCTGCCTACGCAACTCCATATTCTTTCATTAAAATTTCAAATCTTATCAGGCGACTGACAACAATTTAGATATAGGGAATTTAACTGTCTTAACCTTTTTAAACATTTACCTTCCACCTACCATGTAATAGGCAAAGATGATGTGAAATATAGGACACCATCTTCTATTTTTCATGCTACTTAACGATTGCTAAAATATCCTTTGGCTCATAAAAAACGTAATCTGCCTCCTCAAAGCCAGTGGTGGATTTGGCTCCCCAATGGGCAAGGGCAAATTTAGCACCTGCCTGCTTTGCGCATTGAAAATCATAGATAGAATCACCGATATAGATGGCCTCTTCTGGTGCTACCTGTAATGCGTCCAGACATTTTAACAGCGGCTCTGGGTTTGGTTTATGCTTTTCCGTATCACTGGCACTTACAATATGTTGGAAATACTCACTTAACCCAAACGGCTCAAACTCATCCACTACCTCTTGCGCTGTTTTAGAAGTGACAATACCCAATTGTAGCGGCTTTGTTGCAAGGTGCTGAATAACTTCCTCTAGACTTTCGAAAACAGCCACTTCATGTGAAAAATCCAGCACAGCCGCAGACCATTTCTGATGCACAGCCTCTATGTCATCCACGTTGAGCCTCTGCAATGCATCTTTTCCTGGGATGCCTAAAGCAAATCGTAGCGCCTCAAACGGATAGTCCTGTTGTGTTTCTTCTCGTAAGGTTCTTTGCAATGACTGTAAAATCGCTTGCTCTGTATCCAAAATCGTTCCATCTACATCAAATATAATCGCTCTTAGCATGTATTCCCCTCCTAGTTAAAGCACGTTATTTACATATGTGCATAATTGCTGATACATTTCTTCTTCATAATCCTTCTGACCTCTTATAAATTTCTCCTTTAAATTATAAAAACATATTTCAAGATATTCCTGATTATGATGCTGTTGAAAGGGTTTCCTATCCTTTACTGGACCTAAATCCTTAAAGTAGTTATTCTTTTTTTCGTAGGTTCGAATTTGATAACCCCGCTTCTTCATTTCATCCATGACTTTTTCTGTATACAAATACAAGTCTTCTTTCGGGTATTCGTATATATAATTAATCAGTATATGCTGATCCTCTTTCGCAAATATGCTATTTAGCTCTCTCCACTGCGACAGTAGTTGTCCCTTTGGTAGATACGCAATTAAATCTATATGCCATAACCTCATGTGCCTTCTCCTTTCTATTAATCAACCATTAATGTAAAATATTACTTACTATGATGCTAAAACTGACGGAGGGATAGTATGGAAATAAAAACTGCAACGCTTGATGAAATTCCACAAATTGAGCGTTTATACCAAGAGCTTTTTTTTGAGATGTCGATTCTTCAACCTAAATATATCAAACCTGCCAAACAAGATGCCAACTTTATCAGGTTTACGATCATTGAAGATGATTCAGATATTTTAATCGCAACATTCGAGAACGAAGTAGTAGGCTTTTTGCTTATTCAAGAAACAACGACCCCACCCTATACTTGCTTGGTTGAACACAAATATGCTTTTATTGTGGATGTGATTATTGGCAAGCATTACCAAAACAAAGGAATTGGCTCTGCTTTATTAGATGAAGCGAAAAAATGGGCAGCCTATCGTCACTTGGACTATTTGGAGTTAAATGTATTGACTGAAAATAAAGGCGCTAAATCCTTATATGAAAAACACGGGTTCAAGGATACGAACCAGACAATGCGCTTAGAATTTTAAGTATGTGATGAGAAAGAAGGGATTTCAATGGAAGAAATGAAAACCGTACAAAAGAAAGCCAACCTCGTCGTGCCTGTCTTTATTGGCATGGGATTAGGTGCGTTTATCGGTTTACTTGCCTATATAAAGGATTGGCTGTAAAAAAATAGACAAAGCCCCTCAAACTGCTTTGTCTATTTTTCAGCTATAACACTATATTAATTTACTTTCTTTCAGTAAATCATAAATGATTGTATCCTTTGTTTTATGAATACCCAATTTACCGATTTGCTTTAAGATAAATGGTGCATCAATATCTGTTAGTTTTTTACCATCCAGCAAACGAGCCGTCGATGCTAATAATGTGCGAACATCAAAGGCAGACGCAAACACCTCTGGCACACCTCGGTCAATCCTTAATAGTTGATAGACTGCCTCCATCGCCGTTCTTACGGAATATTCCGTAGTAAAGACAGTGTCTCTTGCTGTTTCACTGAAGTTGCCAATAAAGGCTAAATTAGCAGACCCTTCTGGCACAACAAGTGGACGATCACCCATTGCTCTCGGCATGAAATAAGAAGTGATGTAAGGCATATAGCATGGAATCGTATTGCAAGAATTTTGTGCAATGTCTGGAATTTCATCCACTGGTACACCCATATGGTATAACCACTCTTGTGCAATCTCAATGCCTGTACATTCCGTAATACTTTTTTTAATAAAATCACCTGGCTTGTTTGATAGTAAGCCATAAATCCAAACAACTAATTGGTCCTTTGGTTGATTTTTAAAGTGAGGTTGTCGGTTCAATGTATAGCTTAGCATCCAATTAGAATCGGTAGCTGTGACAATTCCTCCTGTTACGACCTTACCAGCGTATGGGTCCCTTTTACTGATTTTTTCAATATATGGAGCCACTCGATCATCTAATGTTGTCAGGGTAGCGGAAACAAACCAGCTTTCCTCTGGCAGATTATCGCAGAACTTTTCAGGTCGACCAAATTCTTCACCTTGGGCAGCGATATTTTTCCACAGGGACCAGCTGCCACCTAAATCTTTATTGATAGGGGCTGGCGTATTATTATCCCCGTATGTTGTACTTTCTGTAATACTACCATTTGTCACAAACACTAACTCATTTTCTGTTAGTTCAATATTCTTTTTCACACCGTCTTTTCTTAACACCAATGTATGAGCTACTTTTTTGTCTCCTACCTTATCAACTAAAACATTTTCTACTACCGTATTATATTGGAAATCAACATTATGACCTTCTAAATAGTTAATCATTGGAAGCACGAGCGATTCATACTGATTATACTTTGTAAATTTCAAGGCCGATAAATCTGGTAATCCGCCAATATGATGAATGAAGCGCATAATATAACGACGCATTTCCATCGCAGAATGCCATTTTTCAAACGCAAACATTGTGGACCAATAGAGCCAAAAATTCGATTCAAAAAATTCTTCAGAGAAAACATCTGTGATTTTTTTATCCTCTAATTGTTCCTCAGGCGTAAAGAATAATTTAATCATTTCTTCTGAGGATTTGTCTGATAAGGTGAACTTGCCATCATCCTCTAGTCTTTGGCCTCTATCCTTCATTAATCGACATTTTGAATAATTAGGATCCTCTTTATTGAGCCAGTAAAATTCATCTAAAACCGAAGCATTTTCTACTTCTAACGAAGGAATGGAACGGAATAAATCCCATAAGCATTCAAAATGATCTTCCATTTCTCGTCCACCGCGAATAATAAACCCTCTCGTTGGATTAAGTATGCCATCAAGACTTCCTCCTGAAATATCTAACTCTTCAAGAATATGAATGTTCTCACCTTTCATTTGGCCATCACGAATTAAAAAACATGCTGCTGACAGTGAGGCTAGACCTGAGCCAATCAGATAAGCAGATTTTTCATCGACTCCCTCAGGTTTTTTAGGACGTGCGAAAGCTTCATAGTTACCATTGCTGTAATACATATTACCGCCTCCTAATTTATTATTCTAATATAGAATATCATAGGTTATCGGCTAAATGGTAAAATGAGCTAATAATTAACAAAAAATTCAAATCCGATAATTGTTCATTAATTTATCTCCCCTTCTCATTGGACAAAGCAAGTGCTTGTATTTTTATAAAAGAGAACCATACAGTAAATAATTGTTTTAATCCCCTTAACTCTGGCCTTAAAAAGAAAAAACCACTCCAGTACGTTGATATTAGCTTTGCATAATTATTATCTCAATAAATCTTTTTTTAAACTTTATTCCCTTTTTTATGTTTAGCCAATTTTTCGAAACTCCGTTTAAAATTACCCGTAATTTTAGCTAACAATAGCTGGACTTCCTTTATCTGCCCCTCCACCTGCTGAATGTTTGCTAGTAGACGCTCAGCCTCTTTCTACTTGACGATTTTAATTTGCTTTCCTTCATAACGTGAATGGCTCCTCGTTTAGTCTATTACGTTTATCGATTTCACTCACAGCTTCATACCCAATTTCTTAATAAATCAATTAAAAATGAATCTTAGCTTACAACTTTTTCTATTTTCAATATATCATTATTAACATATATTATATAAATACGGTATTTTTAGTAACACTTCCAGCATAGTGATAAGGAGAGATGTATTTATATGGAATGGTTGAATGTACAAACACTTATTTGGTTGTTTCCTATTTTATTTATTATCCATGATTTTGAAGAAATTATTATGGTAGAGAAATGGTTACAAAATAATCGTCATAAGCTGTATGAAAGATTACCCCCAAAAATAGCCGATAAAGTGGTAAAACAATTTTCAATGAGCACCGCACAATTTGCTGTTGCTGTATTATTTATCTTCTTGTTTGTCAGTCTCTCTACCATTCTGGCTAACTACTATTTTCTAAACGGAGTCGCATTTACTATTTATTTTTTCACAGCTGTCACACTTGTTTTCTTTATCCATGCTTTTACCCATATTGGACAATCGCTATTTTTTCGCTCTATCACACCAGGAGCGATAACATCAGCCATCATTATTATTCCCTATAGTATTATTTTATTTAAATCTTTGTTTACTAGTGGCATCCTTACTTGGCATATCGTTTTACTAAGCCTGCCTTTTGGTATACTATTTTTCCCAATTGTCTTTACTGCGCATTGGATAGGAAAAAGAGTGATATAGATTCATGTTCATGAAAAGACAGAAAGGAGGCAGTAGAATGGCAAAAACTCCGATTTATTTAAAATTGATGATTGGGATTGGGATGCTTATTATTCTAGCCTCGTTGTACTTTTTAAAAGACCATCCTTATTACTTATGGGTTAGGTGGACAGGTAATATTTTATTGATCTTAGGCATTGTATGGATGCCGTTTACTAAAGAAACCGATAAAAAACATGTAAATTCTTAGCAGGAGTAAACCTTCTGCTTTTTTTACGGTAAATTTACCTACTATTATAAAAAAGTGATAAAATCAGATAAAAAAGAAGGTCTTTGTATGTTAGAAAAACTGAATGTATTTCTCCAAAAATACATTGCGATCCTGACACCATTAAGCTTAATTGTAGGTGTATTCTTAGAAAGCATTGGACATCATTTATTATTCCTTGTCTCCTGGCTATTTGCCTTCATGACATTCTCAGGAAGCTTACATATGAAATTTAAAGATGTAAAAATTTTCATGAAGCACCCAGTACTCATTTTATCCTCCATCCTTTTTCTTCATCTCTTGATGCCTTTATGGGCATATTTCTTATCCACCGTTTTGTTTGATGACCATTTGTTGACTGTTGGTTTTGTCTTAGCGGTTGCACTCCCAACAGGCGTAACGAGTGTTATTTGGATCAATATTTGCAAAGGGAACTTACCGTTAGGCTTATCGATTATTTTAATTGATACCCTCCTTTCTCCCATCATCCTCCCCTTCATCCTCTATATCGTTTCGGGTGAAAAAATTGAGTTGGATGTGGCATCCCTGATTCTGAATTTACTATGGATGATTGTCTTACCCACGATTTTAGGTATCTTAGTGAATGAACTTTCGAAAGGAGCCATCCCCCAAAAAATCGGTAAAAAGCTTGCTCCTTTTTCAAAGCTATGTTTATTTGCGGTCATACTGATTAATAGCAGTGCCATTGCTCCCTACTTAAAGGATATCAACATGCATCTCTTCTTCGTGGTGCTTTTAGTGTTCTTTCTTGCAGTCTCAGGCTATCTATTTGCTTACCTCATTGGTCGATATCTGCTAAAAGACGGTCCACAAATGGCAACCTTTGTTTTTACTGGTGGCATGAGAAATATTGCAGTCGGTGTCATCGTAGCCACAACATACTTTCCAGGTAAAGTCGCCATGCCTGTTGTGTTCGGTATGCTGTTTCAACAGATACTAGCTTCCGTTTTTAGTAAGATGGTGAATCCGTTGTATAAACCAAATAAGAGCACCGTATAGACGGTGTTCTTATTTTAGGTTTGCACTTATACTAAATAGGAGGAGCTTTTATTTACATTTGAAGGGTGTGCTAATATGCCATACAATTTCCAACTTACCTCACCAAAAATACCTCCGAATCTTGACAAGGTAAATTTTCAGAATATTTTTTATGAGGAGGAACCCTATTTAACAAATTGCATGATTACGGATACCGTCATTGCTCACGAGGATGTTGAACGATTAATCGTCTCTAATGTTATCTTTAAAAATGTCACATTCATCGATTGTACCTTTCCAAAAATTGATTTAACGGACGTCATTTTTGAAAACTGTGATTTATCTAACACTAACTTAAGTGAAGGCATCATTCATAGAGTGGCCTTCAAAAACTGTAAATTATTAGGGTTGAATTTAACTGAATCGAACCTCGGCAATGTTTCATTTGAAAATTGTCTTGCAAACTTATGCAATTTCCCCGAAGTGCGCTTTAAACAAGTGCTATTTGATAACACCTCCCTACAAGGTGCGAATTTTTATGATTGTTTACTAAATAAAGTGGCGTTTCAGGAAAGTGATCTAAATGATGTGGATTTCTCTCAAACTTCCTTAAAAGGAATAGACATCAGTACATGTAAATTTAAAAGACTTCAAGTAACTCCAGAAAGTTTAAATGGGTGTGAAGTCTCTACTGAACAAGCGATCGGTTTTGCTTCATTATTAGGATTGAAGGTTAAATACTAGTTTAAGGGCTTAAAAATTGAAGCGCTTATCCTTATGCTCGGATAGCGCTCAATTGTTGTAATTTGTAAAGCTTCTATTTTATCGTCTTTAGAATTTTATCCTTCTCTTTACAGGCTATCCCCCTAATTTGCTGGGCTATCCTTCACTTTAAGCGTTCTATCCGCTTCTTTTTCAGTTCTATCCGACACTTTTAGAATTCTATCCTTCTCTTTATAGGCTATCCTCCTACTTTGCAGGCCTATCCCTCACTTTAAGCGTTCTATCCGCTTCTTTTTCAATTTTATCCTCCACTTTTAGAATTCTATCCTGCTATTTACAGGTTATCCTCCACTTTAAATGCAAGGCGTCTGATAGCATAAATTATCGGACGCCTTGTTTGTTTGTTATTAAATTCATATTATTATTCGACCGACAGCCTTTTATATAGCATTTCTATATGTTCTATTCCATCTTCTAAATAAACATCTGATGTCTTTTCAAATCCGAAGCCCTCATAGAATTTTAGCAAATATGCCTGCGCAGAAATGCGGATTGCGTCTTCTCCAATATCATCTAGAATGTAATCAATTGCTCTTTTAACCATTTCCAGAGACAAACCCTTTTTTCTGTATGTTTGCTTTGTTAACACTCTTCCGATTGCCGCTTCTTTATATACTATTCCTTTGGGAAGAATCCTTAAATACCCAACTACCTCTCCTTGGTCTTCACCAAATAAATGATAAGCATTTTCGTCTTTTGAATCGATATCCTGATAGACACACTCTTGCTCTACAACAAAAACTTCCGCACGAACCTTCAGTATCTCATATAGTTCTTTTACTGTTAATTCATCAAATTTTTTTATCTTCCAATCCACTTTTATAGCCTCCTTATACTATTCAATTTCATAAAGTATAGCAAAAGTAGAATAAAAGTGGATCAGCTCCTTTTAATGTAAAAGATTAAACTACATATCTATCTAGAAATTTACTTGCGTCACTATTAAACTTCCATAGGATTCCGAATTCTAACTGATATGTTTTACATCTCTTCTATGAGCAGTTTTCGTTTGGCTAATATCACCATATCATCCATCTCAGACCGTCAACTCATTTTCTAATTTTATATTCGTCACCTCTTGTAGAAGTCGTTGAAGGACAGCCGCAAAAATGGCGATAACCAATGAAGCAAAAATGATGAGGAGTCCCACTATTCCAAAAGGAGGATCCATTTTGTTTGTTATAAAATGAAAAAGTGGTGCACCTAATACATGCAAGCCACTGATTATTATCGCACACCACTTTATGTACTTTAATGCTTTTACAGATAATTCCGAGAACGCGGTATTCGCTTCAATGTACCGTAAAAGATTAAAAGCCTGATAAAGAGCAATGTAAAAAGGTACAGCCGATCCATACATCACAATGAAAATGAGATCGTTCATTGGGTAAAAATTCGGATACAAACTCGATGCAAAATGAGCCATTGGTGGTAAAAAAAATATACACAGGGCAAAAATGACCATACCAGCTAGAAGAATTATCACCTTTAAGAAAGTTGTTAATCCTCGTTTACCATTCACATAAAGCACCTCACTTATTTAATGACACTATAAATTTAGCACACAATTTATTGATTAACAATAAATAATAATTGTTTTCAATTATATTATTATTGTTATTTATATATTTGACATTCATTGAAATATTCACAAGAGCCTTACTACATTAGATTGTAGTAAGGCTCCATAAAGTTATTTAAAAAGCATTTGACTTTCCCCTGCACAGGAAACTGTATACTTGCATTAAGTTATTAGATTGGAGGTGATAGTTTGTTTAAAATCAGCGAATTTTCTAGGCTAAGCAAAGTATCTTTAAAAACATTGCGCTATTATGATCAGATTGGCATATTAAAGCCAAGAAAGGTGGACCATGATACTTGCTACCGATACTATTCAGCAGACCAGCTACTAGAGCTTAATCGAATCTTTCTCTATAAGGAATTGGGGTTTACCTTGCCACAGATTATACGCTTACTCAACGAAGATATTTCGTTAAAAGATATACAAGGGATGTTTAAGCTGAAAAAAAATGAGATTCAACATATTATTCAGACGGAACAGGCCAAGCTTGCACGAATTGAAGAACGTATGCAACTTTTAGAACGAGAGGGTCAGGTGGAATCAGATCAAGAAATCCGCATCAAGGCAGTGGATGCTCAGCAATTCCTTTCTTTGAAAGCACGCGGGAGAGAAGAAGATATTCCAGACCTGTTTCGTACATTTAATCAATTACTAACAAAGGAAATGCGCCAACTAGCTCAAAGTCCTCAGGTTGTTTTATGGAAAGAAATAGAGGAGAAAGAAGACGAATTTGAATTTGAAGTCGGCTATTTTTTAACCAAGGAACTTCCCTCATTCCCTGATACATTTCAACTACGGACTCTTCCGCCTGAGCCGATGATGGCCACAATGACCTTTCGCTCAGATTCTAACTTTGCTTGTACAGCCTGTGTTGATTTAGCGAAATGGATTGTAGAAAATAACTATCAAGTCAAGGAAAACGAACCAGGTAGAGAAATCTATTTACCATTATCTACAACCCAGAACGTCCAATTAATGGAGATACAAATACCTATTATAAATAGCTGAAGGAAGCGTGAATTGAGTTGAAAAATAAGCTGATTATCTATGTTTTATCACTCGTTGTTTTTCTAATCGGAACCATTGAGTACATTATTACAGGCGTTATTGAAATGATTGCCGTAGATTTTGGCGTAACGATTTCAGAAGCTGGGTTATTAGTGACTTTATTTGCCCTGGCAGCAGCCATTTTCGCTCCAATTCTCATTGCGCTTACGATCAATATGGATCGCAAAAAGTTACTTATGACTACCGTTAGTGTGTTCATTATTAGTAACGGATTCATGTTTATCAGCTCTTCTTTTGAGTACGCACTAGGGATACGCATTATTCAAGGGGTTAGCGGAGGAATTGCTACAGTGGTAGCCATGGCAGTAGCTACTCGATTAGTTGAAAAAGAACGAAGAGGTCGTGCTATTGGCATAATTTTGATGGGCTTAAGCAGTTCGCTCGTGCTGGGTGTTCCAATTGGCACATTTTTTAGCGAATTATTTGGATGGAGAGTTTTGTTTATGTTGATCGGTCTATTAACCATTCTTCCACTGCTTATCATCTATAAAAAAATTCCAGTTATTAAGGAGGAAGAAGCTGTTACACTCAGGTCGCAGCTTTCGATTTTAAAAGATTCAAAAATTCTAACTGCCCTGGCTATTACTTTATTTTATGTCGGTGGCTACGCTACCCTATTTACTTATATTACGCCTTTCTTGCAAGCCACATCCCCTCTTTCTATGACCGAAATTAGTGGCATCCTATTTTTAGCTGGCATCTGTAGCTTTCTTGGCTCAAGAGTGGGCGGACAATTGGCTGATGCAAAGGGTTCGCGATTTACCATTTGTTTCGGATTGCTGTTACAAGCAGCAACGCTCCTCTTATTCGCACTAGCTGGTATCAATCTCTTTGTATTGATCTTGATTTTAATGATTTTTATGGTAGCAACTTGGAGTATTTCTCCTGCCCAGCAGCTCCTTCTTGTCACGCTGGTACCTCGAAATCCAGACATTGCCCTAAGCATAAATACCTCCTTTATCCAATTCGGTTTTGCCCTAGGGTCTGCATTAGGCGGGTTTGTCATCGGACATACCTCTGTCCTACATTTGAATTGGGTCGGTTTTGGTACTGTAAGCATGGCTTTATTCCTTGCCATCTGGCTATTCCAAAAATTGAATAGTAGAGTTGAAACCCCTATTATTACTAAAGTCAAATATTAATTTTTTTATCCTACCTTTATATTGAAAATGGCCTATTCAATATAAAGGTAGCTTTTCAAAATATGTACTCTTGATTAAATGTCCCTGTGGCAGCTTCCTCATCAATGCCATAGAGTCGGCAAAAGTTTCGGCTCTCTGCTGTATCAAGCGTAAACACATGAAATCCGCCTATATTATTTAAGGCATTAAAATCAGGCTTTAAAGCATACCGAGCATCCTTTGGTAGCTTTACATCCCAAAGACCTGTGCTAGAAGCTTGTGGTACTGGGCTGAAATTTTTATCTCCTATTTGACTTTTATCTATTTTAAAAAGGTTGCATAATCATCAAATGTTTTTCCTAGCTTAGGTTGATCGTTATCATCATGAATTTGACAGATAAACGATCATCCTTCTAAACAACAATAAAAATCATTTAAAATTCCTTTCTATAACGAAAAGGACTCGCACTTTTACTGACACAAAAGCACGAGTCCTTTTTGATGAAAGCTAGAGTTTTATACCCAGTCTCTATTTTTAAGATTGTTGCGTGAGCACGCCATCCTCCATACGATATACATGGTCACAGAACTGTAGCATTCGTTCATCATGGGTGACCATTATGGCAGCTTTGTTACGTTCTTTTGCTTCTTTGGCAAGAAGCTTTACGACCTCAAGTGCCCGTTTAGAGTCAAGGCTAGCAGTTGGTTCATCGGCTAAAATCACTTTTGAGTTATTCATGAATGCGCGCGCAATCGCAACACGTTGACGCTCACCACCTGATAATTCATTCGGCATTTTTTTAAGTTTATCACTTAAGCCAAGCTCTGTAAGTAGTTGCTTTGCAAACTCTTTATCATCTTTTGTCACTTTACCACCCATTTTTTTCACAAGTAGTAATTGATCAAGTACATTTAAGTAAGGTACTAAGTTTGATGTTTGTAAAATGAAACCAAGCTCTTTTAAACGGAAACTTGCTAATTGTTTTGCTGAAAGATCAATAATATTCCTGCCGTTAATTTCTACAGTACCCTCTGACATCTGTAATAGAGCGCCTGCAATGGAAAGTAGTGTACTTTTACCTGAACCTGATGGACCGATAATGGCTACTAGCTCCCCAGCTTCTACTTCAAGTGTTGCTTGTTTTAATGCTTGAACAGTGCTAGCGCCTTCTTTATAGCTTTTAGAAACATTTTGTAATGATAATAGGGCCATTTATTCCACTCTCCCTAATGCTGTTAATGGATCGATTTTAACGATTTGACGTACAGAAACAATTGAACTTAATAATGCAATAATTAATAAAACAATCGCATAGGATATGATTAATGTCGGTTCTAAGTCAAATGGCATACCTTCTGGTAAAATTTTAGCCGTTAAGTAAGTTAGGACTATACCAATAACGATACCTAATACTGATAGAATCGCTACTTGTGCAACAATTGCTTTACCGATGAAACCATTGCTAGCGCCAATTGCTTTCATGACACCAAATTGTTGTGTCTTTTGCATTGTAATGACGTAGAAGAATACAGCGATAATGAATGCAGAGATAACGATACAAAAAGCAAGCATCATCATAATAGTGCCGTTTTCTTCTTTATAACCTGGCATACCGTTGATTGCTGTTTTCTTTGTAACTGTTTCAACATCTTTTACGGCTTTGTCGATAGTAGTTGGATCTTCTAAGTTGGGAGCCTTTAGGAAGAAGGCTTGTACAGCTTTGTCTGTATCATTGTCAGAGCCGGGAGCTGCATATTGATAATCACGCCAGTTTTCCATTACTGTGAAAATAGCAGGTAAGTGATTATAGGTTTCTCCTTTTACATAACCTACCACTTCTAATTTCATGTCAGAGTTTGCTACTAGTAAGATATCACCAATCTTGTAGCCTGCTTCTTTTAACGTATCGTTAATAACAACACCCTTTTTGTTGTCGTATGATAATTTTTCACCCTCGATTACCTCTGGCATAACAAATGCGTCTGGCTCAACGCCTAAAAATGCGACATCTTCCTTCGAATCGGCATCTTTTGACTTTGTTTTGCCGACTGCAATTGTAGAAGCGCCAAACGCAGCGACTTTATCTACATTGTTTTGCTTTTCTAAATCATCTTGTAGATTTTCTGACAGGATCGATTTTGCGAATGTAGCCCCTGCTGTTTCTTCATATACAACGTATTCTGCGTCGATATTTTTCAGTGTAGCGGCACTCAAAGTCGCTAAACCGTTGCCAAGTCCCGATAAAATGAACACGAGCCATGCGATTAAAATGATAATTGTCGTCATCATTACATAGCGGAACTTCGCATATTTTAATTCTTTTAATGCTAAAAACATGATGTAGCCTCCATATTAGAAATAGAATTCATATGAGCAAAGATTGAATCCTGCTAAATATGAATTCTTTTTCATTATACACAAAAGTTACACATGTGTAACTAAAATAAGTGACATACTTGTTACTTATTTTGAAATACCATGTAAAATAAGCAATTTGATCTCCTTTAAAAAGCTTTCTATAGGCATATTGAGATGGTTTGGCATGTCAATCAATTGAAAAATGAAGCTAAGCAAAATAAAGTTGTTACGATCTTCTGCAATGATCCCCTCTTCCTTACCCTGCTTGATTACTTGTTGAAGTGGTATGTAAAGTCCACCATGCATGTTATTTAATACTTCCTTTTTTTGCTTCACAACTAGCGATACGTCATTAATTTGTGAGGCGAATCCTAAAATTTGATGTAGGTCGCGCATATCAAACATACGAACAAGTAAGTCCTCAAGCTGTTGTTCAAATGATTGCGAAAAATTAACATTTGAAAGGTTCTCGATGCTTTTTTCCATTTGCCAAACCATAAATTGAATAATAAGTTCTTCTTTATTTGGATATTGTTTATAAATTGCGGCCCTTGATACGCCAATACTTTGTGCAAGCAAGCTCATTGTAAACCCCTGATATCCAACAGATAGCAAAAGCTGATGCGTATGATGCCAAAGGTCTTGTTCAGAAAATTTTTTATCTCGTCCCATATAATACCTCCAATATTCTACAATGCTAACATTGAGACAAAAAAAAAGCGAGTAACCTTTAAACATGCATGACGTTTGAGTAAATTGCGTTTTTGTTAGAGGTAATTACCATTCTATAGAAGGTGACGACTATTTCATTTTCCAATCCCAAAATTCTCCATAGGTACTTATAACGTAAGAAAGATAAAAGGAATGACTTTCTTTCACTAATCAACAATTTTAATAATAATCTTGGTCTTCCAGAATTTTTTAGGCAATGGATCGCAAACTTTTCTAAAAAATTCTATTTCAAATCATCTGTGGTAAAAATAGAAATATACTGGTATATTATAGGTTATATTCTATTTATTTCATGAAGGATGGTGTGTTGATGGATAAAACACTGGAAGATTTACAAAAGGAAATGATTGGTGAAGTAAAAAAGGGATTTCCCATTTTACTTTCTGGTGCGGTTGTCTTTTTACTTTTTACTCTAATGCCCTTAGTTTTACCAATTGAAGCTGTACATTTAAGTTGGATATTTGGCTTAGGTGCCATTTTCCCTATCGGTTTTGGTATTAGTAAAATTCTTGGGATTAATTTAAACGCTACTGGCAATCCTTTAGGGACGTTAGGAGGAATTGTTGCCGCTCCTCAAGCTTTTTACATACCTGTATTTATCATTGTGTATATGAACATACCTGAATACCTTCCCTTTACAATAGGTTTACTTGCAGGCTCTCATTTTCTGCCATACATATGGATTTATAAAAGTAAGGCTTATTTATTTGTGACTTTAGGCGTCTGCTTCTCTGCTTTGAT
Organism: Lysinibacillus sp. BSL11; assembly: GCF_052928325.1. Lineage (NCBI taxonomy): Bacteria > Bacillati > Bacillota > Bacilli > Caryophanales > Bacillaceae > Lysinibacillus > Lysinibacillus sp. BSL11. Next base: position 186,229 of record NZ_JAVGCX010000009.1, on the reverse strand, counting down.
TTTTGGTGGGTTCTTTGTCGATCAAGCCTTCACACTTGTACCTTTAGCCATTTCTATTGTGTATGGAATGGGCGTTCTTTTAATTCTAAGAGAACTTAAAGTCAATCCGATTTAATCACCTTCCTCTAGGTGATTTTTTTAATATTCCCGACCTCCTTCAACCTGAGAAATAAAGTATCCATTTCCTAGCCCGTACTTGTTCCTTTACAATAAACCTATTAATAAATGAAAGGATGTATAAATGTGCTATTTCCATATCGTAATGATCTTAGGAAAACGTTAATCCCTTACCTAAGCACACTTGATGAGGCATTTTGGTTTAAGACATCAGATTTTTATCCAAATAATGTAGCATGGATTATATCTCATATATCAAGTAGTGAAGACTATTGGGTGAATGAAATTGGACTTAGGAAACCTTGTATGTTAAACCTTCACGATAATTGTTCGCCTAAGGACATACTAGATTCCTATATTCAAATTAGAAATTATACGGATGACATTCTACATACATTAGACAAATCGCAGCTCAATGAATTAGTCGAGGTGCCGAAGTTTTCTGATGGTTGGACGCCACCTTCCGTCCCTACACTTAACTGGTTGTTTCATCATGTTTACTCACATGAAGCTTACCATGTTGGGCAAATCTCTGTTATCGCGCATCTTAATGGATTGCCAAAGCCTTTATTTTAATAAAGGGCAAGGCAATGAAAGGAATAGCTTTTTAAATGGAGGAACAGTAGTGGGAAAATGCGTTATTTCCGCAACTTATGGTTTGAAGATATGAAGAGAGCACATATAGCCCTATATAAAAAAGCTCTCGACATTCGGAAAACCTTATCAAATATGGATGGAGTTTGTAGTGGAGGATGCTGGTTTGGATTCAGTTAATATACTTACAGCTACATTTCCCACTAACAATAGTAAATGTAGATTGGAATTGCCCTGTCCCTAAATTCCTTAAGGATTTAATCAACCTGAATGAGTGGAATGTAGGGCACTATAAGCAGGTATCAACTAACAGCTATTTCATCCAGTCTAATTATAATGAAATAAAATTGTAAGGTCGGAAACCATTTGTGGGTTTCCGACCATTTCCTTTAATCCAGATATTCTTGAGCTAGTTGTTGATTTTTATAGATGGCCATACCCGTTTTCAATTTTCTAAAGCCCATTTTTGCATAAAACGGTTCATTCCCTGTTGTGGCGATTAACTGAATGCAGGATACCTCCCTTAACTGTGCGATCATATCCTCCAGCAGTAAACGAGCAATCCCTGTACCTTGATAAGCTTGATGCACAACCACATCGTAAATGGCGGCATTAAATACGCCATCTGACAAAGCTCTAGCAAAGCCCACTATTTTTCCATCTACCACGGCGAATACTTGATGTGTGCTTGCATCGAAAACTTGTTTGATAATCTGTTCATCATGTTTCCTCCACCCAACAGATTGATAGACTTCCTTTAATACTGGCAAATCCTTCTCTTCCATCTTGTATTGAAGTATTACCATTTTCATCCTCCCTCTTTTTGCTTTCATGAAATCTCCCTATGAAAACGATGTGTATTCTATTATACTAATAAAAAATGACTTGAGGATGGTGGGATAATTATGATGTTTGCTCCATTATTTGAACAGGACGTACCAGCACTTCTTCTTCCTTAACGGTAGAAGCGCTTTTTCTCCGTTAAGGGCATAGGTATCTATGAAAACGGAGGAAAAAACATGAGAAATCTAGTAATCGGTGCCATCTTTTTATCGCTTGCTGCGAGTATTTGGGGTGCCATGTATGTAGTCGTTAAAGTAGTGGTGGAGGTTGTGCCACCATTAGAGCTTGTTTGGATGCGCTATTTAATTGCGGTGATTGCACTCGGTATCATTGGGATCATGATGAGGCAATCCTGGAAAATAGCTAAAAAAGATTGGCTGATCATTTTTCTTGTTGGCCTTATTGGGAACACGATTTCAATTGTGACACAGGAAATGGGCACAATGCTATCCACCGCGCAGATGGGAGCAATTATTACTGCTACAACCCCTGCTTTTATGGTTGTCTTCGCCCGTTTGATTTTAAAAGAAAGTATTACGCTGAAAAAATGCTTGTCCATCGCTCTTGCCACGATTGGTGTTGGAATCATTGTAGGCAATGGTCAAATCGATGTGACACAGCAATTAGGCGGACTCTATTTACTGCTTGCTGCCTTAACGTGGGCATTGATGTCGGTATTAGTCAAAAAGATACCAAGCCATTACTCACAAATTGTTGTCACAACCTATACATCTATGATTGCCGTGATGCTGTTGACCCCTTTTGTCCTTCCAAGGCTAAAGAATTTAGATCTGGCAAGTGTTTTACAGCCGACCATTTCAGGGGGCTTGCTTTACTTAGGCATTATCTCAACAGCTGGTGGTTTTTTATTGTGGAATAAAGGGCTTCAACTAATGAATGCGTCTAGTGGCGGCTTATTTTTCTTCTTTCAACCAATTGTTGGCACATTTTTAGGCTGGCTCTTATTGGGAGAGACGATTGGGCTTTCCTTTTGGATAGGCTCCCTATTAATTTTTAGTGGCGTTTTTATTGTCATTCGAGACGAATAAATTGAAGTGCGTTTCTATGTTAGATAGAGACGCACTTTTTATGTTGGCTTAGCTTATGGTCATTGAATGACATGTTGGCACATATATTGCCAATGCCTAAAGGAGTTGATATTCTGAACATCTTTTTAGATAACTTAAAGGATTTTACTTTATTAATTTTTTTACTTGCTAGTATGATCTATTGTCGACAGCTAAAATTAACGAGGTGGCAACGAAAATTATCGATTGGTGAATGGAGCATGTATATCCTGCTCTCGATTGCCCTTCCCCTTTATGCAATTCTTTATCTTGCTTTTCTTTTAGGTGCATAGGAAAATAAGACATCATAGGCTATTTTTGGAGGGATTTCATGTTTCAAACAATCGATCATTTTTTACAGTCTTGGGCATTTGAAGCCACTGCTACGCAAAAATTACTTAATCACCTTACAGATGAATCGCTACATCAGGCAATCACTCCTGAAAACTGGACTTTAGGACGCGTTGCTTGGCACATGGTTACTGCAATTCGAATTATTACCTCGAATTCGAATTTAGCGTTTGAAGCCCCAGCAAAGGATTTTCCAGTTCCTACTTCTGCTCAGTTCATTGCAGATGGCTATCACCAAGCGAGTGAAGCCTTTGTGCAAGCGATACAATCGCAATGGACTGACAAGACAATGACTGAAACGATTGAATTTATTGGTCAACAAATGCCCAATGGTTCCCTGTTATTATTTTTACTACAGCATCAAAGTCATCATCGCGGTCAAATGACGGTTCTGATGCGTCAGGCTGGTTTAACTGTTCCAGGTATTTATGGTCCAGCGAAAGAGGAATGGGCTCAGTTTGGGTTGGAGGCTCCTCAAATGTAGCTAAGCTTGTGCCAAATTATAAAGAGGTTGTCTATTCTAAGACAACCTCTTTTATTTATTGACTATAAAGATGCTAGCCAGTTATTAGTATCAGCGATGGTTGGGTTAGCGAGGTAATGTCCGCCTTCAATTTGCAATGTTTGGCCCGTCATAAATTTTGATTCGTCAGAGGCTAAAAATACAACTGCATGGCCAATATCATCCGCTTCTCCATGATATGGTAGCGCATTAAATTTCGCATAAATTGCCAGCATTTCTTCTGGCATATTGTTTTTCGCGGCTGGTGTTAAAATAAGACCTGGTGCAACCGCATTACAACGGATATGATCCTTCCCAAATTGTGTGGCAATGTTTCTTGTCATATTCACCACACCTGCTTTTGTTGCCCCATAGGCTGTTCGGATTTGGTCACTGGCGAACGCAGCCATAGAAGCCGTATTAATAATTGAGCCCCCACCAGCTTTTTGCATATGTGGAATGGCAAAACGACTTCCTAGTAATATGGATTTTAAATTCACATTGACTAAGCGGTCCCACTCATCTAAATCAATATTTAATACATCTAAATCTTTCTTCAAGTTAGTTAGACCAACATTATTAAAGAGCACCGTTAATGAGCCGAATCGTTCTACAGTGAAGTTCACGGCCGCTTCAATGGAGGAAGCATCCCCTGCATCAAGGAAAACGGCTGCCGCCTCATACCCATCATTGACTAAAGTTGCTGCAACTTCTTTAGCACCCTCTACATTAAAATCAGCAATGACTACTTTTGCGCCCTCTTTTGCTAACAAGCTAGCTGCTGATAAACCAATACCAGATGCTCCACCTGTCACTAATGCCACTTTATTTTTTACTCGATTCATTTTCAATTCCTCCTTCAAATCACACGAAAAAGAGCAAATCAGCTCTCTTAACGTAAAATAGTTTAACATTAAACCATTTAATTTTAAACTAATATCCCTAAATGTGAACGCGTATATTTTCATCCTGAAACAAAATACTTCTATAAAGTGCTATTTAAATAAGGACGTGCAAGCAAATGCTAAAGAAAATTACTTTTTCACTATGTATTTTTTTAATTTACCAAACCATGGAACATGCAAGTGCGCAAACTAAGCCACCCACTTTTGAGGAAAAATTTGATGAAGCTGGCTATCAATCAGTAGAAGCTGCTGTGAAGGAATTTGAACAGCATTATAGTAAGGTTAAACTACCAACTGTTTTACCCCCGTTTTCCATCACACATAAGTTTGGTCGATTTTACAAAGATCATCAATATGGCATGAATGATTCACTTAACATTCTCTATGTTCATAACGAAATGAAACAGCATATTTTTAAAATGGATATTCGACCTATTCAACCAAAAGTGAGCTTTTCAGGAAAAGCATATACACTGCAAGATGGTAGTCAGGGAATTTATTTTGAGCACCTGCTTTTTAACTTCTTTGTCTTTGAAGAAAGCAATTTACAATATCTTCTCGGCATTTATAAAGATAGCACGAATCAGGTAACACCCAATCTTTTCGTACAAATAGCCAATTCGATAAAGTCAAATGAAGTCGCAACATCTATATATTTTCCTTCATCTATACAATGAATATGTTGTTATGCTATAATACTTTAGAAAACCTCAAAGGGTATCAACCAATTCTGAGCTACAGTGATGCATATCGCTGTAGTTTTTTCTATGCTATAATTTCCTTAAACTTACATTAAGAGGTGAGAATATGGAAACAAATACATATAGTTGTAAAGCCTGTGGCGGTCAATCTTTTTCTGAAGGGAAATTAGATGGCTATGCTGCTTTAAGACCCGTGAATACTATCTTTTCCTCAGGTTCACCCCTTATTTTCACTGTTTGTACGCAATGTGGAGAAATTGCCTCTATTAAAGCCACAAAACCTGAAAAGTTCAAGTAAAAAACAAGAGAGCATCATTTCAAAAAATGAAATTTGCTCTCTTGCTTTATGTTTCTTTCTTATTCTTCTTTCCCCATTGATACGGCTTTTTGGACCAATTCCACATCCAAACAAAGAAATAGATGAAGACCATTGTGATGACCATCATCGTCACATTTTCTCCCCATGCAATCGGCTCATGTTTCCTCCATTGATTCACCATTCTAACAATGAAGTACAAAAAAGGATAAATAAAATAACCTACTTGATCCCGTCGCATCTAAACACGCCTCCTCTTAGAAAAGATGATTTTCCCTACTCACCAATCATCGTCGCAAGCTTCATCATCGTTTTCCAATTGCGAACTGTAGCAGGCACCTCTAGCTTATGCAGTTGTTGACTAAGCTTGGCATTGCGAATGCTATCGTAAAATAAAAGATAGACATCTCTCCCCTTGATAATGCAGCGCTCTTTTTCATTTACATACTGTAATAACTTAGCACCGTTCTCTTCAGTTGGAACTGTTGAAAGTAGTGCAACATGGAGACTTTCCCCTGTAGCTGTTGCACTTGCATCTGCTAAGTCTTGTTCTGAGAAAGGACAATTGTTCACAATAGAGCGGAATTCTTCAGCTGTACGGATGATCACTGTACTCGTAATAGTGAAGGTAGTTTGGATGGTCTCTTGAATTTGCTGTTGCAAAAGTTCTGCTGATTCACTCGATTCAAAAAGGATATTGCCACTTTGAATATAGGTCCGAATGTTTTGGAGTCCTAGTGGTTGCAGCGCGTCTCTCAATTCAGCCATTTTTAATTTATTGTGCCCACCTACATTAATACCTCTTAAAAGTGCTACGTATTTAGTCATTCGCTTCCACCTTTCCTTTTATCTATAGTATAGCAATAATTAGGGAATAATAGGAAAAAACTGCATCCTTTCATGCAAGGTGCAGCTTGATTGGTTATACTAATTGGTGGATATCGTCTATTAAACGATCCACATTTTCTTTGGTCGTAGCCCAGCTTGTGCAAAAGCGAACAACCGTATGAGTAGCATCGTATGCTTCCCAAATGGAGAAGGAATATTTTTCTTCCAGCGTCGGAAGTAGATGGTTTGGTAAAATCGGAAATTGCTGATTCGTTTTTGAATCATAACGCATTGTGAAGCCTTTATCGAGAAATGCCTGTCGTATCAGCATTGCCATATCTACCGCATGATGCGAAATATCCATATAGAGCGTATTTTCAAATAGCGTTTCGAACTGAATGCCTAATAATCGACCTTTGGCAAGCAGCCCCCCTCTTTGCTTGATCATGTAGCGAAAATCCTTTTGATAAGCAGGATTCACGATGATGACTGCTTCGCCAAACAATGCACCCATTTTAGTGCCACCAATATAAAATACATCACAAAGCTTAGCGATGTCAGCGAGAGCTAAATCACTGTCTTGTGCCACTAGCCCATAGCCTAAACGAGCACCATCGATAAACAGCGGTAAGTCACAGTCTCGGCAAACTTCTCGTAAGGCTGTTAATTCTGCCTTACTATAGGTCGTGCCATTTTCTGTAGGATGAGATATGTACACTAAGCCTGGCTGCACCATATGCTCATGTGTGCTATCCAGCCAGTGCGCATCATAGCAGGCTTTCACCTGTGCCGCAGTTAGTTTGCCATCATCGCTAGGCAATGTCAGCACCTTATGACCCGTTGCCTCAATGGCTCCTGTTTCATGCACCGCAATATGCCCTGTACTCGCAGCAATGACGCCCTGATGAGGACGCAAAATAGACGCTATCACGGTTGTATTCGTTTGTGTACCACCAACTAAAAAGTGAATGTCTGCCTGCTCCGCTGCAATCGCCTTTTTTATATAGGCTCTTGCTTTTTCGGAATGCTCGTCCATACCATACCCTGGAGATTGTTCTTCATTTGTTGCCACTAACCGCTGCAAAATTTGTGGATGGGCACCTTCTGCATAATCATTTTCGAATCGAATCATATCTACTACTACCTCCAAATTCTCTATCTATTCCTCTATCTTACGCCTGTTGCTTCATTTTCGCTATATCTTAAAGACAGTAGTTGTTAGTTATGAGATGATGAAATTTTAAATATGTACTTCGGATGAGATCGATGCCCAGCAGATCTCATCCGCTTTGATCACGCTATAAACAATTTCCTCTTTGTTTGATTACTTTGAATCCTCTTTAGGGAGGTTCTACTACAGGGGAAGCAGGTTTCATCCTTTGTTAGATCACTTTGGATTCATTTTGGAGCAGATTCAACTTAGTTTGGATCACCTTGGACTCTCTTTGGAGCGGCTTCTCCTTAGTTTGGATCACCTTGGACTCTCTTTGGAGCGGCTTCTCCTTAGTTTGGATCACCTCAATCAATCTCTCAATAATTCAGAAGGGTCACTTTCATTCCCCGCCAGAGCCACAAGATGAGTCACTCGTAGTAGCACTAGAATCAGCACATTGTTGACTGTCTTGGGAGGAAAGATATGCATCATTTGTTGAAAATTCGTTAGTGGAATGGATATGGTGGTTGTGCTCATTCGATTTCCTGTGATTTTTATTTGCATTACTGACGATGCCTATAACAACGACAACCCCAACAAATACGATAAATATAATCATTTATTCCAGCTCCTTTCATTCATTCTATAAATTGTAACATTAAATCAACGATTGTTAGTAGAGAACTATGTAAAAGTGGCAATAGATAAAATAACACCACAATCGAAAAAGATTGTGGTGTTTACGTTATGATTGCGATTTGCGTGTGGCAGATTTTTTTGAACGATTTCCTTCGTTCGAATTTTTCTTTTGCTCTTGTGTTAAAGCATTTTCTTCGCGCACATCTAAATCATCTGGACTTAAATCTGTCGCTAATTCCGCCAACTCTGACTGACGTTTATATTGCTTGCCCTTTGTCAAAATGATCACCTCCAAGTAGTATTACATTGCCCTATTTGGTTTGATCTATTCCCGCGACGGTATGAAATGATTATTTCTAGCTAAACTAATTGCACCATCTGCTGGTTCAAAAGATGGTGATAAGCTTGTAAATCTTGCTCATATAAACGCTGATAGGTCGCTAGGCTATGCTGTTTGATATTGTCAAAGTCCTTTTCAGGAACTAAGTGATGTGTATTATTAAGCATCCATGCATTTTCCCAAGCCGTTTGCTCAAATTGAAGATTCATTTCATGTTCTTCAATCAGCATGGCTAGTAGTTGTTCCTGACGATATATTTCTTTTAAGGCATGTTGCTTTTTCATTGTAAAGATTTCTATTGTACGTGGAAGTGATGCCTGTAATGCTTCTCGATCCACTGCATGACCTAGCTCATGTAGGGTCATTGTTTTGACATAAATTTCAAGTGAAGTTGGAAGCATTAGTTCATTTCTTGCCTCTACTAATCGTTTCGCATCAAATCCTACATAATCCCCAATAAAGTTATAACTCATATTAATACCTGAATCGTCTTGTTTTATCTTAACCGTCATGTTCACAGTCTGCACGACGGATTGTATTACCTGAAATAGTTCTTTTTCTTTAAGTTGTGTCATTCTCTCTATCCTCATTTCCGCTAAAAACAAGTAGAAGCGGATTAAATATTATACTACAATTAGGAGAAATTCAACAAATTTATCCTGTGGATTGAGAGGAACTTAACAACAAAAAAGGCGCTTGTAGTTTAAAACTACAAACGCCCTGTGTGTGAAGGGTTTCGACCTATTTAAAAGTGATTAGTTATTATTGTTATTTCGACGATTTTGGTTGCCGTTGGAGTTGTTACTACGCTGTTTACTGCGTGCTTCTCCACCTTTACGTCCTATTTCTTCATAAAAATCGTCGTCGTGCTTTTCAGAGGTAGCTTCTCCGCCTTTGCGGCCAATTTCTTCATAAAATTCTTCGCCGTGGTTTTCAGCCGTAGCTTCTCCACCTTTGCGACCAATTTCTTGATAAAATTCATGTCCATGATTTTTAGACGTAGCCTCGCCGCCTTTACGTCCTATTTCTTCATAAAAATCACGGTCATGATTTCTGGAGGTAGCTTCTCCGCCTTTACGTCCCGCTTCTTCGACAGTCATGTTTTCATTGTTGTTTCTGTTGCGATTGTTTTGCTTGTTAGCCATTTCTATTCCTCCTAAATATTTTTTTGAGCTTTTTACTAGCTCGCTATTTATATTCCCAGTCAAAACACATCTAAACATATTTTTTTAAAAAATTGATTTTCTTATTGTAATAGAACACTGTTAGGAGCGGATTGTTAACAAACCCATCAATCATATACATGTACCCTTTCCAATATAATACTAATCTATAGTATGTCATCGATGATGAAAGAAGGGTGATGGAAACATGACGACGCTCACAAAGCCATCTATTGGTTTAACACAATTTACTGACTTCACAATGAAGGGAAGTGCAGCAAAAACAAAGTTTGTGAAGGATATAAAATATCAGGGAGAGTACCATCCAATAAAAGATTATTGGAAAGCCTTGCGTGATGGATTAAAAAAATACCATGAACATCGTTTTAATGATACCTATTTACTCGACCTCGTGGATAATGCCCTACCTGCACGCCAGAAAAATTACCAAGAAGCCGTTAAAGCCTATATAAAATTTGTAAAAAATAAAAACGTTCAGTGGTTTGAACCAGGTAAGGCGAATTGGTATTGCGACGATTTAATTGTGCGTTCCAATCCTGAGCTCGGTTTAATCATTGATGATGTACCCTATTTAATCAAGCTGTATTTTAAAGGAAAAAATGAGCGCATCGATAAACATAAATGTCGATCTGCCCTCACTCTTCTAAAAGACTCCCACTATGCGATTGAACATCCAGACTCTGTTAAGCATGCTATTTTAAACGTGCAAAAAGGTCGCTTGATCACAGATGATGATTCAACGGACTATCATCAAATTGCCCTCGAATCGGATGCAGCTCAATTTATGTTTATTTGGAATAGGCTCTAGCTACTTGTAAATTGGTACTTCCTTCTCTATAAAGTGACTGACAAAAATATATTCAGATATGATATTTTATATTCTAATATGATATGCTTTTATTCCATTACAAAAAGACATTCTTTATAGGATAATAAAAATAATCTAGAAACCGCAAAAAGGAAGTGCTACTATGAATGCTGATTTAGTGATGCAAGAGCTAGAGGCTCTGGGCAAGGAACGGACGAAAAAAATGTATATGTCAAATGGCGCCCATGAGCCGTTATTTGGTGTGGCAACAGGTGCCATGAAGCCTATTGCGAAGAAAATTAAAATCGATCAAACTCTAGCAGAAGAGCTTTATGCTACTGGCAACTATGATGCAATGTACTTTGCTGGCGTCATTGCAGATCCAAAAGCCATGACTGTGGAAGATTTTAATCGATGGATCGAGGCAGCTTATTTTTATATGCTGTCGGATTATGTAGTAGCGGTTACTTTAGCAGAGGCACCGATTTCTCAGGAAGTGGCGGATGCGTGGATTGCTAGTGGTGAGGAATTGAAAATGTCTGCAGGCTGGAGCTGCTATTGCTGGCTATTAGGGAATCGCAAGGATAGCGAATTTTCCGAGAGCAAGCTAGCTCATATGCTGGAAATCGTGAAAAATACCATTCACGATGCACCTGAACGCACAAAATCGGCCATGAATAATTTTTTGTACACAGTGGCTATTTCCTATGTGCCGCTCCACGAACAAGCAGTAGCAACCGCACAGGCGATTGGTCCTGTAGAGATGAAGCGAGACAACAAAAAAAGCACGCAGCTAAATGCTTATGAAACAATTCAAAAGGAAATAGAGCGAGGCAGAATTGGCTTTAAACGTAAATATGTGAGATGTTAATCATCGCATTTTAAAGGCATCTATCCCATAAGGATGGATGTCTTTTTAAATGAAAAATCAATGAATGATAATATTTTTTTATTGAAAAACGATAAATTTTATTTTAAAATCAATATATCATTACCAGTGAGGTGTTTTGTATGAAACATAAAAAGGGGTCAACCATTTTCCTAAAGAGTGTGATTATGCTGCTAGGTATCCCTGTATTAGCTTTAGGGCTATTTTGGTTACCTGGGATAGCCAGTAGAGATGCAGCGGCACATCCCGAATCCTCCTATTTGTCTTATCTTTTTTTACTCTATGTGTATGTACTATGTATTCCCTATTACACAGCGTTGCATCAGACCTATCGCCTCTTAACGAACATCGACCAGCATAAAGCTTTCTCCAAATCATCTGTACGGGCTTTGAGAACGGTCAAAAATTGTGCTCTCACGATTGTAGCCGGCCTTGTGCTAGGTATTGCAACAATTATGATGATGTTTACTGGCAAGGAAGATATTACAGGAATTATTACGCTGACATTCATAAGCATCTTTGTAACCAGTACGATTGCAACCTTTGCAGCCGTTCTGCATCGACTACTCCAAAAAGCCATTGATCTCCAAAACGAAAATCAATTAACCATATAACAAAATGGCACTAACCATTCTTGACTGGTAGTGCCTTTTCATGTTTCGAAAGTATTTAAAACTAATTTCCTATAAAAACATATCAAAATTCTCTTTTCGATAGTATAATAATTACATATTTTGAGAATTGGAGGATTTATATGAAGAAATTGGTTTTACTGATGGCGATGCTTACATTATTTTTCACCACAGCCTCTATTGCGAGCGCACATCCAGGGCGTTTAGATAGCAATGGCGGTCACAACTGTTCTGACAAATCAAAGGCTAAAGGGCTTTGTTCTGGCTATCATTATCATAATGGCAATGGTGGCAATGATGCAGGGTCTTCTTCAGGCGGTCAAAGTTATTCTACGCCAGCCCCTAAAGCAACGGTAGCACCTGTATTAACGAAGGTTGCTGTCTATTTAAATGACGTGAAGCAAAATTATACGCCTAGCGCTTATATGAAAAATGGCACAACCTTAGTGCCAATGAAGGCAATCTTTGAATCTCTTGGGGCAACGGTTAGCTATGATAATGCAACGAAAAAAGTAACGGCAACAAAGGACAGTAAAAAAATTGTGATTGGTGTGGGGAATAAAACGGCTTATGTTGATACAAATGGTTCTGCATCAACAATCACACTCAGCCATCCTGCTGAAATATATCAAGGTACAACAATGGTGCCTTTACGCTTTGTCAGTCAAGCACTTGGCGCAAATGTAACATTTGATGAGGCAGCACTGGTTGTTTATATCTCAACTAAATAATGGACAAGTCTTAAGCAGTATGCTCCTACAAGGTGCTGCTTTTTTATTGTTTCCTAAAGTTAAAATCATACTTCTTGTTGATTTTACCAGCAATCGTTTCTAGAAATAAAGCCACTGTCATATTCTCGACTTCATTTGTATACCATGCTAGCTTTGCACCATAGTTCTTTTTATTATAATTCACTTCTAATGGCCAGAAATTTTTTGTTTTATACGTATAATCAAATTTTACATAGAGTTGCTTACCATCGGGACATTCCATCACCACCTGGTATAATGGATTTTTTCTTTCTTGTTCAAATTTTACTTTTCTTATTTTGGTTAACATCAAAACCCCTCCTCTCTTCTACTACATTCGACAAAATTTTGAAAAAACCTTTATTTAATGAAAAAGGATAAAGCTCGTGATGACTAGGAGCTTTATCCTGCACAATTAGTTGGCTATAAATTTGTCGTAATAGCGTTTCAGCATGGTCGCCATTTGCTCTCTTGTTAAGGCGCCTGCTGGATTCATGTTCTTACTTCCGTCGCCTCGGATAATGCCTTGGCTAATAGCCCACTCCCAAGCCTCTTTATGGGCTGCCCCCACTTCTCTGCTTGTTTGTAAACTAGCTTTTTCAGCTAGTAAGCTTTTCAACGTCTCTATTTCTTGTTTTAGCTCATTATATTGTGACACTGTTAATCCCTCCTCAAGCCCATTTTTAATATCTTGCTGGAACTGTGCTTCTGTAATCCCCATACTTTTTAAATAGTCAAAAGGATCTTTGTGCGTAGTGCCTCCTAGATTTTCCGCAATCCATCGATGTGACTTAATGCCGTTGCCGCTACCATCTAAAACAGTTGGAACACCTGCCTCTATAGCAAGCTTACGTAACAGCCAAATATAAGCTGCATAGTCCTTTTTAAATTGTTCCTTGTCAGCAGTCCGTGCCAGTTCCACCTGGGCATAGCTATACGGATTTCCCTTTGGTCCACAGCCATATTGCACGCGATTGACTGGGGCTACTTGCACGATTCTTCCACCACCACCTACCCAGTGAGAAACAAAGGCATTGGCTTTATTTCGATTCATATAGGCGATTTCGTTTTCCAATGCATTTGGACCTGTATTGCTGCCATTACCTGATTCATGCGCCACAATGTATTTGACTGCCGTTAGCGTCAGATTCGGTAGCCCTGACATCATCTGTTTTTCAATAACATAACTCATATTGCACCATCCTTTCCTATTATTTTTTAGCGACTGACGCTATGTTATTTTTGTCTTTTTGTGTTTTTTTAGGGTAAGCAACAGATAATTAGAGGTTCCTTTTGAGGCTTATTAGCTTCTTTTCGCGCTCAAGGCTACTGCGATCGTTTCACCTCTCTTTCCTCGAAGCTATGAAGTGTGAATATCACAAGGACATCCACTTACTATTAGTAAATGCTCGCACAAAAGTGTTTTCTAGTTAGTTGTGCTCTTTTACTATTTTTTCATTATGATTTTATAACCGCTTTCCTCGATTCCAAGCATTGACAAAGTATTATTTCCTGTAGTATTTTAGATCTTCTAAAATATTGAAAGCGAGGAAAGAAAGTGTGCAGGCAATAGAGATTATTCGTCAATTACCAAGCTTAAACGGCTTTACACAGCTGGTGAAAATTAACAAAGGCTATTCACCTGATAGCAAATATCTGGTAACAGTTGGTGAAACACGCTATTTGGTGTGCTTGTCAGATCTAGCACATCATGACAAACGTGCAGTAGAGTTTTCCTTGCTCCAAGAGTTAGCAAAGCAGGGCGTAAGAACACATAAAGCCGTTGACTATAACTTGTTTCAGGAATACAACGTATCCACAATGGTCGTTAGCTTTTTAGAAGAAACACCAGCAGATGAAATTATTCAGGAACTTTCTGACTCTGAGCAATTCCACCTTGGTCTTGCGGCAGGGAAAGAATTGAAAAAAATACATCAAGTGAGTCCTCCGCAAATAATTCATTGGGAGACAACACAGCTCAAAAAGTTTTCTAGCTATTTGAAGGCATACCAACAAGATGCCTATCAACTTCCACAAGAAGCTAAACTATTGCGCTTTATTGAAACGCACTTACCACTGTTAAAGCAACGCCCCATCACCCTGCTTCATGATGATTTTCATCTCGGTCACATTATTTGTAAAGGACATACTTACAATGGGGTGATAGATTTTAATGGCTATGATGTGGGTGATCCTTATCATGACTTTTATAATCTTGCCTTGTTTAGTAGACGACAAAGTATCCCCTATTGTATTGGGCAGATTGATGGCTATTTTTCATCTGCACCAGACGATATGTTTTGGCGGTTATATGCTCTCTATGCAGCCATGACTGTCTTTTCAACCATTGCTTGGACTCGTCACTATGACCCACGCTCCTTTGACGATGCGTTGGAAATAATTTACATGATTTTACAGGACCATGATGACTTTTCATCGATTAAACCTTTATGGTATGTGGAGAATTTATTCACTCCGTAAGAGGGCTAATATTTTTTGTCGTTCTGCTGCAAAATCAATTGTTGACTGAGATTTTGGTTCCTGATCGCCACGCTGCTGAAACCACTGCGGAATGATTTCCTGTCGTCTGGCTTTAGAATGTGATAACACTTGCTGCTTGCGGGCTTGAAAACGCTGCTGGTCGATAGCAATATCAGCAAGACTCTTTATGTTCTGATGGCACCAATTTTGTAAGATGCTTTCTACATACCGCCAGCGTAAAACATTATGCTCCACCGCTAGCTTCATCGCATAGATGACCATGTCCTCTGAAAAAATAGTGAGCCAATGACGAATTTTACTAGCAATATAGGCTGTTTGTTTGCCAAAGCCTTGTTGCACATAAAAGTGGTAGGCAGTGTTAGTAGACTCCTTATCATCTTTATCTTTTAGTAATTGATTATTTAGTAAATTATTATTTAGTAGTGTGGGCTTTTCCGTCGATGGTACGACCGTTGACGAATTTCCCGTTGACGGTATAGCAGCACGTTTTGATGCTTCATAGACGAAAAATTCTACCCTACCGAACTTGCCGTCTTTTCCTCGTTCCTGTACTTTTTGAAGATAGCCCGCCTCTATGAGTTCATCCAAAATTTTGGCTGTCGCTTCCCGCCCACATTTACTACGTATTGCTAAATCTGCAAGACTAAATGACCAATCATCTGGCAAAGACAGCATATAGGCAAGCAGACCCTTTGCTTTCCAGCTTAATTGCTCATCATTTAAAAATCCTTTATCCAAAACCACAAAATTCTCCTTTTTGGCTACTCGATAAATCATTACGCTCCCTCTTTCCATCTAATGTCCTTTCTAACTATATAAAGAAAATTTTTAAAAATGGGACATAAAAAAAAAGAACATGCCATGAAGCATGCCCTTTTAAGCAGATGAAATGAATTTTTTAGCGAATTCCTATTAAGACAAAGGCATTCCAATTCATGCTATAGAACGTTTTGATGACTTTGCCTACTTCAAGATTTAGATGGAAATATAATCATGATCTGTAAGGGTAATGAAAGCAGCAGAAACAAACAATTGCTTCTGCTTTTTTATTCATAAAGCTCTTTATAGACGATGACTTTTAAAGCGGCAATCTCTTCATCGGATAATTTGCCTTCCACCATTTGCAGAGCTTCTTCCTGCGTCATCGAGCCGTCCTGCAATTTAACACGCATGTCGTTCAAATCGGTAATGCCCACTTTTTGAATTAGGACTTTCGTTGCCTCTTCTTTTGTCGTAAACGGTAATGTACTGCTATCGACCGTTTTCGCCTCTTCCATATAGGCTTTTAATTGTGGGTCATTTTCAATGGTACTTTTGATGTTTTCCTTTTGTCCGCTATTTTCTAATTCTGTCGACAAGGTATCTACAATTTTTTCAGAGGCGAATTTTGTGCCGAAATGTAGCACACCATACCCCACTACACCAACGAATATAGCAATTACCACTAGAAATTTAATCAATCTCAACTACGCTCACTCCTTTATACACGTTCATCATACTATATGAAGCGGGTGTTGAGAAACAATTCTCCCTAGAAATTATGTAAAAAAACCCCATCTATGAAGATGAGGCTTATTTAACGTATTTCAAATACTTCCGCACAAATTCTACAATGTAGAGAACTTCCTCTTCTGTCATCGTTAGCAGCTTGCAAACACGCTGTAGTCTAGCAGGTAATGCTAATTGCTGACGCACCCGATTAATATACATATATTTACATTTTCGCGGATTTACTTTGTCTCGTATTTGCTTATATCGTAGATAAGCATAGCGGGCAAAAGCGTTGAGCATCTCCCGCTCCTGCTCATCACGCTCCCTTTTTTTAGCAGCCTCATCAATGATGTCCGTGTCAAATATCTGTGTACCATCTGTTAATTGCATAGTACCACCTCTCTATTGCAAATGTACTCCTCTCTATTAAATGCAACAAAAAAAGCCACACCTAGGGTAGATGTGACATTTTTTATGATTTTTATATGTAATGATTGATGGATAGAATTCTAAATGTGACGGATAGAATTCTATTTTTGACGGATACAATGTCTAATCTGACGGATACAACGCTTATTTTGATGGATAGGGTCGCTTAGATTGGATTGCTCATTCAAATCAATGGTTTAATACAATGCTTATTCTGATTGTTGGCTACTCTCTGTACCCCATATGAGAATGGAGCATATCACACCTAGAATGGACAAGATGGTGCCAATGCCTATATACTTCATTTTCAGCCCCCTTCGTTTATTATACGGCTAACCGCTCTTTTTCGTTTCAATAAACCCCTATTTACCTATACAAAATTTTTCCTTTTCCAGTAAAATAACTATAAAGAGGGAGGCTATGCAAATGAAAGACAAAATAAGTGCATTAACGAAAATGACCTTAGATGATTTAGTACATAATAGATATGAGAAACTTCAACAAGAGAAGATATTAACAGAGGATACTGCTATTTTTCTGCAGGAGATTTTCGCCTTGCAAGGTACCTTAACATGGCCGCTGGATGAAGCTTCCGTTGCTATTGATGTGTATGAAATGGATGACCAAAGTTGCTTTACAACAGAAATCCGCTATTTATGGTTTGATGATGAAGAAAGTGCTGTGGTTCTTTTTTGCAAGGCCTATACAAATGCAGATCAAACGGAAATCACTGCTTTTATGATTGATACGGTTGATGCCTAGTATAGTATCCGCACCAAACGTTCATAGTAAGTATGGTGTGAAACTCACGCCGAATCATACGACGGAGGGATCAATTTATGAATGGAATTCGTGAAGGTTTAATCCCCACTATACTTGGGTCAGCTGTTACGGCGGCAGGCTATGCAATGAAGCAAAAACATGGCTCTAACAAAATGGTGGCCAATACGATTTTTGGCTTTGGCTTAGCACACATTGTGTTAGGTGCGATTGACCTGGTAGAGCATCGTCGTTAACGAGAGAAGGGCACGCAATGTGCTCTTCTTTTTTTGTATTTTTTTCTATTAAATGCTAACATTGTCATAAAAGCTTAAGGAGTACAGTGATGGCGACAATAGAAGATTTTACAGCACTTGATATACGAATTGGCACGGTTTTAGAGGCGGAGGAACTGCCAAAGGCTCGGGTTCCTGCGATTAAAATGAAAATTGATTTTGGTGAAGAGCTGGGCATTAAACAGTCTTCTGCACAAATTACGAAGCGTTATACACCCGAAGTCATTATTGGGAAGCAAGTAGTGGCGATTGTTAATTTCCCACCACGTCGCGTTGCGGGTTTTAAGTCAGAGGTATTAGTGATTGGTGGTGTACCTGTGGAGGGAGATGTAATCCTGTTAACGCCTGATCAGCAGCTGCCCAATGGAACGAAAATACAGTAAAAGCCTCTCGCATTATGCAAGAGGCTTCTTTTTCTGAAGTGGTATCCAGATTTCACTTGTAAAAGTTGGTGAGGAAAAATCCGTGCTTGTATGACGCACGATTTCTGGACCAGCAACCTGTTCATAGCCAGATGATGGGAACCACTCCGCATAAATGCGCCCCCATGTTTCCTGCAGTGTTTGTGGGAATGGTCCAACTGCTTCAAAGACAGCCCATGTACAAGCGGGTACATCCAACTGTGAAAAATAGTGAGACGTTTCGGTTGTGGCTACGCCGATATAATGATCAAGTTCGCCCTTTTCCTCCATTCTGCTCTCGGAAAAGTTAGTGGAGGCTTGGATAATTCCAATTGGTTCTACATTCGATAGCTTTTTTAGGTGCCCAATATCCTCCATTGTTAATGAACGTGCCATTTCAGTTATCGCTTGATTTTCTCCTTGAAAAACGATGGGTACTCTTTTCATGAGACCAACGATGTGAAACGCTTCTTTTTGTTCGAGTCGGTAATTCATTTCACAACCTCCTTGTATGGTAAGTTGGAAGGTCATTCGTGGAAACGCTTTTAGGTGCTGACCATTTTGCCTCGCCTCCGATGGTGTGATGCCATGCATTTGCTGAAAGGCTCTTGTAAATGCATCTGCAGAGCGATAGCCATAACGAATCGCGATATCGAGAATTCTCATCGATGAATCTGATAATTCCAGTGCGGCAAGCGTTAGACGCCTACGACGAATATACTCAGACAGCGAGATGCCTGCCAGAAAGGAAAACATACGTTTAAAATGATATTCCGAGCAATAAGCTAATCTCGCAGCTTCTTGCACATCAATTTCCTCTGTTAGATTGGCCTCGATATACGCAATCGCCTCATTCAACCTTGTTAAAGAATCCACTTCTATCACCTTCCTTATCATTACTTTAGCAGGAATAGTAGCCCTCCATCCGACAATTGGTGCCCCATTTAGTCGCCTTTCAAAAAATAATCTATCGAACAGGCAGATAACTAGCTTTTAAAGCTACTTTCACATACATATAATAGTGTAAAGCTAATTTTAGCCTTACACCTCCTGACTTGATACTTAGGGTCACTGCTAGCACAGTGGCCCTATGAAAATAAAAGATCATTGTGTCGCATCATAATTTTCGTTACAATATTTGTAAGAATAGTCTATTGAGCTGGAGGCAGCAACATGGATCGACTTTTCCAGTGGTACAAGTATTTAAAATACATACTCATTCCTATAATTATTTTAAAATACTTTCATGATGGGGATGTAACAACTAAGCATCCTCTATTCGTTCTTGAATATGCTCTCCTATTTGGGGTGAGCTTTTTACTCATTATTCTACAGGATTTTTTCGCCATTCGTAAAAAAACAAAATTCCTACTGCGTCTCATCATACTGATTATTTTACTGTTTTTAGCTATAACTGCCATTGTCTATCAAGCGATAATGTCTATTATTTTTTCAATCCTACTACTAGGCGTGTTAGGTATGGTACTTTTTTTACATAGAAATGACGAGGGAGAACAATAAATGGTACATGAAAATAATAGTAAGCGATTACTTTTAATCATCGGTTGGGTCAATGTGGTAGCTGCCCTTCTCCTATTCCAAGCTTTTTGTGGGCTTATGGCAATTTGTATGGGCATCGTACTTAAAAAGGATTATCAAGCACCAACCCATGGGCTGGTCTTGATAGTAGTTGGTATCTTGAGTACTGTTATAGGTTGGTTGCTCAATCACTTCTATATGTAAAAATGACCAAGAACCTCTATTCTTGGTCATTTTATAATTAGCGATAACTATTGTGTGTGGGTTCAAATAATGCTTCGTCGGCGTTTCGTACAAGTGAGAAATGATCCACATTATAATGGCCGTGCAGGATGTCATTATGGTGTGCAACCGTATCTTCTGGTGATAAGTAGTCGGAACCATTTGTTGAATGGCCTTCTCCCACCAAAGTGACATCAAAGCCCTGTATAGTTGCTGCTCTAACTGCTGTATCCACACAATGCTCGGTTTTGCAGCCCATTATCACCAAATGCTCTACCTTATTGGCCTGTAAATAATCGAGTAAGCCTGTCTTATAAAAAGCGTTGGTAGCCAGTTTATCAAAATAAACAGCGGTAGTCGGTACTTGGATCGCTTGATGTACCTGAAAGCCTTCCCCTTCTCCACCAGCTACATCCTGATCACGCACAAAGATAATCTGTGCCTCTGCCTCAATAGCTTTTTGAATAACGGCATTGATGGTTTTAAGCAATTCATCCTTTCGATAGACGGCTTGTTCATCCTGATTTCCCTCGATTAATTCTTGCTGTGCATCAATGACCACTAGTGCTTGCTTCAAAAGCATCTCTCCCTTATTGTTTGTTAACAATATTTTACCATTAATAGTTAATTTCTGATATGCATTATTTTTTAACTTTTGAAACCGTCATGCCATCCCCAATGGCGCTTGGGTGTTGCCATAAACTAAATAATTTTCATAGTTATCCTTATCAGCATCAATGAAAAAGAAATCAAAACACTGTCCTGTTGCCACAAGCTTTTCAAGGCTTTCCAATGTAGGATCTGTTATACGTTACCTGCTCAGCAAAGCCTGCCTTGGCAAAAATTCTTGGCTGCCAGCTGTGCATATTTTTCCTTTGACTCTAGGGAGGTCACTTTGCCTTCCCCTTCCATTCCTCTCGCCAGCCCAATTTCTAAAATAGCCTTTGACCTAGTAATCGATACAAGCATCGTCAACAGCTTTCCTGATGATCGAGACACAGAAATAGCAGGCATACCATTTTCGGCAATGGAGGACAGGACATCCTCTAATAGGGCATCGTACTGATAAAATACCTCATCTATATAATTTTGTTTCATGTGTGTTATCTTCCTCTTGTAGACTGTCGTTGGTTACACTTTCTTGAATATCAAACAACTGGCTAAATTCTTGGATAACCATATCGATTGCATCTAATCGACTAAAATTTGCTGAATGGATTGAAATTCTGGCTGTTCTAATTGCTGATTAATGATAGCCCGCTTCACATGCAGCATTTCAAAAATGAAATCGCTTTGCCTTTTGCTCCTCGCTGTAGCGCTCCTTCCATGCCTCTGTGGCGTCCTCCACGGTGATTTCCCTCTCTCATATGCTCTCTAAATCCAGATCCTTCATTTCTAAAACACCCCTTTTGTATACAAATTGCCAATTAAACATAATGCTTTCATGCTTCAACATATGTTAGACAATAGGGTAGACGTATCGAAATGGGGGGTAAGATGAGTGAAAAGGGTTACAAAATATGTGTTGGGCATCGCGACATTATTGATACTGTCAGGCATATTTTTGATTGGGGCACAATCTCACTATAATCAGAAGGAAATTAAAATTGCCAGTAAGCTATGTCTTGAAAATGGCGGACAGCCTACTATCATACGCGATTATCTGGCTTTGAATTACTCCTTTTCCTGTCAGAAGAACTAAGGTAGTACATATTTGGATGGTGAACTGCGATGCTAGAAAATCGAGTAAATTTCATCTATCTTTCAGGCAAATGGCTAGCTAACAAGATTACTTTTACATACAAATAGTAGTGTAAAGCAAATCTAGCCTTTCCACAGCTCTCCTGTTTTGAGGTCACTTTCCTTGGAAGGTGGCCTTTTTGGCATGAAAAAAGACGTCATGTCGACGTCTTTAATGTTTGATCGATATCCTCAATCAACCTATCCACTTGTTCCTTTGTTATCTTGATGACATATAATTCTGTCGTTTCGATTCCATCAAGGCTTGTTAGGTGTTTAGGATATTGATAGTTATTTGATATCTCCTTGTCCATACAATCACCTCTTCAATAGATATATTCGACATAAAGTATAGCAAACCTTCTATAAAAAGGAAAATAACAGTATATTTTTTCACTAAAATAGCTATCATTTGGACGATTTAGGGTAAAAAAAGGTTAAAACGTTAAGTCCATTTAGACTATCCTTGTGTAAAAGTGATTATTGCTTACCAAATTTCGCAATTTTTTTGAGGTAGAATGACCCGATGAAAACAATGATACCTCCATAGACTTTCAGCATCACATTTCTAACAGGCGCTTCTTCAATGGTTATACTGAGAAAGGCACACCCAGCGAAAATGATTACCATCCCGATGATGGCAAGAATATATTTCACCGTATCTCCCCTTTTCTAGTAGGCAAGTCCGACACGTGTTTTCATGAATTCCTCGCTAAAGATTTGTTGATAGGCAAAATCTGCTGTATCCGCTACAGAAATTTCGCTACCTCCCTCTGGCAAGAAGTTGCGTTCTGCTCGATAGTTTCCTGTCCAGGGTCCATCAGGTAAATAAGTAGGACAAACAATTGTCCAATCCATAGCAGATTGCTGTAACTGTTCGAATACACGCTGGTGCTCCTGTGCAGCAAAGGTCGATTTTCGTTTCGATTCCGTTGATTGGTAGCGAAGAAGAGTCGGCGTTACACGACTTTGTAAGATCCCAGCTGTTCCAATCGTAATGATTCTTGTCACCTGTTGCTTTGTCATCGCTTCAAGAATCAATGGTAAGCTAGCCGATAATGTAGTGCCTCCATCTGTATTTAATGCACTCACCACCACATCGACATGATGCATTGCCTGCTCGATATCCTGCTTGTTTAAAACATCACCTTTTATTACACACAGCTGTTGGTGATGGTGCGGTAATTTATCAGGATTTCGAACTAAAAGGGTGACCTCATGCTGATCCTTTATTGCTAGTTCCACCAACTGGCTGCCGACACGTCCACTCGCGCCTAATAGTAATATTTTCATTTCTCTCACCTCTTTATCATTATATTACAATTCCCTTTATATGTAAAAAGTCACAGATCACAGTGCCTTCCCTCGACTATTCAAGCTCTATTAGTTGAACATCGACCATAAATAGATGCATATTATTCTTTTGGGCCAGCTCATCGATAATCGATTGAATTTCACTTTCTGTACTTACATCAATTTCTTCCCCATCGTGTAATTGAATAGTGATGACTTGATGCGCTGGAGAGTCTATTAGATAACCGACTGTACTATCAGGTGAGTAGCCTGCCGCTCGTATGGCCTGTAACACTTGTTTTGTAAAATTCGTAGCTTGTAATTTTTCGCCAAGCTCCTCTGCATAGGGAGTTGCTCTTTCAGGGCTCGGGGCTATAATAGAAGGCTCCTTTTGTGCCTTCCACAATGAAATCACAACCAGTAAGCACATGAATAAAAAGAAGATTTGCAGAACACTTTTCATACATTCGCTCCATTTCTCCATGAAATTTACAGGCGGAGGTCTAGCAATCTTTTGCCCTGAAATTGTTATTATTCTCACAGCTATGTATGGCTATTTCTCTCTTTAATTAGTAAAAAATAATTTTCTTCTTGTACAGAGGGCAAATTACCAAGAAGTTTTGTTTGTGGCTTCATAGATTAGAAATGTAAAGGTTAGCGCTACCATTACTAAAAAACTAACAAAAAGGGAGATTAAAAGATGCAGGATAGTAGATTTAGTCAATATATGAATTGGAATCATAAAAAAGAAAAGTGCTGTGAACAATATGTAAAATGCTATTGTCATTTAGAAAAAAAATGTGAACACAAACAAGAAGAATGCAAATGCAAACAGAAGCATGAGCATTGCAAATGGGAACAGAAACACCTGCGATGTAAGTGTCATGAAAAGGATGACCATTGTAAATGGGAACATAGGGAGGATTCTTGCTCTTGCAAAAAAGAGGAGGAAGAGTACTACTACGAGATGGATTATTCCAAAGATCACAAGTGTAAAGGCTGTATTTGTCATCAATTAAGATGCTTATCTCCTGGCACTTTGGTAGATGTTATTTTAGCAGGTGGCGGTAGCTTTGCAGGAATTTTCTTCATCAGCTTAGATCCTAAAACTTGCTGTGCTACATTCTTAGAGGTAGATGCAGCAGCAGCAACACCACTTATCATTGATTGCCAGCAAATTATTGCCATTAGAAACGCGTAACTGTTCCATTATCCTACTTGACACCAATTCATATACCATAATCCTACCACTATAAGCACATTTAATCTTCTGCCAGGTTCGTGAAACCATACCTGGCAGAATTCATATTTTTTCAGCTATTCATTGACAATGACTTTGACAATGGGCTCTAATTTTCCTCTATTCACATCGCCAAGATAATCAACATCCACTACGACAGCTCGTGGCTCAAAACGTTGGATACATTCAATGAGGCGTTTTGTGTTTATTTTCTTCATACGCTGGAAGGGTTTACGAATATCAGACCTTGTCACATATTCGCGGAGCGGACAAGGAATCGTAAACGTCGATAAAATAAATGCTACATTTTGTAATATACCTTCCACGCCTGTAGCATTACCATTAACATTACTTAAAGCCGTTACTTGATGTGTCATTCTATCAACCTTTCTTCTACGTTCATACGATTGGTACTTTGGAAAAAGAGCACTTTGTTATTTATGCTTGCTCATTAAAAATTATGAACGCTTTGTTTTTATGTACCCAATGTTATTTTTATTCAAACAACATTTTAGTTGATAGGTTGACCTACAGGCTTAGCGCATGATGGCATAGTAAATAACATACAGCCAGCTAAAACAGCCGTGGATAATTGCCCAAATGATGGAGTGATGCACACTCCATGAGATCGTAATCGCTAAAACCGAACCAAAGCCAATGCCATTTTTGACCACCGTTTTATGCTCCACTTTTCTCACCTTCCTTGTGCTTTTTAACTCTCCTTCTTGCTTTCGCAATCGGTTTCCCTCCTATCTTTTTCTATGTTTATGCATGAACGAACAAGGGCAATCTGAAAGAAAGGATGTGATATTATGACATTTTTCATGCTGACTGCCACGATTGGCATCCCCAGCCTTATGGTGTATCTTCAGCACAAATGGGCTAGCTTTCGATTTCTTTTCAACATACTAGGCGTCATTGCTGCTATTCTGTTTAGCACGATTGCCGCTACAGCTATAACGAACATTATTCTTGAGGATGTGGTCTTTATGACAACGATTCATGCTGTGTTCTTAAACCCTGTCTTTCTGATTACAGGCGCATACGTTGGCTTATACCTGATTTATCGATTCATCATGATAACAATTCATGAAAGAGACAAGCCCTCCACCCTTTAGTAGAAATCACAATAGACATGCCAAGTCTGGTTTGTTGGATTGTAGAAAAAATAAAAATTGCCATGATCCACAATGTTCAAACGTGCTTTTGCATCGGAGGCAATTTGAAGGACAAATGGCGCATCGTCACCAAAATCAACGCCACTTTGACAAAAGCTTGGATAGCCACCAATTTTATGGAACGGATAGAGGTCTTCCACGATATCCTCAAAATAGTCGAGCTGTTCTTCATGCTCCAATGTCAGAATATCTTCCTCCAATTGAGCAGGAATACCGCCCCCATCCCATGTTGGATAGTCATTTGTAATATGTTGCGGTAGGAGTGGAAACGCGCGAATTTGTTTATGCTGCCATTCGCGCTTCACCAAGCCTTCCAAAGTGGTGTACGTTCTAATATCAAAATAAGAACAAAGATCATCCTCCATGAGATGATCTAATAGACGTTCATCGACAAAGACTGTGACTAATTGAAAAGGCTTTAATGCCATCGGTACGTAGGGTAGGTCTTTTAGAAAGAACGTAGCGAGCGGCTGATAGCCAGATGGTGGCTGTTCTTCTGGTAAGGACCAGCCAACATAGCCAATCCAGCTTTCCAATAAATCATGCGTGGGTCGAATACCACCCGTTTGAAAAATCGTGGCCTGCTTGGCTAATTGAGCCCGAATTTGTTCAATTGCCATCCGCTAGCTCCTTTTGTCGACAGCAGCAATCCGTTGTATGGTCGTTTACCATGCCCACTGCCTGCATAAAGGAATAACATATTGTACTACCGATAAATTTAAAGCCATCTTTCTTCAATTGCTTGCTCATACGATCACTAACTTCTGTCGTCACAGGCACCTCTTTGATGGATGCCCACTCATTCATAACTGGTTTGTGATCTACAAAGCCCCAAATATAATCTGAGAATGAGCCATGCTTTTCCTGTATTTGGAGATATGCTTTAGCATTTGTCACCACGCTAGCTATTTTTAATTTATTGCGTACAATCCGTGTGTCTTGCTGCAATTCCTCTAGCTTGTCTGCTGTATAATGGATAATTTTTTCCACATCGAATTGGTCAAATGCCTCACGATAGCCTTCACGCTTTTGGAGAATCGTCCACCAGCTCAAGCCAGCCTGTGCCCCCTCCAAGCAAAGCATCTCGAATAAATGCTGGTCATCATAGACCGGTACACCCCACTCCTTGTCATGGTATTCCACATATAAAGGCTCATCTAGCTTGACCCAATCACATCTTTTCATTTTTATACCCTCCATTTTATGTATCCTTTACTTAATAGCTGTAATGCAAAGCCATCCTTTACTTGATTTTTCCGTGACATAAACGGTTTGAAAACCGATACGTTCTAATAGTTGCTTCGTTGCCTCAGGTGTTTGATAGGCTTTCATATGATAGTTCATCTTGTAGAGCTCTGCTATGATAATAAATTTCCCACCGTTTTTCAGAACCCGCCATACTTCCTCTACATCCTGCTCCAAGGATGGCCAAAAATAGTGCGTTTGAAAGGCGGTAATCGCATCAAAAAACTGATCATCGTATGGAATGTTTGAAACGCTTGCTTCTTTCACAAAGACCCTACCACTGGCAACATTTGCTTTATTCAATTTGATTGATTCCTTCACTGCCTGTGTGGAAAAATCTATCCCATATATTATACCATTTGGATTCAATTTGGATAAAATTTGGAGCGTTTTCCCACCACCACAACCTATGTCTAATACACGATCACCGTCATTGATAGCTCCTTGCCTAATGAACCATGCATTCATACCACGATGGGCAAAATTCATAATTTGTAGCATCGTTGAGCCAATCCATCCATTTGGCTTTTTCGCTTGTTCAATTAACGTTTGTAAGAGTGACATGATTGGATTCCCCTCTTCAAGTAAGATTGTTAAAATAAAAATTAGAGCTTTAAAATAAAAACGCTTACTAGTTTGTACGTACTTCAAAACAATTTGTTTCATTTTTTACAAAGGAGGAAGATTTTATGATACAACAAGCAAAGCATAGGGACGCTCATGCTGCTGCCTCATTAGCCTTACTGCTCTGGCCCAATCATACACTAGAGGAATTTACTGAAGAGATGACACAGCTGCTAAAGGAAGAAAACGCAGCTATTTTCCTTGCCTTTGATGATGACAAAGCAGTTGGATTTGCCCAATGCCAGTTAAGAACAGATTATGTAGAAGGTACCGACTCGAGTCCAGTCGGCTATTTAGAAGGCCTTTTTGTGAGGGAGGACTATCGCCAGCAGGGCTATGCAAGACTGCTTGTGGAGAAATGTGAGCAATGGGCAAAGCATAGGGGCTGTCTAGAGTTTGCCAGTGACTGTGTATGGGACAATGATGAAAGCCTAAGGGTTCATCTTCAGCTCGGTTTTACAGAAGCCAATCGTATCATTTGCTTCACAAAAAAATTATAAAAATGGCTGACAAAAAAATCACAGGCGTTGCAAACATAACACCTGTGATTTTTCGACATTTTTTTAGTTTAGATATGTATTGTTGGAAATATTTCGTTCGCGCTCATCTATGATTAAATGGATCATTAATGCGAGTTGTTGTTCGATTCGCATATTATTTAGATGTAAGATATCAGCAATCACATTCTTTTGCTTCTCTGCTAATTCCATCTCCTCAAGCATTAACATAATTTCTTCTTTTGTCAGCCCAAACATACTCATATCACCCCAATACTCTCTCTTTTTATTATTGTAAAATCATTACTCCCATTTCATATTTAGCGAATTTTTATCTTATTTCGTGAACCATTTTTACTAATTATAGGTTTAAACATGGAAAATAATCAATCTATTATCTACATTTATTTAATATTTTTTTTACATTAAGTAAAAACTTTTATTATGTTTGTTATAACTTATACAAAGATTGTATAAGTTTTCCTGTGGAATATTTCAAAATATTGCAGTAATTGCAACAAGACATCTATACCATTATAAAAATATTCTTGCATTTTGTCGAATTATAGATTTTTTTGCACAAATTATAATTAATTTACAGCCCAAACGTATTCCTTTACCCATTTTTCACATATATAAAATATCAATACACAAATCCATAAAAAAAGTAATTTCAAAATTGAAACTACTTGTCTTATTTGTATAATCGGCTTTTATATTATTTTTTTAATATCATGTTTCACTATTTCTATTTTCATGTCCTCAATTTGGGAAACCTTTGATGCTGTATCCTTCTGCCATGTCGCTGACTGTACATGTCCTTGCACAAATAATTGGCTGTTTTCCTGGACCACCGCTGGAGCCTTTACTGCAGCTATATCTGTATGACGCATTTCCAATAATGATTTATTGGACAACGCTAAAAATGGTCTAGCCGCCTTATCCACCCTACAATTTTCAATACGCCCCATTGATTGATCTGACCAAATCATGGCATAAGGGCTTTCTTGATCATCTTTAAAATAGCTATTAGCTATCTCAAAAATTGCATCAATGCACGTGATTCCGTTTGCTTCCATTTGTTCAAAGGTGCAATAGTGTGTAAATAATCGGGCATTGTTGATATAGATATGGTGGCTTTGCAGCTCTCGAATCGTTGTATGATGCATCATAATTTTGGCATGTTCATTACCATAAACACCACCTGATTGCCCAAATTGAATAATCGATTGCTGTAGCTTTAATCCACTAGCATCAACAATAATATGAAATTGCTGATGGTTTTGAATTTTACATTGGTTCATCGAAACATTTGCCTCATCCACAATGGTAAGCCCGACAGCCATGCCATTACGAACATGACATGTATGAAATTCCACCTTGCTATTTTCAATCAACACCTGTGCCTTGACATGCCGAGAAACTTGACAATCATAGAACTTGGCTTCGGTTTTTTCTCCAAGATACAGCCCATGACTTTGACCATCTGAAAAAATAGAATCAGATACCATTAGTTCACTGCGATGAACCACCATATTCGTATCAAGATGCTCTTTTATTTTACAGCCATCCATCCTGAAAGTCGTGCTATCAAACAATTGGATGCCTACCCCTTGCCCTTGGTGAACTAAACAATTGGTCATCGTCATCTCACTTGACGCAGCCATTACTTGTGCCTTATCATGCCCATGAATTTCACAGTCCTCCATTGTCAGCTTGACATGACGAATCGCAAAAATACCATGCTTCTTCCCTTCCAACAGCATACAATTCGTCAGGCTTAGCTCACAGTTTTGAGCGATAATCTGTGCCTTCCTATGATGCTCAAATGTCGTGTCGACTAGAATAACACTAGAGCCATTCGCCACACGCAAACCAAAATGATTCAGTGGCGTTGCAAGCACTGCACAATTTTTCATCAGCAAACTACCATAGCTCACCATCATCTGCGTTCGAATCAATTGCTCCTCAATCACACAATTCTCAAGCTGTAAATCGCCTTTCACATACAGCCCCTGCCCTTGCCGGAACCGTAAATTACGCATCGCGACAGGTGTTTGATAGCGAATAAATACGCCACCCTTGATGGTCACATTGCCAACCCCATACAACGTCAGACGCTTGGCAATATCCAAGCTTTCCTCATAAATCCCATCCCGAATTTCAATCATATCCCCAGGCGCCGCCTCTTCAATCGCCTGCCCGATACTTTGATAACGATGCATAATACTCCTCTTCACCACAAGTACAGCCATTTACACACTCCTAACCAAAAAATGTTCGTACCCTATTTATATACCGAACATGCTTGTGCTTATTCAATTTTGTGTAAAATTGCTGGAATATGCAGGCGTTTATTTGGAATGTTTGACGGTTTAATGAAAGTGGGGAAAAATGCAAAAAAACCAACAACAACCGAATCCCCCCGGTCATTGCTGGTTTATTTCATTTACATTATTTCTTGCGTTTCACAAATACAATAACAAAAATAGCGGCTAAGGCTGCTAGGATGGCGATCATCCATACTGTGTTTGAGTTGGATGTTGTGTCATCTGCTGCGGCTGCTTGTTGCTCTTCTCTTGGTGTAGCGTTCGAAGACTCCATTTCTTTGGCATCCTCTTTCACCACTTGTGCAGTGCTAATTTGTACATATTGTAGTGTTGCTTCATTCGAGGCGGATGTTTCATGCTCGTGGCTATCGCCATGGCCTTCTGCATGATCCCCGTGGCTTTCCTCTTGCCCACCGTCATGACCAGAATGGTGATCCGCTGCTGTTGTAAAAATAGAACGTTCTAGCTGTTGCCCTACCCAGCTTTTGGCATCTGTTGAATCGGCAAAGATGCGAGGGTGTCCTGACAGCATGTATGTTTTACCGTCGATGATGATTCCTGTTTGGTCACCTGTGACAACGTCTTCAATCGTACCCGTTGGTCCTTCTGCAAAGCCGCCCATTTGAATAAGCGTATGTCCGCCCATATCAAATGTAAGGTGCTCTGTTAAGAATGCAATGTATTCTTCTTTCGACATGGTTGCGTCAGGATTGGTTAGCTCAAGTTTATGATGAAAAAGTGCTGTATTTATTTCCTTGTACGTAATATCTCCCTCTAGAGAAGACACGTAATCCTCTTTTTGAGCTGCTTGTGCTAGCTCATCCACTGTTGCTCCGTCAAGGCCGAAAAAGCCACCTACCCAGCCTGCAAAGTCCTTGCGTGAGAGATTGTCTGTTGGGTTTAAGGCCATATCTTTGCCATTGTACCCAAGAAGCCCAATACTGTGTAGTACCATAATGTCCTGAATATTGGCGGCTGTTTCAGGGACATCCGTGAATAGTGTACTTTTATCCATCGTATGGGCGTAGGCAACGGGTGCCATGAATAAAGTACTCATCAATAATAAAAGTAAATATTTTCTCAAAATGATTCCACCTTCCAATGCAATAGTATACAGCGTAAATGTGTTGGAAGTTTGAAATCAAGCACAATTTTCTATAGTTTGAATCGACGAATGAGGCCATTTAATTGTTCGGCCATTTCTGCTAAATGCTCGGCACTATGTTTAATTTCCTCCATAGAGCTTGCAGCCTGTTCAATGGTCGCCGATGTTTCCTGAATGCCTGCCGCTGACTGTTCAGAGACAGCCGCAATATCATCGACAGATTGGTGAATCGTAACAGTATAGTGAACTACCCCGTGCAAATCTGATGACATCCCATCAATGCTTGCTGCAATGGCATCGATCGCATCTGCAATACGATAGAATGTTGTATTGGTCGTGGCAATTTGCGCTGTGCCTTTTTCTACTTCCCCATAGCCTTGCTCTAATGAGGAGGTCACTGTCCTCGAATCATCCTGAATGGCTCCTACAATGGCTGTAATATCATCAACGGAGAAGGCCACCTGCTCGGCTAATGTGCGAACCTCGTCGGCTACCACCGCAAAGCCCTTTCCTTGTTCCCCAGCTCGGGCTGCTTCAATCGCTGCGTTCAGTGCTAATAAATTTGTCTGTGCCGCAATATTTTGAATGACCGCTACAAGCTTAGAAATTTCTTGTGTTTGTTTACTGAAACCAGTTACCTGATCCACCGCGTTCTTTACCATCTGCTGAATCGCTTCCATTTGCTTTGTGGAAGAGGTCATTGCATCTCTACCTTCTTCTGTTAAAGCTTTGACTTCCTGCGAATATAGTTGAACGTCTTTACTGCCGTCATGAATAGTCGTTACTTTGACAGCAAAGT
The DNA here is from genome assembly GCF_052928325.1 of Lysinibacillus sp. BSL11. Lineage (NCBI taxonomy): Bacteria > Bacillati > Bacillota > Bacilli > Caryophanales > Bacillaceae > Lysinibacillus > Lysinibacillus sp. BSL11. The sequence continues at coordinate 153,921 of NZ_JAVGCX010000009.1, read as the reverse complement.
CGTTTATGGAGGAAGCGACATCTGCTGCATGGTTTGCCTGTCGTTCTGTACCGCTGGCGATTTCTGTTACAGTATGGGCAACTTGTTCTGTACCTGTTTTTACCTCTGTGGTTGACTGCAAAAGCTCCTCACTATGAGCCGCTACCTCATCCGACACTGTTTGAATATGTTTCAAGAGTCGATTTAAAATATCTGCCATTGTGTTGGTCGCTTCCATCAACTGGCCCACTTCATCCTTTGATTGAATAGGTAAAGGGGGCTCACTTAAATCGCCATTGGTCATTTGTTGCATACGCTTGGTTAACGTCACGATTGGTCTTGAAATACCACGAGCACTTAATAGCTCAATTATCACTGCTAGAAGAACAATCACCACACCTACGATAATGGCAATTCGCTGTTTCTGTTCCCCAGCGGCAACACTGTCTTTCCCTACTTCATTAATGGCTAGTTTTCGTTGCTCAGCTAAGCCTTCGTAGCCTTCACGAATAGACGTGGCTGTGTCATCCATTTTTGTGAGGTTTTGAGTAGCCAGATTGGTGTTCCCTTGGTCATATACCGCAAATACCTCTTGTTCAATATAACGGTTCCATTCTTTAGACATCTCCGCAAATTGTCCGAATTCGCCTGAGGAAGATAATGCTGATCGTTTTTCTTCGTTGCTTAGTTCCTTTGCAACATTATCCTGAAATATCTCTTTATACTTTTCTCTACCAGAAAGCACATAGCCTCTAGCTGCCGCTATTCTTAAATCAATGGACTGTGCCTGCTCGTAATCGATGATTAATAGTTGTAATTCTTGCTGTACAATTTGCTCTGTCGCATCATTGCTTTGCTTGATGGCAAAGTAATTGTAAACAATGTATCCCATCACGATTGCAATCACAATGCTAAAGGAAAAAACAATGCGTCTACTAATTGTTTTGAACTTCATTTGCAAAAACCCCTTATTTTCCTAATCTATTCCATCATTAAAAATCTACCATTTAATAAGGGCGATTAGCGGTTTTAGGAATTTTTTCTATATTTCCAGAAATAACTTGGTCAATATAATGTTTTTTATAGCATCTTTTATCTTACGCCTTTAGTACTATTCTTAATCCCAGCCATTGAACATTACATCGCCAATGGTTTGGCTATTAAAATAAGAGACGTATTTCCATTCTGTAGTAGATAGACTATGTAACGCCTCATCCTTTATTAGTAATGTTGTAAGTGTCTCCGCTTCCAAGCATTTTCGCATAGGAAAATATTTATGCAGGTGAGGCTTGGATAAAAAGGTAAAGCTACTCTCCTCCTGCCTGGCAAAGGCGATGTACGGCATCAAACGATGATGAAGAATCGTCAGTGTTTCTCCATCGATTTCGATCAATGCCTGCATATAGACAAAGGGCGCTTGATCGATAAATTGCCGTACCTTCGCTCGTTATTCGCTTGTCACTAAATGGTACACCATCGACTGAAACATGCGCATGTCCTGCTCAATTAAATGCGCTGCATTGAAACCAGAAATTCCTTTTGTTAAACGCAAGCCATCCATCACTCCTTGTTATTTGCCTCTATATAGGACCTTCTCGTTCGGATGAGGCATTTCCTATCCATTTCGTTTAATATGATAATCAATTTGTAAAAAGGGAATACCAAATAACGTCATCTGATGGCGTGCTGACAATGTCTTGTCATCTACCGCAGAAATTTGAAAATGCTCCTGTAAGGGTAGCCTCATTACATTTTTTCCTATCGCCAAATAAATTCCTGCATCTCCATCATGGCGACTTGTTAGGTGTAGCTGACCATTTTCTTCATAGGCATACAAAATGCCAACCATTGTTGAGAACGGGAGTGGTAAGGCTATATTCATATAGGTCGTTTCGTCGCTTGTGTGCTTCGAATAAATCGCGACAAAAACGGTTTGCTGTTGAATTGTCCGAATCCATGCACGTGGAGACGGACGGCTATCTTGTGCAGAATCAACCTGAACAATGCTACCCGTCATTTCAATTTGCTTACTGGAAAAGGGTAAATTGAGCTGTTGGAGAAAACGCCCCATGCCTTGATACAGAAAGGCAAAAGGTCGAAACCAAGTCTTCCATTGCACCGTCGAAAACAGACGATAGGTCGTTGTATGCTCATAAAAATGTGGAATGACAGGCGGTAGCTTTGCTGTATCGACAAAGTCCTGTAAGGCATCGACCAAGCCAGGGTGTGGTATATTCTCGTGATGTAGCTTCCCGCGAATTTGGCTTACAGGGAACTCAAACGGACGCTGTGTTGTTGGGGGGACAGCCATTAGCCAGGCGATGACCCCTAAAGCCCCAAAGAAAACACCATTGATCACACCATGGAATTGAAGCATTTCTGGAATGCCGATGGAAAAGTTTCCGCTGACACGACTGTAAACATACAGACAAGACCCAAGAATTGTCAGACAGAGCGCTCCATAGGAAATCCTCAGCAATAGCCCCTGTCCAAAAGGAAGCTTTGTTTTGAGCGCTACGAAAAACAAGCCGTAAATGGCGAAAATATAAAGAGCAACGGCAATGATTTCGATGAGAACGGAAAAGGCAATACCTATCGCAACAAGGATTGGTCCTGCTAGCAATATCATCACCATGACACGATACCCATTACTATCATGTAATCGACCTAAAAGTCCTACGGAAATGGGTAATAAACAAGCTGAATAATGAAAGTGAATCGCTGTTAACCACGTTATTAATGGTGAAAAACCCGTATCCATGTTGGCGACATAGGCGAAAAACCACAAACCACCAAGAGCTAGGTAGAAAAGCCCCATGTCGATAGCAAACTCCGCAATATTCGTAAAGCCTCGTTGTAAAAATCTTTTCACGCCTTGTATGGCAATATAGAAGGTATACAGTAAATACATGCCTGCCAAAACATTAGCCAATAAGCCATCCGTCGACCAATGCAGCAGTGTAACGGCTAGCATCATCCCAATAATGATGGCTTTGCCCGCTTTTGTAACATCGACAACCATTGAAACCATGGTGGGAACGAAAATCAGTTGAGCAATTGTTAGTAACCATAAGTAATTGGGTTGTCCACTAAGCACAAAGCAAATCACCGTGAACAAAATCCCTAGTAAAAAAATAAAATTACTTCGATTGTTGCGTAAATTCACCAGCATACATCATGAGCCTCCCTATGAATGGATTATGGATGGAGACATGAATGGTAAAGACATTTTTCGATTCATCAAAGCCTTCCTCTACAAGAACTCGACCCTCTAACAGTCGAGGCATCGGGCATTCGAAACGCGAGAGGACAAAGCGCTGCTTACCTGACCGAATGACTAATGTCCCCTCTCGTGTCACCGTAAAGTGCAAATCGGAATAAAAAAGCGCGGGTATGCCTAAATAATCTTTCACAATTTTTTGGATTGGATCAAGGGTCATCCTTGCATCAAAATGTCTGGTTTTCTGCGGGAAATAAAAGGTACGCTCCCATAGCACCTCTAGTTCCCCACTTGGCAGGGCTCTGCATGTATTCGAAATGGTAAAGGGGATATCCTCCCCTGACTCTGGGAACAAAAATCGCGTTTTCGCAGCCAGTGTATAGAAGGGTCGCATCCATTTAGCACCAGATTTTATTTGATGCATCACGCCCTGAGCAAAAAATGGTTCATCTATTGGTAACGCATAACGCTGCTGTAGCATCGGATGAAGTCTCGCAAAATCATCCCCTAATATTGTTTGATAGATCGTCATCCTTGTTATCCTCGCTTTCTTTTGCAACTTTTAGCACTTGGTACATCCTTACTTAAGCTAAATCCGACAATTGACAACACCCATAAAGCGCTATTAAAGGTAAGTGGATTAAAGGGTGCTTGTATACTTGTCGGGTCCGCAACAATAGCAGCTATCGTCAAGAGCGGAAAAATGATAATTTGCATGCCAAAGAGCCAGCGTTTTCCTCGCGGGTAAAGCCAACATAAAGCAAAGAGAATTTCCGCAACCCCTATCCACATAACTAGCTGATCTGCATGGTTTAGGAATGAAGCCGTCATCTTTAATTCCTGCGGATGTAAATGGATAATCTTCGGTACAAGACCATGATAGAACCAGACAAAGCAAAAGAATAGACGCATGAGCATCGTTAAAAAGAATCGTCTATACTGTGCGGCAGGATTTTCTCCTTTTTCTAGCCATCTTTTTAAAACATCAAAGCTGAGTGCCGTCGCCCACCCCATTAATGGACGAAAAAATAAATCAAAGAATACGCCAAGCTTGCCGTAGCGTGTGTCATAATCATATTGGGTCAGAAATGTCAGCCCCTGTTGATACGGGATATATTGCCAATAGCCCTTTCCCTCCGCTATGGGTGAGCGCTTTTGAGGCGTACCAAAATGCAGTGAGGATGTTCGCGTGCCATTTTCTTTATGATGCTCCCCCTTGCTTTCTCCCCAGCCGCTTACCTGTAAGCCTGGCATGACCTTCGTTTCATAGGTAAAACGCTGTGGCTCCTCAGGTGCTTTTTTCGGACTATATGTAATGGATGTAAAACGTAAATCCCATTGTTCATGCAGCTGAGGATTTTGTGTATAATCCCATGCTTTCTCTATAGGAGCCTGAATGTCTATCTCGACATAAATAGGTTTTCTGCTCATAAACTCACTCCTTTTTTTGATGAAGCCACTATCATTATAGCAGTAAATTGATAACCTTCTATTAAATGGGTATGCAAATTACGTTTCTCAATAAAAATAAAAAACTTGAATCGAAATGATGACTTGAGTCTAATGGTATCGTTAGTACTATTAGTTTTAACGAGAATACGAGGCTTTATTGATGATGGTATACCCATGTCCTATGTCTTCTTCACATTAGGCATCATGAGCATGCCTTTATGTACTACACTCATTCACTCTCTAGAGGTTATGGGAGGAGCGGACAAAGCTAGAAATTTAAATAACAACAGCCCCTCTATTTAATAGAAGGGCTGTTGTCTTTCGTGTTCAAAATTAAGCTTTTGAAGGGTCCTTTCATAAAATGTTATGGTTTTTGACAAGCAAAATTATAGCCGCCGATTTTTCTAGCCTCTGTCGCATTGGTTTGTCCATTTACACCAGCATCATCTCGGGAGTCAATGATTGGATTGCCTCCCTGTGCAAAGCATTTGTTCATATAATTCATTTTTTCTTTATGTGTCAAGTATCGGTCCCAGAAGAAATAGCCTATGAAAGAAACCAAACCAATTCCTGCAAGCCATGCTATAACAGCATATGGTGTTACTTCTCCATCTTCATTTTCTTTATAAATAATTGTGCCTTCATAATTGTCCATGTCTAGCCCAAAGGTTAAAAGTTTATGATGAACCTCATTAGGAGATAGTGATTCAAGAGATTCGTAATAATTTAATTCTTCATCTGTGAAATGATATAATTTCTGAGCGGCTTCTTCATCAAACTCTAATGTTTGTGTAGCCAAGTTATAGTAGATGGATTCGGCTAAAACACTTTCTTTACGTCCATATTCATCAGCATTCGCAAAATTCGGAAAAATTGTAGCAACAATCAACGTAACAATCAAACTGCAAATAAAAAATTGAAGCTTCTTCATCACAATGAACCTCCTTGTTTTAATTTGTTTATGGTAAAATATTACATTAATGGATAATGTAACATTATCTTTATTATACATATAATCCAGATAAATGTATAATATATAAAGAAAGTGAGGTGTTTTTTTGTATTTCTCAAATATACAATTATTAATGCTTGTATTTGCTTTTGTTATTGCGATTTTCAGTGTGATTAAAGTGTATCAAATAAAAAAAGAGTATTTGATTAAACACAGAGAATTAGAGGTGGAATACGAAAGAATCCAACTGGAGAAACAAAAACAAAAGATTCTTTAATTTAGTATGAAACTTACTATATAAAAAGTGCACCTCTTCATTAGATTTTCCCTAACGATTGGGTGCACCTATTTTTTCCTAAATTGCTCTAGCTACTTATCTATTGATACTGACAATGATTTGTAATAGTTTATCGAACTTGGGCAAGCTTTATAGTAAAAATGCCTTCGTTGGATAACCCACTGACCGAAATCCTCTGATAGGCTTCAATCATTAACTACATCCTGCCACCAGTCGTCTACCTGATAGTGTAATAACTGTTCGGGGTGAGTCCCATGCCCGCGATATAAGGGCGCATAGCAAGTATAGCCTTGGCTATGTAATGAAGTGGCTACTTTCTTCATATCTCTTGTATGCCTCGTAAAAGAATGTAAAAGTAATAGGGCATGCTCATTTCCCTGTAAATAAATTTCTTTTGCTGGTAGTATGTTTAGCACATCATCAAGCCCCTCATCTAACTTCATTTAAGCCCCAACAAACAGCACAGCCTGTCCGATCGCAATAAAAAAGGCTTCCTGCTGAATGGGGCTGCTGTCTTCAATTTGCAGCGTAATGTCAAAATGCGTCTCACAGAAAGTCGCTTGCCAGCGGGCGATGGGCTGCTCATTCACAGTAAAAACAGACCAGCCCTCCATTTCCTTGTTGAGCTTGATCTGCTGTTCGCCATCGGTAATGACTAAATCAGGAATCATGATTTGCCAGCCATCGTAGGCAATCATATAGTCTTTCCCTGTCACCAAATCCTTACCACGAAAATGCACACGTCCGCGACGGGATACTTTTTTACACGTAAAAAGTTGTTGACCGTTGCGATCATTGACATCAAAGCGAACAAAATAACGATAGTCCATTGTGCGGTCAAATGCTTTTTTTAGAGCATTGGAATACACGCGTTGAACAGTGGACGATACCTCCCCCGCTTCATTTAAAATAGTAACGGTCTCTGTTGACTCGATGGCTGCTGGTTGCTTGTATGTATAGGTCTTCAATCTATTCGCTCCTTTAAAACAATTGCTTTCTTAAAGCTACCATAAAATAAGCGCCAAATACAAAGGATGTATTTGACGCCCCTATTATTGTACGGGTACTTCTACTGTAAATGGTTGGAAGTTCACTTCTTTATAGGCTGATGGATTGAATGGAAGATGTGTTTCTTTGCCATCAGCATCTATTTGAACGCTCCCACCCCCTGTTGGAATAGCAACATAAGGCGTAATGGTTAATTTTCCAACGTGTTGTGCTATTGGATCAAAGGCTTTCGTGCTGCTTAATTTCCACACCCCATCATCAAATTGCGCTTTTCCACCGCCCGAATGAGAGGCGATCTCCCTGCCTTGCCCATCTGTTATGAAAAATTCTATAGATGCTGGTGGGTTATCGAGGATTCCATTCATCTTTGCTTCATAGTCAAGGGAGATCCCCGATGGACTGAAGGAGATGTTGGATATATCAAGCTCAATGCCTTCAACCTGCTGTCGATGATTCACAGGAACATGGACAATCTCTGTAATCTTTTCAATCGGGGTCGAAAACGTCCATTTTTCTCCCTTTTCGCCTGCTAATATTAAGCCCAATTGAAAGAAATCTGGCATTTCCTCAACCTGTTTGACATCAAACGTCGCAATACCTGTCCGAACCGTAGGACTTAACCTCTGTTCAGAATAGCTACCTGAGCTGACAGTTGGTTGGGCGCCATTAATGGTAAATTCCAAGCCTGCTCCAAAATATAGTTCACTCAATTCCTGCTCAGATTGCATCGTTACCCCAACCGTTATACGAGAATCATCATAAAGCACCTCATCTACTGTGACCGAAATCCCATTGATGGTTTGTGTTTCGCCAACAGCTTTGGTTAGTCCCTGTTCACTGGCTTGTTTTAGCCCAGGCAAGCCTGAGTCATTGAATACGGAACCGATAATTGGTAGCTTGGACAATGTGCTCGCAAATGTTGGTGATACATAGGCTGTGCCAATGGTTAAACTAAAAACGGCAACAGTACTGGCAATAAATACGAATGGTTTACGCTTGCTTCTTCTTTTCATTTGAATTGGTTTACCTTGTGCTTGTTGAATACCTTGTGCAATCGCTGCTCGTACCTCATCCCGTGGAAATTCAGGTAGGGTCACTGACTTTTTCATTGAACATTGCACTCCTTTCTAATTGTCGTTTTAGCTGTTTTTTACCACGATGCAAATAGGTTTTGATGGTGTTCTCAGGCTTTTTCATCATGTCTGAAATTTCTTTAATAGGTAAATCGTGATAATAAAATAAAAGGAGCGCCATCTGCTGGGAATGGTTTAATTGTTGGATAGCTTCTGCTAAATCAATAGGATTCCCTATGACCTGCTCCAGATCATGCAACCGCTCTAATAATTCCCTCTCCTCATAGGGAATCATTTTCTTGCCCTTTTTCAGCAAACGATAGCATTCATGAATTAAAATGCGGAACAGCCATGTCGAGAAAAATGCTGGATTTTTTAGTTGATGAACGGTTAAATAGGCTTTACATGCCGCTTCTTGAATAGCATCTAGCGCATCCTCTTTTTGACCAACATACGATAACGCCGTGTAATATAGTTTTTCTTCCTCTAGCACAAGTAGCTGTTCAAAGGCTTCCTTCTGCCCCGCAATCGCTTGTTTAACGATAGATAAATCATGTTCCATGCTTGTTTCCCCTCCTTCCATACTTAGAGTCTTTTATCCAAGCAAAAGGTTTCACTTTTATTTATTTTTTTGGCCATACAAAAAGAGACTACTTCAATGAAAGTAGCCTACTCCATTTTCTATCGATCTAACTTAAAGGTAATTTCCCCGATGCCCAATTCCGAATTGACCTCTAGCACGACATCCGCCTTGTCGTAAGCTTCGTTGACATAGACACCATTCCCTTTTGACATAAGACCCTCCACATTAGACGAGCCAATGCCTTTTTCCGTCGTTAGTTTCACGCCAACCTTTGAAGGTAAAATAACTGTTGTTTGACCGACACCTGTTTCAATAGTTGTTGTAAAGCTCTTTTTCCAGTCGCCACCTAGATTAACCGTTAGATCACCGACACCCGCTTCAATATCGAGTTTTTCCAGCTGAAGACCCTGTAAATCGAGGTTGGCAAGAGAGGCACCCGTTTCTACAGTCAGATCCATTGGGATGCTGTCGTTTAGTTGAATCGCCCACGTGTTTTTAATATTCGAGAGCCCTAGCTTTGTGGAGCCCTTATGCTTGATTTCCACTTCTCCTGTATCACCATGTACAGCATAGTCAACCTGAGGGGCTAGCTTTTTTACATTATATTCTGCGTTGCCCTCAACCCATTCCTTTGCACCACTAGATACATTCAATTCGCCAACACCTAAATCAATGTCTACCTCTAATGCTTTCGCTTTATCCTTTTCCACCAAAATGGCTTCCTCTCGCATTTTATTTGGAATAAAGGAAAAGCACCCCGATAATACCAATGCTGACGTGCCCATCACGACACCTAAACCAACTAATTTTTTCACTATTATTTCCTCCCGCCGTATAATCTACCAATAATTTCATTATATAGGAGAAGGGAAATTAAAATACGACCCTACGCTTGAATTTCATCTAAGACCTAAGACGTAGAGAGGCTTACTGATAAGGAATGTCATGCCCCTCCAGCAATGCCTTTAAATTCGCAAGAGAGGCATCATAGCCTGGCGAATTAAAGCTCACCGTAGTGCCATTACCCTGTTCGGCTAGCGTAATAGCAATTAATGTTTCAGGAACTTCTAGATAGAAGGAAAATTCCTCATTTTTCTTCACTTTCTGAATCGTTAGCTCCATCGGCAGTTTTTCAGAAAGCTGATTATGTGCGTTTGGCATTAAAGTAAATGTCATTTTTTCTCCAGCTGCTAGAATAGGAATGTCCCATGTGGAGCCTGGTGCGTACCATCGGGAGAGGGATTGCTCCTCTGTAATCGCTTGCCATACTTTATCAATCTTTGCCTCAATCCAAATCGAACTGGTCATTCGCAGCAACCTCCATTTCCTCTTTTCCATTATTTTATCGAACTTTCAGGAGTTATACTACTTTGGGATGTTCTGTATAAGTGAAATGCCCCCAGTATGACCATCACAGCGATGACATCCAAAGCGAGCTGATAGCTGGAAAAAACAGCAACCAATAATCCATAAACTGTTGGTGCCAAAACAATAAAGAACTGATTAATCGTTAACGCTGCACTAACTGTCAGTCCTACTGCTTGCGAATCGGATTGTTCCGTGACACAGGTGATATATATGGAATACCAGCCAAGCGCTAAAAACCCAAATACACTGCAAAAAATAATCATGAGGCCCTTACTATGTATGACAAAGGGCAAACAGCCAACCATCAGAAATGTAGCGACCATGACGAGCACTAATAAAGGCTCTCGTTTTTGAGCGAAATAATGATCACTCATCCAAGCAAGTACAATTCTGCCAAGCATCCCACCAAGTAAAATCAGACTTAAATAGCGCCCTGCCTCGGTTAATGTATATCCACCTTCATGATGTAAATAGCTCATAAAGTGAGCAATAATAATCATTTGGAGGGACATCATGACCATGCCCACAAAAAATAAAGGATAGAGCGCTCGATTGTGCCGAATAGCACGCATTTTCTTTTTAAAAGGAATGAGAGGTGCCGTAGCGGTGTCATGCTGTTTTGGCTCTTTGTAAAGCAATAAAAATAATAGTCCCCCACCAACCGCCATCAAGCCCTGTGCTAAATGGACAGAGGAAAGATGATGATGTTGATACAAATAGGTCAACACAGTGGAAGCCAATGCACCACCAATTGGAATACCTGTTTGGCGAATCCCTATAGCCAGTCCTCGATGCTTGTTAGGAAACCATTTCACAATAGCAGTACTGCCACCTGTTTGCGCACTGCCATACCATATCCCCACAACTATTAATACGAGAAGCAATGTCGTATAATGATTCACGGGTATTAGCAATAAGGCTGACAGGCCCAGTAATATCGAGCCCCATCCAATAATCTGCTTTTCTCCCTTCTTATCCATGAGATAGCCGAATAGCAGCATGGAGAAAATTGGCCCAATATTGACGGCTGAAACAATTAGCCCTGTTTGGAAGGACGTTAAGTGCCACTCCATTTGATAAAAAGAGGCAACTGGCCCCATTCCGTAGGTCACAAAGGTTGCGGCTGTCTGCGAAAGTGTAGCCACAAGCAAAATGACCCATCGATAATATGTATGCATAATAACCCTCCATCAGGTTACTGCTTTTGCAGTCTACCTTTTCATTATCTAGAGTGTACGTGGACAGCTAGCGTACGTAAAATGGAGGAAAATGATAGCGGCTATTAAAAAAATCTATAGGTATGTGAGGAACAACATGAACATTGAAGAAATTGCCTTAAAAATGGAGCTTTTAGAGAGGCAAAACTTGAGTAAATCGGCTGAAATCACCAATTATACACAATCTGCCTTAACAGCAAAGGTGAAAAAAATGGAGCGTGAAATTGGGCAGGACGTCTTTAAACGAACACCTCAAGGCTTAAAGCTGACAGAGGTAGGTCAACATTATTTACAGTTTTTAAAGAAAGTTGCCGAGCAGTATGAAGACTTTTTACATACCATCGGCCCTGCACAAACGAGTATTTTGGTTGGTACATCTCATACAACCATTAAAATTTATGGTCCATCCATCATGAACGCACTGCAAACTAGTCGAAGTCCGATAGATGTTGATTTCACTGTGGAATCAAGTACAGCCTTAAATCACAAAGTTCATCTGGCGGAAATAGATTGCGCATTAACAAGTAATCCAATCAAGCATTATAGCGATCTACACTATGATGTACTAGCCACAGAGACATTTGAAGTTATCTCAAGCACCGCTCCTATCATCGACTTTGAACAACGAACACCTGTCACATTGCTTGTGTTAAGTAAGGGCTGCATGTATACCCATGCATTAGCACAATGGCTCACTGACAAGCAGGTACCTTTTACGATGAAGGAGATTAAATCGGTTAGTAGTATTTTAGATTTTCTTGAAATCGAACACACATTGGCTGTATTAAATACCAAATTACTAGCACTTTATCCTTGTCCTGACCTGCATTTTTATGATTTAGACGGGCTTCACAATGCGATCGAAACAGTTTATATCTATAAAAAAGATGACAGTAAGCAGCCCTTCATCCTGCAATTAAAACAGGTCATTGAATCCTTGCTTGAGCAGAATTAGCTCTATAAACCTATTTTGTGCTAATATTCTAAAAACCCTATATTATTCACACGGACTACACTATAATAGGTTTGTCATTATTAATCTTGTAAATGCTTAGGAGTACATCATGTTTTATTACATCTCGTTATTTTTTGCAGTATTTGCATTATCTACCTCAGCAATCTTTGTTAAGCTAGCTGATGCACCACCAGCGATTACGGCCTTTTATCGACTATTTTTTGCGATGCTAGTGCTTCTTCCATTTTTATTGGCAAAGAAGGACTTGCGGCAGGAGCTTGCTAGCCTATCGAAAAAGCAGTGGGGACTTGGCATTTTATCAGGCTTATTTTTGTCCTGTCATTATGTGTTATGGTTTGAATCATTAAACTACACCTCTGTGGCTAGTTCAACCGTCATTGTGACTCTACAGCCACTATTCTCTTTAGTAGGCAGCTATTTTTTATTTAAAGAGCGATTTTCAAAAGGAGCAATTTTGGGCTGCTTCGTAGCGATCATCGGCTGCTTCATTATTGGCTGGCAAGATTTCCAGATTAGTGGACAAGCCCTTTATGGCGATATTCTTGCCTTTATTGCGGCAGGTATTATTACAGCCTACTTTTTTATTGGGCAATCAGTGCGCAAGGATTTATCGCTCATTTCCTATTCCATTATCGGCTATGGCAGTAGCTCGATCTTTTTAGCCGTTTATGCCCTCTTTATGAAAGAATCGTTTTTCGATTATTCAGCCTCCACCTGGTGGTCCCTTGTAGGGCTGGCTGTCATTGCAACGATTTTCGGACAAACCATTTTTAATTGGCTGTTGAAATGGTTAAGTACAACGGTGATTTCCATGAGTATTTTAGGCGAAACAATCGGCACCTGTATATTAGCTTATTTTATTTTAGATGAGATAATTTCCGTTCAACAGGGGATCGGTATTTTGGTCATTTTACTAGGACTTGCCCTGTTCTTACTACAGCAACGAAAATCAGTGTAAAAGAAAAAACAACGGCAAAGGCTGCCGTTGTTTTTTATTGGTGTGTAAAGTAGAAGGTCGTGCCATTCTTGTTTGATTGTAAGGAAGCTTCGATGTTTAGTGTTTTAGCAATATCCTGAATGATTTTAAGCCCAAGTCCGCCATGCTCATCTTCAGGCGTGAAGCCAATACCATCATCACACATGACAACTTCCCCGTCCTTAATCGTCACCTCTAGCTTGGATGCTTGGGCATGCTTTAATGTATTTTGAAAGACATTATCGAATAAACGCTGTAGCCACAATTCATTGCTAAGCCAAGTTGCTTGTAAATCATCATGCTGAAAATGCAGCGTAATATTCTGCATGCGATATAGATACTGCCATTTCTTTATCATCATTTGTAACAATGGAACAAGTTGAACCTCCTCCTGCATGACATAGGACTGTTCACTCGTATCAAAGGACTGTAACTGAAATGCATTTGTTAAATTCGTGATATATTGAATTTGTGCATGTAAGGATTCCACCAATTTGGGCTGCCCCTGTAGCTGATCCTCTAGATAAAACAGCTGCAAGCGGATAGCCGTTAACGGCGTATGGATGTCATGTCGCAACTTTTGTAGCAGCTCTTTTTGAAGCTCCTGCTGCTGGGCAAGCTCTAATTCTCGGTAAGTTGTACGCTCAATTAAGAGATTGACAGATTGGCTAAGCTGCCCGATTTCATCCTCACTTTTTATCGTTAACGTGTCAGGTATTCGCTCATTACTCGCTAGTTCTCGTATTGTTTTATTAAGTAGTGTAATTTTGGATAGTAAAGAATGAATCGATGTGGAAAATAGCCATGCGAGCATTCCTAAAGCTAGCACAAACGCAATCAGCATCACAGGATAGGCATAGGACTCATGAAACGGAATACCGTCATTTTTCATTTTAAAGGCCTTGTCATACAAAATTGACATGGCCACACTAATGCCTAATAGTACAACCGGCACACTCCCAATGGCTACAAATAATAAAGTACGGTATTTTGTTTTTAATGTCATTTTTTATTATAGGTATTTAAACGATACCCTTCTCCATAAATATTTTGCACAATAGTGCCTGCTGGGTCCTGTAGCTTTGTTCGAATTTTTTTAATATGGACATTCAAAATATTATGATTGCGTTCATCGAGCGGCCAAAGATAATCGAAAAAGTGTTCCTTTGTTAACACTCTGTCTCGATTGTCAAATAAATAAAAGAAAATTTTTCGCTCGATTGCTGTCAGGGCGATTTCATCATGGATACTACGATGAAATACTTGACGGCGCTCCCCATCGATCAATAAATGCTGAATTTGCGTAAATGTACCATACTGTTGTGCTAGCATTTTTTGCATTCTTAGCAACAGCTCTCGCGGATCAAATGGCTTTGTCAGGTAATCCTCTCCGACCATCAACCCCTCTAGCTTACTTTCAATATCATTACGTGCTGATAGAAAAATGATTGGAATATTTAAGCCTAATCGTTTAATATTTTTGCTTAATTGATAGCCATCCTCTCCTGGCAGCATAATATCCATTATGACTAAATCCACCTGCTGAATCAGCGCCATCATATCCTTGCCATCTGTTTTCCAGATTGCCTCATAGCCCTCACGCTTCACTATTTTTTGCAGTAGATCACCAATCATGTGATCGTCTTCTATAATTAAGATTCTAAATCCTTTCATACTTATCGACCTTTCTCATCACCCGTTGTTTTCATAAATTCCATTGCCAGTTGATAGATTGCATCTGGCTGATAGAGATAAATACTATGTGTCCCACTGACCTCCTTCACCTGTGCATTAGTGAATTGCTTTGCAAAGTCGGCATAATCCTGTCGGTTTTGCTTCGTATATTTCGAATGTTTATTTTCTTCCGCAATCGCATCAATCAGTAAGATAGGCGTGTCTTGCGGCTTTTTGAGCTGTTCTGATTGTAAACTATTTTCGTAGACCTGTAACAGCTCATTTTGCATATCCTCATTAAAAAATTGCTTAAAGGACAATGCCTGATAGATTTCCTTTTCCTGTGCTGTTAAAAAGGACATGTTCAATATTTGCGGATTATAGACCTGAGATGGCATAAGTCGATGTAAGCCCAGCTTAGTAGCGAGATGCATTCCCCTTACCATCCAACGATCGACCGACCCCATTTTATGCTTTACATATTGACTAGGTAAGCCAATGTCCAGAGCGATGATGCTCTTTACTTCCTCTGGGTATTTTTGCGCCCAGTAAATGGCCTCTAGTCCAGAAATGGAATGTGGCACAAGAATATAGGGCGGTTCAAGCCCACTTTGCAGAAGTGCCTGTCGTGTTTGCGCTACAATAGTATCGATTCCTCTATCATCATGGGCTACGTCGCTATAGCCATAGCCAGCTCGATCCACTACCGCAATTTGATGATGCTGTGAAAACTTACGATACAGCCCTTTTAGCTCATATACGGGCGCTGCGATACCTGAGCCAGCCATAAAAACATAGGTATCCTCGCCAGCCCCCTCCTGATAAACATGGATGTTTTGTCCATCTACATTGTTTAATGTGCCGTTAGGTTGTAAAATAGCTGACTCCTTCTGTATTAAGCTATAGTGATATATACAAACGATCACCATTCCGAGCACAATCAATGCCCCCATATAGACAATTATTTTCTTTGCTTTCTTTTTCATACGTATCTCCTCTTTTCGTTGATACTTGCAAGGATACACGGTAAAAATAAATTTCTACTAAACTTTTGGAGAAAATAGATAAGTTTCATACAAAACGAGGCTGGGACAAAAAGAAAAAATGTTAGACCAAGATATAATTGGTCTAACATTTTTTTGATTTAGGAAGGCATATTTAACTGCTTGAAGTGGAAAAGTTAATATTCATTTTTATTGTTTTTCAATATAATCAAGTTATGTCCCAGCCTCTCTCTTGATTAAGCATCTGGATAGGTTTTTCGTAAAAAATCGATGGTTTGTTGAATAAGGGCTTTTAAGATGTCTTCATTCACATCAGCAAGCTTATTAATATAAACACAGGCCTTTCCTGTTGTATGTTTACCAAATTGTTGTAATAGTTGCTCCCGTTCATCCCCTGGGGCAAAATATAAGCTAATTTTCGCTTTGCGAGGGGAATAGGCAGCTAGTGGGGCATCCCCTTCATGGCCTGTTTGATATTTGTAATGATATTTACCAAAGCCTATAATGCTCGGTCCCCACATTTTGGCTTCATAGCCTGTGACCTCTGTAAAGATGTCCAATAATCGATAGGCGTCTTCTCGCTTTTTTGGATGGTCTACACTTTCAATAAATTCAATGACACTTACATCGGTTTCTTTGGTCTTTAATTCATACATGTCAATCCCTCGCCTTCCGGAAGATGTACCTTTATTATTCCCTATTCTACCTGCTCTAACAATAGTTTGTGTTGAAGATGACGATAGATCCCCTGCTGCTGCATCAGCTCTTGATGATTGCCCTGCTCGACAATTTCTCCCTGCTGAATCACGAGGATTTGATCGGCATTTTCGATTGTTTTGAGTCGATGGGCAATGACAAAGCTTGTGCGTCCCTGCATTAAATGCTGTAAGCCTCTTTGAATATCCAC
This sequence comes from Lysinibacillus sp. BSL11, assembly GCF_052928325.1. NCBI lineage: Bacteria > Bacillati > Bacillota > Bacilli > Caryophanales > Bacillaceae > Lysinibacillus > Lysinibacillus sp. BSL11. Next base: position 137,234 of record NZ_JAVGCX010000009.1, on the reverse strand, counting down.
CTCTGTTTGGGTATCCACGCTTGATGTCGCTTCATCCAAAATTAAAATATCTGCATTCTCTAATATCGCACGCGCGATCGCAATAAGCTGACGCTGCCCCTGACTTAAATTGGCTCCCCCTGCCTGTACGGGCGTTTCGTATTGAGCTGGTAAATATTTAATAAAATGATGGGCATTCGCAATTTTTGCCGCTTCCACAACCTCTTCATCTGTTGCATCTAGCTTACCAAAGCGAATATTGTCACGAATCGTTCCCGAGAACAAATAGGTGTCCTGTAAAACCACACCAACTCTTTGGCGAATCGTCTCCATCTGATAGTGCTCGATATTATGCCCATCAATCAAAATCTCACCTTGATCGACGTCATAAAAACGTGTTAATAAATTGATAATCGTTGTTTTGCCTGAGCCTGTTGGGCCAACTAGAGCAAATGTCTCCCCTGCCTTGGCATGGAAGTCAATGTTTTTTAACACAGGCTTATTTGACTCATAGCTAAATGATACTTGCTTAAAAACAACATCCCCCTTAAGCGATGCCGTCTTGATGGCATTAGGCTTATCGGCTACCTCAGAGGGTTCATCTAGTATCTCAAAAACACGCTCTGCCCCAGCAATAGCAGATTGGAAGGTGTTTAATAGATTAGATAGCTGATTAAGCGGACGGAAAAATTGCCGAGTATAGGTCACAAAGGCGGCAATAATCCCCACTGTAACAATACTCTTCACTGCTAAAAAGGCACCTGTTCCGATGACGACAGCAAGGCCTAAATTATTCATAAAGTTATTAATCGGACCTAGTAAGCCAGAGGTAATTTCTGCTCGTTGGGCGGAGTTTCGTAGATTTTCGTTTTGCTGATGGAACGTATCAATCGTTTGCTGTTCCTTACCAAAAAGCGTAAGTACCTCCGAACCTGTAATCATTTCCTCAATATAGCCGTTCAGCTTCCCAAGATCCCGTTGCCGTGCAGCATAATTTTTACTGCTGCGTTTAATGATTTGCTTGGTTGTGAAAACGATCAGCGGAATAATAATCAATGTCACGATTGCCAATGGCCAGCTTAATGTAAACATGGCGATACTGACACCAATTACAGTTAAAATGGACGACACGATTTGCGTAACACTTTGCGCAAGTGCGGTATTTAAATTATCAATATCGTTGGTCACACGGCTCATTAGATCCCCAAGTGCCCGCTGATCAAAGAAACGTAATGTCAGCGTCTGAAGCTTTTGAAATAGTTCCAATCGCAAAGTCCGAATGGTTTTCATCGCCACATGAATCATGACATAGGTTTGCAGCCATGTCAGAATAGATGCCACTGTAAAAATAACAGCTAACACAATACCTAAACGAATCGTTCCATTAATATCTTTTTTCATAATGTAATCATCAATAATATGTCCGATCATATAGGGACCTGCAAGGCTTAAAAAGGTCGAGGCTATGACAAAAAAGATAGAGAAAAACAGCCCTACTTTTTGTTGCTTGACATAGTGCCATACACGTGACAATGTCTCCCTTTGATTTTTCGCCTTCTCAGCTGGTCCCCCCATACGCGGTCCACGTCCAAAATTCATTTGCTTTGATTGACCTTGACTCATTCTTGTTCACCAGCCTTTTGCTGTGACGCATAAATTGCTTGATAATGCGCATTTGATTGTAGAAGCTGCTGATGGGTTCCTTGCCCAACAATGTCGCCATCCTCTAGTACCAAAATAACATCTGCCTGCTGAATGGAGGCAATTTTCGACGCTACGATGAATGTCGTAGTGTCTTGATAATAGGTGGCAATAGCTCGTTGCACATGTTGTTCCGATGCACTATCGAGCGCTGACGTTGTATCATCCAGCACCAAAATGGCAGGCTTTCGAATCAACGCACGACTTAATGCAAGGCGCTGCTTCTGTCCACCCGAAAGATTCGTAGCACCCTGTGACAATTCATGCGCTAAGCCCTTATCAAGTCGCTCTACAAATTCACTGGCACAGGCGGCCTCTAATGCCTGCTGTATGTCCTCAGCTGTGGCATCATCCTTACCAAGACGAATATTTTTTTCAATCGGCCCAGAAAACAATAATGCTTTCTGTGAGGTAAATCCGATATGCTCACGTAGGGTTGCGAGTGAGTAGGATGTTAGCGGTTTTCCGTCTATGCGGATTTCGCCACCAGAGGGATCAACTAAGCGAGGTAATAGCTTCACCAGCGTCGATTTACCACTACCTGTTTTCCCAATAATACCGACCGTTTGCCCTGGTTTTACCGAAAATGAAATCTTTTTGAGGACATCCTCAGCTGTTTCATAGTAACGATAGCTCACCTGATCAAAGTCAATGGCCCCTTTTATTGGATCTGTCAGCGTATGTTCCGCTTCCTTAACAGCAATCTCTTTGTTTAACACGTCCACAATGCGTTCTCCTGAAGGCAAGGCTCGCGCGATTTGCATCAGCACCATACTAGAGGACATCAGTCCATTTAAAATAATCGTTAAATAGTTGATAAACGCAAGAATAACGCCCACTTGCAGCGTACCCGCGTCTACCTTAATGGCTCCAAGCCAAAGCGCGGCTACAATCCCTAGATTGACAACAAACATCGTAAAGGGTACAAGCACGCCGACAATTTGCTCAGCTGTAATAAAACGTTTCGTCAACGCCTCATTTAATTCTCCAAACTGTGCAACCTGCTGTGTTTCACGGCGAAAGGCTTTAACTACACGAATACCCGCCAAATTTTCCTGTAGCTTCGTATTGACGGCATCAATGGCCTCCTGAACACGACGATACAATACACCCGAATACCTCGTAAAAAAGTACATCGCTATAACCAATAATGGAACGATAATGAGCAATATGGAAAAAAGCTCACGTGCTGTGACAAACACAATAATCACTGCGCCGATAAAGAGCAAAGGTCCACGCACAAAAATACGCAGCGTCATCATAAAGGCACGCTGAATACTTTCCACATCACTCGTTAAAATCGTAATCAGCTTCCCCGTTGTAAAAGCATCTCGCTCCTTGGCTGAGTAAGTCATCATCTTCTCATAAAGAGCCTGTCGAATATCCGAGGCAAAATGAATCGCCGCCTTCGAGCTATAATACGAGCAACCAACCCCACCAATAAGCCCGAGCACTGCACTGCCAAGCATCCACACAAACATAGTCAATACGTATCCATTATCTCCATTGGCAATCCCCGTATCAATCATATGCTGCATGATGGTCGGCTGAATTAAATCCATCGTCACCTCCAGCACCATCAATAGCGGTGCAATCAGCGTGAAAAATTTATAAGGCCCCAAATATTGCCCTAATTGTTTAACTGCCTGCATACATTCGTCTCCGTTCTATTTAAATCCCATTCGTTCCTCATTATAACTGAAAATCATTCCCATTTGATAAATAATTTTTCGGGTCTCGTAATATTCTGGACTGGACTGGTTGGGGGGAGATTTGTGAGAAGAAGCGGCTTTTGGAGGGGGTGACTCTTTTATTGAGCGGGGTTCTCACATTTTGGAGCGGCTTTTCCCTGCTTAGGAGCGGCTTTCTTCCACTTTGGAGCGGGGTTCCCCTGCTTAGGAGCGACTTTCTTCCACTTTGGAGCGGGGTTCCCCTGCTTAAGAGCGGTTTCCATATACTTTGGAGCGGGTTTACCCTGCTTAGGAGCGACTTCCTCACCTTTCATAGCGGGCATTTACCTTTACAAGCAACAGCCAGCTACTTTAGATTCAGCGTCATCCTGTTAATTAAGTAAGGAACCACCCAGAGCAAGGATTATATCGAAGTAAAATAACACTCGCTCTGGATTATCTGGACCTGTCCCAAGAAACAATCATTTTCTCAAAACAAGCCCCATCACTTTTCAGAAATGTGTAGTTTCTCAAAATTTCGCAGAAAAATTTTTTGTGCCTGTGACTCATTGTCTGCAGCAATTCCTAGCAAAATGACCGTACAGGGGCCTGCTGATTTTGCACCATCAAGGGCGCATTCCACATGTCGCTCCCCAAACAGACGGGAAAATTCTCCTTGTAGCCCCCTTGATCCGACTGGCCATACTTGCTGAACAATTTCTGCCTGCCATGCCTTGAAAATAGGCAGCAACTGCGCCACATCTTTAGGCTGTGCCAACACCTCTTCGCCTACAAGCGGCAGGCCATAGGTGTACCAGCTAAGCTGATCGTGATCAAATGCTCGACGCTGCTGGATTTCTCCAAGCATTGTAACAGCTAAGCCTGACTGTAATGTGGGCATATTGGATTCCGTACTCCCCGCAATGGCTGGACATGTAAGATCTGCCTCTGCAAACACTTGCTGTATACCTTTTTCATAGCGAGACCATGCGGCATCTCCAGAAAAATTCGCAAGTAGAACTTGAACAGGTAATGCCTGTGCCGCCAGCTGTTCTAAAAAGGTCACACGTGCTGTCATATAGGCCGTCAGTTGATCGGGTGCTGACACTACATCTTGCGGTTTTTGTCCAATAGCTGCGGCATTATCCATTGTTGCAATGAACGTGCCAACTTTCATCGCATTTCTCACTGTACACGACCTTCCTTACGCACAAAAACCTTTGACAGAATGGGCATAACTACCGCGACAATAATTAAATTGATCACCGTTGCCATCAGAATACTGCCTAAAGCACCCCAGAAAAATGCTGGACTAATAATAAAGTAGAATGGGAGTGGTGCTACAATCCCGTTTAATACTAAGGCAACAGGCCATTTCCAAAAGTGCATGCCTTTTTTATGCATCACCCCAAAGACCCATACGACACTCAACATTTCTACCGCGATAATGATATGTAATGGTCCTAATGGGAAGCCAGATGTTAATGCCGTAATAAAATGCCCGATCAATCCAGCAATCCCTGCTAAGATGGGAGATAGAAAGACAACACCTAAAAAGGCAGGAGCCGAATCCAGTGCAGCCGTTGAAATAAACGTTGGAACCTTAATCATTGCCCCTACTGCACAGATGGCCGCTACCATTGCTGTCAAAACCAATTTTCTTAATTTTTGTCGTTCCATTTTATTCCCTCTTTTCTGTTGAATGTCTACTTTACTTCAATGGCTCAGCTATTCCATACCAAATCCGTACAACTTGCTCCGCTTCCTTGAACAAAGCTTGGTATAGACGACCACAGGTATCGCGTAACTGTCGGGCTTGTTTTTCCATTGGCACAACTCCACGCCCCATATCCGTCACAATAAGTGCGAGTGTACATTGCTGCTCAAGCTCTTGTAAGGTTGCTAGCACCTTTTGTACGATTTGTTCATCTTCCTCCAAATTTTGTGTCACAAGCCATTTTTCTAAGTTCTTTAGGACAAGAACATCACAGACGGGCGCTACCTCAGGTAGTTCACCAGCAATCATAACCATCTGTTGCTGTTCATACAAGCGCCTCACATAGTCGGTTTTGCCGTTATAGGCACCTCCGATAAAGACATGCATCGTGCTCCCTCCTCCCAAGCCTTTCTTGTAAATGTTAAAGCAAATTGTTTATCATGTGGCACCTGATAGGACCAAAAAGGCTGTTCTGTTGGCGCAAACGCAACAAGTAAGGCACGAATGACCCCACCATGAACCACTAAATAATAGCTATCCTCATTTTTCGGTATATAATGAAATCCATCTACAACACGTTTCATAAAATCATCGAATGCCTCACCCTGTGGAGGGGGTGTACGGATTGGATCATCTATCCATGCCCGATAGTGAGCATCCATTTTTAGCTCCTCATAGGTTTTCCCTTCGAATGCACCAAAGTTCGTCTCTCGAAGGGATGCTTCTGCCTGGTAGCTAGCATTGGGAAAATAATGAGCAGCCGTTTGTCGGCAGCGCTGTAGATCACTGCCATATACCTTTTTAACATTTGCATCCACAACAGCAAGCTTGGCTGTATCTGCTAATGGTGTATCCGTCCAACCAAGATAACGCTTTTCAAGATTCTCTTTTGTAGGCGCATGCCGCATTAAGCACACAGTAACAATGTCACCCATAGCACTACCTCCATTCCTTCAATGGAGGCACCCAGTAAATCGCCAGATACTCCACCAAAATTACGCAACGTAAATTGTCGAAAAATAAAAAGGGCAATGGCTAAAACGACGACTAAGACAACAGGAAGAAGTAAAAACTGCGTGCTCATAAAAACAACCGTCATTGCCAATATGAGCGACAACAGCATGATCGCTTTTAATCGAGTAGCATTGATATGAGACTTAAAAAAATAAGCAAGACCTTTTTCCTTTGAGCAATGGAGTGACATAAAATAAAAGCTCATGCCCACCCTTGTTAGAAAAGGGACGAATAGTACCATCCACAAGGCGAACCTCTGCTGCACGAAAAGCTCATGTAAAATAACAAATTTCCCCATCAATAAAAACACCACAGCCAATACTCCGAACGCTCCCACACGAGGGTCATCTAAAATCTCCAATCGTTTTTCTCGATCTCGATAGGAAAAATAGGCATCGCCCATATCAATAAAACCGTCTAAGTGCAAACCACCTGTCCATAAAGCAAATAGCCCTATCACAGTGAAAGCTAGCATCACTTCACTGCTTGCTGTCCACTGCATAAGACTATAAAGCACGGCTGCCACCGTTGTTCCCATTAAAGCACCTATCCATGGTAAGCAAGCAAACATGCCTGTGATGGTGGACCTCGTTAACGGAAGCTCTTTATGTACTGGCAATACCGTAAAAAATTGAAATGCCAGTAGGAGGCTATGCCAAAAATTTTTCATCCTCTTGCCTTCCTTCTTAATTATTTCCATCTCTTTACAATGCCATAGTTCATTTCGTAGGCCTCTTGTGCCATAGAAACCAACCATTGATGGAATTGTCCGAGCGTTCGTCGGTATAATTCTACTTCATCACTAGCATAAGGAGGTTCATCAAACAGTTCATTGGATACCACAAAAAAAGTCAAATCCTTCTTCAGTAGTGACAAGATCGCTTGCTTGACGGTCTGTAGCTTATTGGCTAAACACCCAGGCTGTTGTAAACAGGGTGTCCCCTTGTCATAGCCTTCGTAAAAAGCATTGGTCAGCCACGTTGTCACGCAATCCCACAGCACCACATCTCCCTCCTGAAGTGTCTCAAATACTTCTGAAATTGCATAGGGAGCCTCCACCGTCAGCCACTGAATAGGCTGTGCCTGGCGATCTGCCTGATGCCGTAAGATTCTTTTTTCCATTTCACGATCTAAGGCAATACCCGAAGCCAAATAGAGCAAGCGTTTCGCTGTACATGCCTGCGCCTCATAATACTGAAGCGCTGCTTGCTCTGCAAAATGGGATTTACCACTACGTACACCACCTGTAATAAAAATAAGCGGCATGTAGGACACCTCCTATTGTAAATGCTGTAGATTACCAATATCCTTCACAAGCCATTGTTGACCTTGCCGTTCAATCACTGTCACACTTGTCCCATGAATGTACGGGGCTGCCCACAGCTCACTAATGCTGCGTTGTAAAATAGCATTGATAATGCATTTAATCGTTACGGCGTGGGAGACAATGAGGATCGTTTCATTCTGATGTTGGGCTGCTATTTTTTTTAATGTAAACATCGCTCTTTCTGTTACGGCTCCAAAGCTTTCTGTATGACTCGCCACAAACTGCGCAGGGTAGTTCGTATATAGCTCATAATCAAGCTTATGTATCGCCAGTATATCGTCGATTGTCTGCCCCTGCCATTTCCCTAAATAGATCTCCCGTAAATCATCTTCATAGGCAATAGGCAGCTTGCGATTGGCCATCAAAATATCCATCGTCTCTCTTGCACGACCACTTGAACTACAATAAGCAGCGGTAAAAGGAATCTGTTGCAGTTGCTTGTGAAGTTTTTCTGCCGCTGCTCTACCGTTTTCCGTTAATGGAGAATCCAGCCACCCCTGTAGTCGATGCTCCTGATTCCATTGTGTTTCCCCATGTCTTACTAGATAAAAAGTTGTCACTTTTCTCTCCCCTTACTTACGTTAAACCACGCTTGTAGACAATTATGTAAAGCTGTCATGGCTGCAATGTCTTTGATGCCAATACGGAACCACTCACCCTGCAAACCTTGAAAGTTTTTTGTGTGACGCAGCACAACACCCTGTGCAAGACAATAGGTGAAAAAGGCATCCGCTTGCTGTGTTTTCGGTAAGGAGAAGCACACATAATTCGTCACACTATTCGTTACTTGGCAGCCATTGTCCTGTAAGTAACGATGCAGCCATTCCCTTTGTGCTGCGGCATCGGTAATTGCCTGCTGACAATAGTGCTGCTCGTCTAAACAGCTTGCCCCAATTACAAGCGCAAAGGCATTTAAATTCCAATGCGGCAGCATATCTTTTAAGGCGCCCACAATAGTAGCATGTGCAACCATATACCCAAGTCGTAAACCTGGGATCGCATACATTTTAGTCATCGAACGAACGACAATAACATGTGGGTTTTGTGCACTAAACGGAATCAGCGAATGCGCCTCATCTACCCAATCCATAAATGCCTCATCGATCACAAGCTCACAGTTAACGATTGCTCCGTGTGCCATTAAGGCGAGTAAATCTTCCTTATTTGGCAGTACACCAGTCGGATTATTAGGTGTACAAAGATAAACAGCATCTGCTGTCATCATTTCCTGCTGTAGCTGCTCTAATGGCAATGTGTAATCGATAAAATCCGTCACGACAATAGGAACAATCGTAGCACCTGCTGCACGCAATGTTCGCTCATACTCTGAAAAAGTAGGATGCACAATGATCACACGCTTATTGGCATAGCGTCTTGCTAGTACACTAAAAAGCTCTGAAGCCCCATTGCCTAGTAAAATCGTATTCTTCGCTACTTGATGAAAAGCAGCGACCTTTGTTAAAAAAGGTTCTCCATCTGGATCTGGATAGCGCTGAATTAGTGGATAAAAAGTACGCCAACGTGCCTCTACAAAGGCTGGTGGTCCTGCCGCATTGACATTTTCGCTGAAATCATACACCACCTCAGGCATCGTTAATCCTAATTGCTGATAAACATTATGCGGATTTGCTCCGTGATTAGGTAACTGCATAAATTAACACCTCCACTGCTAACATAACAAGCGCAAACAGCACTGTGGCAATACGCATATGAATAATGGACGTTGCAATATGCTCTTTCGTTAATGGCACTAATTTTTCCCCCATAATTGCTCGATGAGAGACAACGCCCTGATACGTATTTTTCCCTCCTAGCTGTACACCAAGCTGCACTGCAGTCGCTGCCTCTAAATAGCCACTATTTGGACTAGGATGCTTCTTAGCGTCCTGTACCCAACGCTTTAAGCGCTTGCCAAGCGAACGATCTGTTTCATTTTTCGTACCAAGCACGAGCAGTAAGCCTGTAATGCGACTTGGAATAAAATTCAGTACATCATCAAGTTTGGCTGAAAACATACCAAAGTCTTTATATTTTTCATTTTTATAGCCCACCATCGAATCCAATGTATTGACAGCCTTATAGCCCCATAAACCAATTGCCCCAAATAAAAAGGCATAAAAGAGTGGAGCTGTCACACCATCACTTGTATTCTCAGAAACCGTTTCTACCACACCACGCACGATTTCACCCTCACCTAGTTTATCGGTATCACGTCCGACAATCCAAGACAGCTTAACACGTGCTTCGGCAAAATCCCCTTTGACAAGCGGCTCATAGACAGCCATCGCCGCCTCCTTCAAGCTACGCTGTGCCAGTCCGATACCAATCAGAAGACCCTCTACAAGAATGCCGAAAATGATACTCACCTGATAGCTTAGTAATAGAATCAGCGTCACCACAAACATGGTCGTGCCAACAACAGCAAGTGCCATCACCGTGCCACGTAGCTTGCGCCATTTGCCCTTATTCCATAAGGCTGTTTGCGATTGAATCAAGTGTCCAATCCAGCGTACTGGATGAGGAAGCTTCGGAGGGTCCCCTACTACTAAATCAAAAATTAGCCCTATGATGCAGGCAATCACAATAGCAATCATTTAGACCTCGCCTCTTTATCTTTTTTGTATTTCCTAACCGCCTCACACATTGTGTCATAAACACCATAGCCAATGACCTTGCCAAGCATGGTGATGGGACCTGCATATTGATGGAAGTCCCCTTCTTCTGTCGAGGCAATAAGTAAGCTATCAGTAGATGTACCTGTAGCTAGTGTGCCTGTTGTTGGATCTGTAATACCTTCATCTACTAGAGCCTTGACCTTGGCTTCTGTAGTTGAAATCATTGCCTGAAAAAGTGCTTCATCAGACAGCTTGCCATTAATCAGCACCCAAGTATTAATGGTGCCTGCATGGTACTGCTCCTCTCGATGAAAAGCACGGGTAATATCCACCGCATTGCCAAGCCCAGCGGTAATCATAATGACAAGGTGGATTCCCTCATATGTAAAGTCACGAATAGTCGCAAACTTGGCTTGGACAGCCGTCATCATAGCCACTGTATTGTCATGCGGGAAGTGCTGTGCCTGCAAAAACTGCAGCAATTCCTGATGTGGCTGTCGTTCATCATAGGTAATAGGCACCGTTCGATTCATCAGATGCGTATAATGACCAAAGCCTGGGTTATGCATGGCTGAGGATACAACCTTCATGGCTGAAGCTGTTTGAAGGGCAACATAATCGTCAAAAATATGAATGCAATCCTTAGTAAGTATAGGCAATCAATCGCCTCCTCGCGATAAAGTTATGACGGAACATAAAAAAACAAATTCTTACAAAGAAGAATTTGTACGGTCGATTCTTTATTAAAATTTGAACCTTCTGAACATTTGTACAGAATAACAACTTCATAATACTCAAATTATTTATTTTCTTTGAAATTGTATCACAACTTTGGCTATTGTCACAATTCCATTTTCAAAGTGTTATTGCTGCTTTTGTTTGAGATTCTTAAAGCGGATAACAGAGCCGACGATAATAAAGACCCACCCAATGCCTATGTAAACAATTTTCATTGTTTTTGTCGATGACGGTAAAATATCCATAATCGTTAAACAGACAAAAAGTATCCCGATGATTGAAAAAAGCATACCAATTGTTAAATTTTTCACAAATAACCCTCCCAACTATGTACGCCCTCGATTTTACCGTATTCTCAGCAAAAAGAAAACACTAATCCAAGCAAGAAACACTTGGATTAGTGATGATTGTGTCATTATGCTTTTGCATGGGCAAAAAACTCTTCATATAATGCTTGTAAAATGCGGTTTTCATATTCCTGAAGGACACCAAACACGAGGCTCACTTCAGAAGAACCTTGATTAATCATTTCAATATTTGCGCCAGTTTTTGAAATCGCTGTGGCAGCACGGGCAGCTAATCCTGTGTTATGACGCATCCCTTCGCCCACAATCACGATCATGGAAAAACCGTGACGCATTTCTACATACTCTGCATGTAGCTCTTCTTTCACACGACTAAGAATGCGTGCTTCATTTTCTGGTGTTAGTTGATTCGAACGCATGATGACAGAAATATCGTCTAAACCAGATGGTGTGTGTTCATAAGAAATATTCTCATCTTCTAAAATTTGGAGTAGCTTACGTCCAAAGCCTACCTCACGATTCATCAAATATTTAGAGACATATAAAGTTGAAAAGCCACTGTCTGCCGAAATCCCTGTAACTGGACGACCTGTTGCAGGACGGCTTGGTACAATACGTGTACCTGGGGCTGTTGGATTATTTGTATTTTTTATGTTAACGGGCACCCCAATCTTGTAGACAGGCATTAACGCTTCATCATGGAACACTGAAAAGCCTGCATATGATAATTCGCGCATTTCGCGATACGTAATTTCTTTAATTTCCACTGGATCGTTGACGACTTTCGGATTCGCGGAGAACACACAATCCACATCCGTAAAGTTTTCATACAGCTCCGCTTCAACGGCTGCTGCTAAAATGGAGCCTGTAATATCAGAGCCACCGCGGTCAAATGTTCGCAATACGCCCGCTTTAGTGTAACCGAAGAACCCTGGGAACACAATAATTTCTTTTGTGTCTTTTAAAGGGGCTAAATTAGCATACGCTTCAGGTAATGCAAAGGTTCTTTCTGGTAAATCATTAACCACTAAACCTTCTTTAGGACTGACATAGCGTGCGGGCATACCAATGGCATTAAAGTAAGCTGCAATAAGCTTGGCGTTATTATCTTCACCTGCTGCTTTAATACTATCGATGAATAATTCCACATTTGTTTTGTCACCTTGTACACGTTCACGTAAATCTTCTGCGATTACGTCACAAATGGCATTATCTAGCCCCAAACCATCAGCAATCGCTCTAAAACGATCCACAACAGTTTGCAATTTTTCCTCTGTATTCTCTTGTTGTAACGCTGCATTTGCTAATTGTATTAATAGGTCTGTTACTTTTATATCGTCACCAGAACGTTTCCCTGGTGCTGAAACGGCAACAATCTTACGCGCCGGATTAGATTTTACAATGTTTGCTACTTTTTGTATTTGTTCTGCACTTGCTACAGATGTTCCACCAAATTTACACACGATCATATCTATCAAATCCTAACTTTTTCAAATTAATTGTATTCCTCCACAAAACAATTGACTGTACACAGTGTACAAATTATCGTTTCCTACGTCAATACAATTTAAAAAATTCACGCAATTTTTCGAGAAATATGGACAATTTTCGTACTGTTTGATTTATTATACGGATTTCACATGAAATAGTTAAGGTTTTTGTGAATTTTTTTTCGTGACGTTGACATAATCGTGAAATTTCTCGTTTTGACTTTCTTCTATATAATGAAGAAAACGCTTTCTCCATTTATGATATGCACAAATATCCACTATGTTTGTGCTATTTTTGTATGTATCGTTGATTCCTTCAGCAAGGCTTTTTCTTTTATTTATGAGGGTTCTCTCTCGTATCGAGGGGTTATTGATCAATCGCGGGTATTTGCCTCTCTACCGCGTGTTTTTCCCTTCGATTCGCGGGTATTCATTTCTCTACCGCGTGTATCTTCACTCGATTCGCGGGTATTCACCCTCATCTGCATAAAAAAAACTAGGCTCACGTCGAGTGATGCCTAGTTTTGATACTGCTATTGGATTAAATGGCTGTCCAGCCGCCGTCGATTACGAGCTCTGCGCCTGTCATGAAGCGGGATTCGTCTGATGCTAAGAACACTACGCCATAAGCTACATCTTCAGGTTCACCGAAGTATGGTAATTGTGTGTAAGCTTGATAGTATGGCAATGCACCGCCCTCCTCCATCGTAGGCGCTGTCATTGGTGTTACAATAATGCCTGGATGAACAGAATTCACACGAATTTTATCTTTACCATACTCGATCGCAGCCGATTTAGAAAGCACACGAAGCGCACCTTTTGCTGCTGTATAAGGGCTTGTACCAGCCATTCCCACGATTCCACCGATCGAAGAAATATTGATAATTGAACCACCGCCAGCTTTTTGCATTTGAGGAATCACATATTTCATGCCAATGATACAGCCATTCAGGTTAATATCCATAATTTTATTCCATTCAGCCATTTCCATGTCAGCAATCGTTTTTGGTGATGACACCCCTGCATTGTTGACGAGGATATCCACTTTGCCATATGCCTTTACAGCCTCCGCAATCACTGCTTTCCACTCATCCTCAGAAGTAACATTATGTTGAAGACCAATAATGTCCCCACCATTTTCTTTAATTTCTTTTACTAAATTATTCAAGGGCTCGATTTGTACATCTGTTGCGATGACCTTTGCGCCTTCTTGTGCAAATAGTTTTGCCTCAGAAGCACCCATTCCCATTGCTGCTCCTGTAATAATTGCTACTTTCCCATTTAAACGACCCATCATAAAACTCCCTTTCTTCTATATAAATGAACAATTCGTGAACACGTTAACAACTAGTTGTATTATCGACACGGTGTCGTTAATATGATTATAACGCGCAATTGAAAAAGGGCAAACAACACCACAGCCCATCATGACGCTTTCACAACACTTGCAATCGGACTGTTGTTTAAATAGAAAATTTAATACAAGGAGCTTCAAAATGTCGAAAAAAATGGACCCTCGCGTCATCAGAACGCGCCAATTATTAAGAGATGCACTAGTGGCATTAATTGATGAACAAGGCTATGAAAAGATTACGGTACAAGATATTACACAACGGGCTACATTAAACCGTGCCACTTTTTATTTACATTACCGTGATAAATTAGACCTTCTCTATCAAAGCTCAGAAGAAGCTTTGCATGAGCTTGTAAGTAGTATCCATCCACCCTTCGAACAGAAGAGGGATTTTGATTTATTACCAAATTATGACCAGCCACATGAGACATTTATGTATTTATTTGAACAAATAGCGCTGAATAGTAAGCTATACAAGGTCTATCTCACGGAAAAAAATATCCCTTATTTCTCCGATGGTCTTAAAGACATTATTATCAATTTTGTCTCGAGCGGGATTCAAATGATGGAGCCTGACGATCAAAAGCTGACCGTGCCCCGCGAAATGGCCGTCCGTTTTTATGCCGCCGCCTTTCTTGAAGTAATTGTCTGGTGGTTAGAAAATGATATGCCCTATACCCCCAAATTTATGGCGACCCAGTTAATGCGTATTACCATTAAAGGCCCTTATATTGACAACCCTTTTGAAAGATAAGAGCACTTAATTCACGCTCAAACGAATTTTCAATTAACAGAAAAAGGTAATCACAACACATATGTGATTACCTTTTTCGTTTCCATTTGTCTCGGAAGTTATCGTATTTTCATGTTTAACTCTCTAGTAGGGTTATAGAGTTGTAACCATTTATCCGCTTCACTGACCATCCACGTTCCAAATTCATTTAAAAACAACAACAAAACGTTCGTATCGATTATGGGCGTTATTGCATATTCAAGTGCCCTTCTCATGTCGCTTTCCTTGTCAGGGAAATATTCCGAGAACCGTTTATAGGCGGGGTATAAATCCCTTGTATAGGTGTTTTCCTTCGTTATGACAAGTGCAAGTCCTGCTCTTACTATAATTTTCATAATCCACTTGCAACAATCTTTAATATCCTCTATATCCGCATTATCTTGAAGGTCATCACAGGCATTTTTTATTTGCCCCTGCAAATGAATAAGGTGGTCATTCGCTAAAGCCTCGTCCACCTTATATCTTGGTAATCGAGGTATTAAATCCTCTCCAAACACACATATACTATGGGTTTGGAGGATGAAACTAATGATTGAAAAAGATGTCGTATTTAAAATAGCTTCTTTGCCAAATACACTTAGCTCAATCCCATCTACACAATGATGGTTTTGAGTTAATGCTTGTTCTACTTCTTTTATTCGCTTTACCTGCTGTTTTTTAGGCTTTTGCTTCGTAACCGCTATGGTGTCTAAGTCAGCTACTCCTTCAATACCTATACCCTTTGGAATTGATCCCCTTAGATAAATGCTATGTAAGTCATCTTGGAGAATTGTGCGATAGGTATGAATCACATCGTTGATGACAGCAAGAAAAATAGAGTTGATTTTATTCCAATCTGCATGATTAATTATGTATCCATCACTATCCGTCACACATAAGCTACCAATTTCTTTTATAGTCGTCATTACATCGCTCCTTTTAGGTGACTGATTTGCTTAAAAGTAGGATAGCATGTACTATATCAAACACGCTATCCAGCTTCCAAGTTGGAAGTCCTTTGAAACTAGCAGCATTTACTTTTCATTAAACTCAAATTCAATTTTTCCTTCTACCAAACGTAGGGCTGCATTAAATGGTTTGCCATTCTTTGATTTAAAGCCTTTCATCAAAGCAGTTTTGCCACTCTTACATAAGTCATGAATGTTTTTTTCCGTTAGTTTTTTTCCTAATAGCCTTTGTGGGAACGTTTGCTTACAACCATTTTTATAATTCGAACAACTGTAAAAGCTTTTACGCAAGCCTATTTTCCCTTCCTTGCATGCTGGACAGATGGCAATATCTTTTACCACGGCTGGTTTAAACTGCTCTGCTTCAATTGTCAGAGACTCTAACTGTTTAGGCACCTCTGCTATTAATTGATGAATAAACTTGCCTATGCTTTCAATAAAATGCTTGGCAGAGCCTTCCCCCTTACCAATTTTATGTAAGTAAATTTCCCATTTAGCCGTCATGGAAGGACTTGACAGTAATGTTCCTTCAATTGCCTGACATAAAAGCTGTCCTTTCGGTGTAATGCTCACGATATTTTTTCGTACTTCAATAAATCCATGCTTCTTAATCGTCTCGATAATGCCACTTCGAGTTGCCTCCGTCCCAATCCCTTCAATCGATTTCAGCACCTCGATTTCCTCTTCATCCTCAACCGATTTACCACAGGTTTTCATCATCGTAATGAGTTGACCTTCTGTATAGGGCTTCGGAGGTGTTGTCGTGCCTTCTAGTATAGCAATCTTACTTTGTACCAGCTCATCTTGGAAGACAACAGGTAAAGACTCTTCACGCGCCTGCACCTCTGTCTCATTTGAAAATAATTCTTTCCAGCCTTTGACAAGCTCTGTTTTCCCTACTGTTTTAAACTCTACATTTTTGACATTCGTGATAATCGTTTTTTCATCGTATTCATAATCCTGATGAAACATAGCGAGTGTCGTATTGAGGATTTCAAAATAAATATTTCGTTCATCAGCATTCATGGATTGCAACGCTTTGGCGGTCGGTATTTTTTTCGTTGGAATTATCGCATAGTGCTCCCCAACATTGGCACTGTCAACATAGCGCTTGTTCTTCCCTCTATTGATTGGCTGAAATGCTTTTCCCACGAGCTGCTGATAGTTTCCTAATGATTCATTTAAATAGGCAAACTCATTATGTGTAATAAGCTGTGAATCGGTACGTGGGTAAGAAACGAGCTTTTTCTCATAAAGTGATTGCGTAAGTTTCAACACATGTGATGGACTGTATTTCCAACGTTTATTGGCAGCCGCTTGTAAAGTTGATAGCGCATGTAGTTTAGGTGGTGCCGTCCGCTTCATTTTGTTCGTGACACTTGTAATGAGACCTGTATCATGCGGTTCAATCCCATGCTGTTGCAATAATTGCACTGCCTCAGCCCGCTCTTTTGTCTTTAGCTTCGCCTTCCCTTTATATACACCATGTTGAGCTTTAAATACCCCTTCGATTTCATAAAATTTTTCAGGCTTGAACTGTTCAATTTCCTGCTGTCTTTTATAAATTAAATAGACGGTTGGCGATTGTACTCGTCCGATGGAGATACTGCCCTTGAAGCCCTTTTTCTGCAACAGTAGCGTATAGAGGCGACTACAGTTCATACCCACTAACCAATCGCTAATTTGACGCGTTTTAGCTTCTTGGTACATCAGCAAGTCCCGCTCATTACCTTGCATATGATTAAAACCTTTTCGGATTTCCTCCACTTCTAATGAATTGATCCATAAACGTTTAACTGGCTTATTGACTTTTGTCATTTTCAAAAGGGAGTAGAAAATATTTGAACCCTCCCGTTCACTATCACAGCAGTTATAAATCATTGTTACTTGGGGATCACTAAAGATTTTTTTGACTGCATTGAATTGTGGATACATTTTAGAGACCACTTTATCTTCAAATTTTTGCGGAATGATCGGTAATGAAGCAAGCGACCACTTCTCCCATTCCTTGTGATATTCTTTCGGCTCCTTTAATTCAACAAGATGACCAACCGCCCAGGTAATAACTGCACCATGAGGAAAAGTAGAACAAGGTTCCAGTTCAATAAAGGTTTTCTCTTTTTGCTTCACTTTAAAGGCGTCTGCATATGCTCTTGCTTGAGATGGTTTCTCTGCTAATATCGCAATTTTCCCCATTAATCATCACATCTTCTTTACAATATTTTAGTAGCTTTTTCTATAAAAATATAAAACTCAACTAATTAGATTAGTTGAGTTGATGGTGAAATACCTTACTACTATTTTACTTTAAACCATATAAAATAGCACTTACTAAAATCTTTGACCACTTTTAAAGCAAATTATAAAGAATCAAAAATTTTCTTTACCCATTCAAGATATGCTCGCATATAGTATTCCTGCTTAAAGCCATGATTCTGACCCTCTGCTACTATCACAGTCACATCCGCGTCTGCGTTTCGTGCAGATTGGATATATTCCTGTGGACCTTTTACCCCGATTGCTAAATCCTTTGTCCCATAAGCTATAAACTGAGGTATATGAGCTGTCCTGAAATGCGTAGATAAATCTGTCTGCTGCAAGAGCTCTTCCCGCTTTTCTGGATTTCTGACATCTTCATCATTAAAAGAAGCAAAGAGCATGGGCACATTATAGCGATACGTCAATGCAGGGTAAATCATTGCAGCGGATGCTACTTGATCATCAACAGCATCAATGGCATCAGGCTGATAACTAGCAGGAAACAGATTTTCACCTTGAATGAGGTTAATAAAGCTACCCGTTTGATAACCTCCCGCACTAAAACCTATCAAACCAATTCGATCTGGATGGAGACCATAATCATTGGCATGGTAACGTAGATAACGGACAGCACGTTGAACATCTAGCTGTGGAATAGGCCACTCATAGGGATTGGAACGATAGTGAAGAACGAATGCATTAATACCTGCTTTATTTAATGATGCAGCTATTTCCTTTCCTTCCGCTGTTCCTCCATCCATTTCCTTAAAGCCATAACCACCACCTGGCATAATAATGACGGCACTGTCACTGTTCGCGACCGTATAAGGAATCAGATAGGGCTCATCTTCATAGGTTGATTTTTCATAACCCCCTTCAATTTCATGGATATAGGTAAAGGTATCAATGGCCACTTCATTGTCTTTATAGTCTTCTCCCACGATGCCAGTGGAAAATTTGAATGTCGCCAAAAGTCTGTTAGGATTGCCCTTAATATTCATATCATCTAGCTTACTTCCCGAATGATTACCTGCCACTTCTTCTCCCCAAATCTCCACCTTGTCTTCAATATCCGCAACTGGCTTGCCTGGTTTATTTCCTAATGGATTAATCACAAGAATAGCGTATCCAATCCCCATAAACAAAGTCAGTATAACTAGAAGGATTCCTGCTATCTTGGCTATCTTCTTCGCTACCCTCATCATCATAACCTCCATTAAATTTACTTATGTATCGTTTACTATTTATTATCTCGGGTAAAGGATTATTAACCTTTAGCTCATTCTTTAGCAAATAACGATTGAAGATCTTGTATAGCATTACAAAATTTTATTCTTCCATTTTCTAAAGGATTAAAATGACCTTACTAAAGAAATGTCTGAAGACCAAAAATTTTTAAAAAACTGCATACGTACCTTGCGTAAACTATATTATTAAAACACAACAATAATTTTTTCTAAATATGGGGTAGGTATTGTAAAAAAAGGAGGGATACGATGTTTGATGAAGCTGCATATTTTATTTTTAGAGCGCTGTTAATTTTAACGGTTTTGGTTGTGGTGGTAGGAATCCCACTTGGTGAAATATTGATTAGAAAAAAATAAAACTGCATCTAAATGGATGCAGTTTTTGATTTTTATCCTACTTTGTGTCGATAATAGATTTTGGAATTGTTGAAATAATGAACTATATAGAAGTCTTAGAATGGATTTTCACCTTTTATAAAAGGGATAAAAACTACATAAATTGAACCAATAAAAATGAGCCAAAAGAGTACAGATGTACGTCGCTGTTTAAAGATATTACTTTCCTGAAAAATAAAAATACCGACAATCAACGAGTATAAGACGAATAAAATATACGATAATCCAAACCAGTTTACCCATACGTCACCTGTAAATTGAATTCCAAAATTCTCGTATATAGGCCTTAAAATATAAGTTGTAAAAAGGAAACCAATCGATAGAATTACAATGATTTCGAGTAAACTAAGTACAACTTTCTTCCATTCATCCAAATAAATTACCTCATTTCTTCTGACAACATGAAAATATAAACCTGCGTAATGGTACAAACAAAGTTGCAATTTTGTTAAAGTAGAAAAAGGCTCTACTCCTTATTAAGAGTAAAGCACTCCGTTAAAACAATAGTAAAATACTATCATCCACCTTATGGAACTGTATTACTCATAACCGTCACAAAGCCGTTCATCGAGGCATTATCAATTAATTGAAGTATGCCTAGTCTTGCGGTATCACTGTATGCATACCAATGATTTGCAGTAGTATCATGCACCAATACTCCGCCTAAGTTCCCTGTTGAAAAATAAATATCAAACCGCTTGATACTGTTCGAGTCTTGGTCTAAAAAATCAAATTGCGCATTTTTATCATAGTCCCCTACTGGAATGGGATGAGTATCCCAAGGATTATAAGTAGGTGCTTCGACTTTACTTCCATTATTTTTTATAAAAGTATTATAAATAGCTTCGTTATAACCATTCCCATTAATTTGCTGTATGACTCCGCCTAATGTCATATGATATTCGTATTGCAAAGCTTTTACTTTTATACCATTAATAAAGAGAGGCTGTGTCTCAACTGTTACTGTACCGTTATTGTAAGTGACATTGCTGCCAAATGTTTCGGCAATAAAACGCATCGGAACAAAAGTACGATTATTTTTCATGTATGGCTCTACATCAAGCAGTTCTGTTTTACCGTTTTTCACCACTTGATTACGATTAAGCTTTAGTATGACCTGCATATCGTTTTTAGTAAGGGTAATTTGAGCATCCGTCCAAGTAACATTTGCCCCTAAATTTTCGCTAATTACACGTAAAGGAACCATTGTCCGATTATTTTTAACTTCGGGGTTTACATCGGATGCAATGGTAACACCGTCAACTTTTATTTGAAAATCGGCTGCATATGTAGGTGATGAAGTCATGATTAAAATCAATGCAAGAAAAATTCCTGAGAACACTTTTTTCAACTTTGAACACTCCTTTTCTTAAAACTCACTATTCTCCCAAAAAATACATTTCACTAAATATTTTACCATAAAAATCCACATATATCGTTAAACTATTCTACTCTTTATTCAATCTACATGACCTATTAAAAGAAGACGCGTTTCGAAATAAACGCGTCCGATTGTTAGATAAGGATACTGATGAAAATTATCCAATAAGGCTTTAGGAAGGTTTTTGCCTTCATGCGTAAATTGATGTTCTTTCTAAAAAGCTAATAAATTCCTCTACTAAAGGCTGGCTGCCAAATTCCTTGGGCATTTTTTTCCATACTTAGCTCTATTGGTCCTTCAAGTGAAATAAATTTTATAACCCCTGTTGTATCTGTTTGCTGCTCAAACTCTGCATGTTCTAACCCCACGAAGAGATTTGCGATAATAAGGCGATTTATTTCCTTTGTAAACAACTTTTGACGTACGATTTTCGTTTTCTCATAATATCTTTGAACACTTTCTGTTTCATCGTTCCTATTTGTTGTGAACAATGCTTCATATGTTTCATAATCTTTTTCCATATCACTCATTAAAAACATTTTAGTAATCGCTTGGGGTGGCATATTTTTTAACTTTTCAATATTATAATCCTCTTTAAAGGCATTAAAAACTTGCTGCTCCTGTTCAGTCAATTCAAATGTTAGCTCAAAATTTTGGAAGCCTACGACCTTACCTACTAATTGTCCCTCACTAATTTTCATAATCGTATGGCCCTCGTCACTGTCATAAACAACCATTTCTTTTTCTTTCGCAGAAATCGATTTGTCATTGAATGGCGCTGGTCTAGTTCCAAAATTATGAAAAAAGTAAGGATTTTTCAATGGGTCATTGATATCCTCTTTTTTTATTTGCTCATTTAATCCATGAACTTTTAATGGGGTATCATCTACTAAAATTTGCCCTTGCTTCATTGTTACATGATCATTACCTAATCCTAATACAGTTGAAACGACAAGCCCATCCGTTCCATAAAAGGCAATATAATCTCCATACGTAATGGGGGCTTCCTTATCGATAATCATTGGCAAAAAATGCAGCATCCATTGTTTCCCAAGTAGATGGGCATATTGCGGCTCAATGATGTCTAAAGAGGAAACATCATCGATAATCGGTAATAGCTCAGTTTGCTGACTTGCGGTTTGTAGGTTATTCTTTTGAGAAAACTCAACGAATAGCATTAACCCAATAATGAAACAGGCTGCAATAGATACGGTGACAACCTGCCAGTTGAACTTTCTTTTTATGGGTTTCTTTTGCAATATACGGTGCTTGATGTCGTTTGTAAATGGGGCATCTTGTCGCAATTCTTCTTTTAGCTTGTCTTTAAATTCCTTCATAAAATATTGCCTCCAGTTCCGGATTTGTTTTCAACAATTCTCTCGCTCGACGAATCCTTGTACGAACGGTGTTTTGTGAGACGTTTAATAAACTAGCAATTTCAGAAACATCAAATTCTTCATAATAAAACAGTACAATGACTTCCCTATAATGAAGTGGTAATGCAAAGACAATTTGCTTTAAGGTTGCAAAATCCTCAGTTGCTATATATGTTTGCTCAACTGAGGGTTCAGTTCTGCCTAGTGGTAAAAGTTTTGAAATAAATGATTTTCTCTTTTGTTTACGTAGTTCATCGTGACAGCAATTAATAGCGATACGGGTTAAATACGTTTTCAATGAAGCATCTTTTCTAAAATCGTCTTTACGTAATAAGTACTTCATGAGTACGTCCTGTGTAATCTCCTCTGCAAGCTGAAAATCCTTCATATATAAATAGCTAAGATGATACAAATATTCACCATATTGTTCTACGATTTGTTCCAACAACAACTCACCTCGTTTCAATCCTACTTCTTAGACGCTCGTTTTCTAAAAAATTGTTCAATCTCCTGGAAATATTTTAGAGTAGCCTTTTTATCAAGATTGCAGTAGTATGCAATGCACTTATAGATGATGCAACAGTACCTATGTATTAGATGGGCTTACTGATAATGGCCCTTTTCATGAAGAAAGACGCTTTCCTATTATTTCAGAAAAGCGTCCGAGAAGATCGTTATTCAACTATAACTATAGTTCGTTCAAGAAGGACTGTTCTTTTTTTGATTGGTTAAATAAATCTATTCTTTCTTTTATACTTTCGTTCTTGCTAATATCCCACCATTCAACCACCATATAAATCTCATTTATATCTTCAAGTGTAACAAAGTCACCATTTTTATTGATATACGGCCCTGCAATAGCACCAGTTGTATATTCTGCTATATTCGTCTCACCAGTAACTGAACCAGTATGAACTACCGAATCATCACTCTCGATAACCACATGCGTTTCAAAGTGGAAGAAATCTGTCATATACGTATTGACGTTTTTCATTTTTAAGGTTCCAAATCCTGCTTTAAAGTCTTCTGGTGTTATAACAATTTCATATCCTGTTAGATTCCAGCTTTCACTTTCACCCATCAATAATAAATAATAAGTATTACCACTTTTTTGAGCATTGCAGCCAGATAGTACAAAGAACGACAACATCAAATAAATGCAAGGTACTAAACCTTTTATATGCTTCTTCATTCCATCCCCCTTTGACAAATTTTCGCATAAATATTAAATTCCCAAAAAGAATGCTATTCAACTCTTTAAAAGAAAAAGACACGTTCCTATATATAAACGCGCCCTTTTCTGGAATAAAAAATGAGTTACTCAATATTCATATACTTTTGTAGGCAACTTGAACGATTTGTTGTTCACCATTCTTCTCAAAAATCTTATAATTTTCCATCCCGATTTTTTCCGCAACTTTTTGGGATGGGATATTTTTTAAGGTCGTGTATGAAAATATTTCGGAATAGCCCAGAACATTCCATGCATATTCCTTACAAGCACACGCCGCTTCTGTGGCATACCCTTTATTCCAATACGCTTTAATAATGTGAAACCCGATTTCAGGTAACCATACACCGTCAATGTTCTGCATGGTTATTCCACAATCACCGATAAATTTATGCCCATCTTTTAAAATAACTGCCCATAGTCCGTAATTATATTGCCTATAATTTTTCTCATTCCATCTGATCCAATTTTTAACCTCTTCTTGATTAAAGGGATGAGGATAATATTGCATAGACTCTGGGTCGGAAAGCACTTTTGATAATTCATGATGATCGTCCATTTTTAACGCTCTAAGATATAATCGTTCCGTCTCGATTATCTGCAAAATGCCCACCCTTTGCTTTTAATTTATTTTGCCACAAAATATCACGCATTCCTTTTTAGAAATGCGCAGTACCTGTTTTTAAGCACATTTGAAGCTAAAAGTTACCCAAAGTAATGATGAAAACACCAAACAACAAGAAACAGACTTACGATCCCCCAAGCAGTGGTACTCCATATCCACCAAACTACAGATTTAGCTTTTGATGAATTTTCCTCTTCTTCCATATTCAATTTTATAAAAGCGACCTTACTTTCCATATCTTTTTTCATAGAGGCGAGCACAACAAATCCAATTATTATGAAACCAATAGTTATCCAAAGTAGTAGGTCCACCAATACACTCCCTTTATATAATTGAATTTCACCACAATTTATTATAATAATTAGATTCTACAAAGATAACAATAAACCCATTGTTCTTTAATGAAGAGAGCATTACTTATTAGCGAAATATGCTCCCTCTTAAAACACTGGAATCTACTATCCTACTTTTTGTTCTGTCGGTATACAATAAAAGTAAGTCCATTTAATATAAATGTAAAAATGAGAAGAACTGCTGTGGCTATCACGACTGCACGTGTCGTGTCCATGAGTGCCGTCCAATCCTCAATTTTTACTAAATGATAATTATAGAACATCTGAAAACTAATTGAAATAGCAGAGGCACTGATGCTGAGAACGGAAAGGATGCCCCAATTAGAATGTTCATGTTTTTTATTTCCCATGAGATAAATAACTGGAAGTATCCAAGCGATTAGTCCTAGTAAGAGACTGCCAATATTAAGCCAACCAATCATAACGAATCCCTCTTTCTATTTTGTATTACTGTTTAACAATACTTAACGGTAAATTGTAGGAAAGGTTTCAAATAACTGTATTATTCAACAATATTGCCCTTTAAAAGAAAAAGACACGTTGATTAATAAACGCGCCCCATTGCCGAAAACTATTATTCAATTAAAACTACCATTATAAACTTTATCTTTTCGCTTCACTTGTATTTGCGTAAATATTTTCACTATTAATATACCAACTATTCCACCAAGCATATTACATAATAAGTAGATACCATCTAGAGAACCAATGTTCCTAGGAACTAAACTAAACGACCCTAATAGTAGACGTAAAAGCTCTATTCCTAAACAACACAATATCACTATAAAAATGGCTTTATTTCTATTTTTAAAATGGAAAAGAACGAATAAAAATATCCCTAAAGGAAGTAATAATAAAAAATTATAAACTATAGCTGAATAGCTCCACAAATACATACTGAAGTGG
This sequence comes from Lysinibacillus sp. BSL11, assembly GCF_052928325.1. Lineage (NCBI taxonomy): Bacteria > Bacillati > Bacillota > Bacilli > Caryophanales > Bacillaceae > Lysinibacillus > Lysinibacillus sp. BSL11. The sequence goes on along the minus strand of NZ_JAVGCX010000009.1, from coordinate 111,810 downwards.
ATACCATCAAAAATTCCAAACCAATCATTAGCTGTAATAAAACTCCTACTTTTGTCTGCTGGATTTAGAGGTAAAAGTGTTATTCCCCCTACTTTAATTTGAAGTAAACATAGTAAATAGAAGAGAAAGCTATATAAAGTAACGCGTCTTTGGTTACGCTTGATTTCTTTTCTAAAGTAATCAAGAAATACATCTATAAAAATATAGACCAACAACACTAAAAATCCGAAAGGAACAATATTATATAGAACATAGTTTGTATGCAAGTAAACACCTCCTAAATTTTGTAACAACTATCATTTTACTTATTTTAACAATGTTAGTCAAAACCATTTTTCCATTTAGATGCTTTTAATGTCATATATAAAAAAATACCCCTATAGACCACCATATCTATAGGGGAAAAAACGGTACGATATTATATGAAGTTTAGTAGGTTACCTCGGAATCTTTTCGCTTTGGCGTAAGTGCCGTAAAAAGTGCAATTAAATTAGGAGGAATACTAAATAATAAAAACAGCCAGTTTGTCGTCAGGATCGAGATGATCGTGAATACAATAATGGACGTCATGAAGACGAATAGGCCCACCTTCACACGCGAGGGCTGTAACGGGGCTGCACTGGACATATTGATGGTCAAAATAATCCCAATGATTCCCCAACTCGCTACGTGTGTTAATAAAAGGATACCTAAAACCATAGCAGTGCTTAATTCTATTCCAAAATTGAGTAACGTAAAGAAAACATACAGCGCTCCTAATGTCACATACCAAGAATAGGATCTGGCCTTTTGCCAAATATGATAGTACAGCTCGTCTAAACCACTGTTTTTTCTAGCTTTCTTTCGTCCTAGCCACCATCCAAGGAGTCCACCAATCACTCCCCCATACAAACCAATCATACCCAAGATATTAATCTCCATCATTCATTCTCCTCCTCTTCAAATATAAACACCTCTTCAATTGTGCTATTGAACGCTTTGGAAATGTTGTAGGCAAGTTCTAAGGATGGATTGAATTTTCCAGATTCAATAGCAATGATTGATTGCCGTGAAACGCCAACTTGTTTCGACAATTCTTCCTGCGTAATCTTCTTCAATTTTCGTAATTCTCGAATTCTGTTTTTCATAATGCCTCCTTTATAAATGTAAAGCAAACTATACATTTAATGTTAAGTAAATTTTACTTTACATCACTATGTATGTCAAGCACACTTTACAATTTTATTTTTAGTTAGATGAAATGGCAATGTCGAGTGAAGAACAACAAAATTCTATTACCATGTACTATTTTCGGAAAATTTGATAAATTAATAGTAAGGAATGTTTTGAGCGTTACAACAAGGAGGTTATCCAAATGAGTAAAAAAGAGCTCTTGCAAAATGGAGTCAATCAGGTGTTTTACGAAGAGGAATGGTACCCACCGTTATCAGACGCATTAAAGAATCTCACTGCTGCGCAAGCTAGTTGGCAACCAGAAGGTAATGCTGCTAATACGATTTGGGAAAATGTAAACCATTTATTAATCTTTAAAGAGCGCTTACTTTCTCGCTTACATAAAGATGAGACATTTGTTGCTCCACAAAATAATGATGAAACGTTTGTCCAAGGAGAAGCCCATGATGAAGATGCTTGGCAAGAAACAGTGAAACGAACACTTCACGTACATGATGCCTTAAAATCTTCATTAGCATCCCTTCAAGAAGAGGCATTAGATCAACCTAGTCCCGCTCTTCCAGTTTGGCAACAATATCTAAATATCCTTTTGCACGACGCTTACCATACAGGACAAATTGTTCAACTTCGTAAACTACAAGGTTCATGGCCTGCTAAGCGCTCCTACTTATAAACGATGATTCCAATTGGTGATTGAAAAGCAGATGCCCCCTAAAGTTAGAGACAAACTACTAACTGTAGGGGGTATATCATTTAGTTCGTTTTCATTATCAATCTTAAGCTGTTAATCTACCATACTCAGATCACTGATGTCGAGAGAGGTTTTATTAAGTTTACAAGTCTATCGGCTTACCACCTGTCACTCCATAAATCTGACCCGTGATATAACTTCCTTCATCGGAGGCAAGCAGAACATACACTGGTGCAAGCTCTACTGGCTGTCCCGCACGGCCAAGGGGCGTATTTTGGCCAAACTCAGGAATCTCTCCTTCCAATTTTCCATTATCCAACTGCAATGGCGTCCAAATTGGTCCTGGTGCAACACCATTGACACGCACCCCTTTCGAAGCAAAATAGGAGGACAGGGATACCATAAAGTTGCTTATTGCACCTTTTGTCGCAGCATAATCCATTAAAGATGAGGATGGATCGAAAGATTGAACCGATGTGGTGGTGATAATTGCACTTCCTGGTTCCAAATGTTCTTCAGCAGCTTTTACGGTCTCGAACATGCTGATGATGTTTACTTTGAAAGTATCTTGCACTTGTTTAATCGTTAAGTCACTTAGGGAGGGCTGTGCGATCTGTTGCGCAGCATTTAATACAAGAATGTCCAATCCACCAAAGGCTTCCACGGTTTTTGTAACAATCTCTGTCGCTGCGTTATCTTCTCGTAAGTCATACGGTAGCAGCAATGCTTTTCTTCCTGCTTTTTCGATTAATTCTTTAACGACGTTGGCATCTTCCTCTTCACCAGGGAAGAATTGGATGGCTACATTGGCTCCTTCACGTGCATAGGCAATAGCGGCAGCACGGCCAATCCCAGAATCGCCTCCTGTAATTAACGCATTACGCCCTTCTAGACGATTGTATCCTTTATATGATTCTTCTCCGCAGTCAGGTTTGGGGATCATTCCATGCTGTAGCGCTGGCGTGTTCTGTTCTTGATTTGGGAATTTTTCAGTATGAAATTTTTTACGTGGATCGGTTAGATGTGGGTTTCCCATCAACTATCATCTCCTATTTTGAATATTTAGTGACAAACACTTTGTTTGCTTGCACTATTTAAATCCTGTTACATTTTGTTGAATACCCTTTGAACATTTACTTTAAACAGTTTCAGAACCTATGATTGAGTCATTTACTCTTCTTTCAAAAGAAAAAACACCCTATGGAAGCGAGCAGACTAGTCCAATGCTGAAATGGATAGTTTGAACACTTACATTGAGTGTTTTAAGTACCTCTATAAAGTAGGTGATGAAAGATATTTAATAACGCTTTGTATGTTTAAATTAACGCCTCAATTGCTTGAGCTACTTGTTCTTCGGTTAAATTGTGGCGCACGATATAGCGGTTGCGCGCATGCTTTGTACATTCAATGGTACAGCCACCTAAATGCTTTGCTTCATTTTCTTCTGATGCGATAATTTGCTTGTTACATTCAGGATTTGCACAGTTAATGTAACGTTCACAAGGTTCACCGTCATAGTGATCACGACCGACAATCACATGCTCTACTTGATTGATTGGCACTGTTAAACGCTCATCGAAAACGTACATTTGCCCATCCCATAATTGACCTTTTGCAACAGGATCTTTTCCATATGTTGCCACACCGCCATGTAATTGACCAACATTGCCAAAGCCTTCACGTTTCATCCAACCTGAAAACTTCTCACAACGAATACCACCCGTGCAATAGGTTAAAACATTTTTCCCTTCGAATAGCTCACGGTTTGCACGGACCCATTCAGGTGTATCACGGAAATTTTTTACCTCTGGTCGAATCGCGCCACGAAAATGGCCGACATCGTATTCATACGTGTTACGCACATCTAATACTACTGTATTTTCATCTTGCATTTCAGCAAGGAATTGTTCTGGTGACAGGTAGCGACCTGTTAATTCATGTGGGTTGACGTCTTCTTCTAAGCCTAAGTTGACTAACTCAGGACGTGGGCGAACGTGCATTTTTTTGAATGCATGTCCTTCTGCCGCATCCATTTTAAAGACAATGCCTTCAAATAATGGGTCTGCTTGCATGTTTGCCATGTATTGCTCTGTTTGCTCAATCGTCCCCGAAACAGTCCCGTTAATACCCTCATTGGCTACTAAAATACGACCTTTTAAACCGATTTCTTTACACATTGCTAAGTGCGTTTCTGAAAACACCGCTGGGTCTTCAATCTTCGTGTAATGGTAATATAATAAAACTTGATAATTCATTGTTTTCCACCTATCATTTCAATATTTGCAGGATATTCCTGATAGTGTCTTTTACGACCTATTAACCATAAAGGATAATCCGTTAATATGCTATCGGTAATTAGACTGAAATGAGTAGAAATATTTTCCCATATTCCGCTAGATGAAAAAAGACACATTCATTCGTTAAACAAATTTTATATTTTTCTTCACCGCATTTTCTACTAAAGCGTAGAGGAAACCCGCAATCCCAAAAATAAGCATGGAATTGACAATACTTATATTATATTCTTCTATAAATCGCGAATCATAGATGATTGTTAAAGAAAAAGCCCCTATTGCCCCACCAAATAAAGTAAAGGGAACCACTTTGAACAGCCCATTTTTCATAAAACGACTCACAATAAATGTTAGCGGTAAAAACGAAATCGGATAGAGAATAAAAGCAAAAGAACCCATTAAGAACATATAACCAACGCCTAAATCACGAAATCCCGTCATATATTCTGATGTTCTGATTTTTCTTCCTTCTAAAACTTCTAAGCCAAATCCTGCTAAGGCAAACAGCACTATAAAAGGTATCCACATGATGAAACAATGATAAAAAATTTTCATTCTAATCCATCCTCTTATGATTTTTATACTTTTAGTACAATTAAACCTCATACTAGATCAAACGAAAATTGTGGAAGAAAGTTACAATATTTCTAACCCGTCAAAAAATCAAAAAAAGCATATTTTAGAGATTGATACGCCTAAAATATGCCCTTCTAATTTCTTCTATTTAAAACACAATCCCAATAATGATCGCGGATAGTACACTTACAAGTGAGGCACCGTATAGCAATTTTAATCCAAAGCGTGCCACCACGTTGCCCTGCTTTTCATTTAACCCTTTTACTGCACCTACGATAGTACCAATCGAGCCAACGTTAGCAAAGGATATGAGGAAAGCAGAGACAATGGCTGCTGTACGCTCACTGAAGCTATCTTGCTTGGATTTTAACGAAGTCCAGCATGGCAACGAATTCATATTTGAATTCGTTATCCCTATTCTCACCCCATCCATCATTCACAAAAAGGAACATACACCGGTAGCTGTATGTCCCTTTTCGCCTTTATTTCATATACGTATTCAAAACTTTTTCGATGCCCGTGTTAAGCTTGTTGATATCGACTGCTGGCACGGGCTGATTGACAAGCTGATATTTTTCTTTTAGTTTTAGGATTCTTTGGACACTTTCATTTATGCGGTCCTCTGTTATTTCCCCATTGCTGACGGCTACCTTCACCGCTTCTATCGCTGCTGTAATATTGGCATATTCATGAGCGATTAAAATAATATCACTACCAGCCTTGATCGAATCAACAGCTGCTTGCCCGATCGCATAATGATTCGTGATGGCTTTCATCGTCATATCATCAGTCATCACAACACCATCAAAGCCCAGCTGCTTTCTTAGCATACCCGTGATAATTTCCTTCGACATTGAGGAAGGATACTGTGGATCAATTTTTGGCAATAAAATATGTGCGACCATGACGACATCTGCACCATTGTTAATGGCCTCTTTAAATGGGACAAGCTCTAGCTGATTCAAATCGTTCAAGCTTTTTGCCACCTTTGGCAATTCTAAGTGAGAGTCCACAGATGTGTCACCATGCCCAGGGAAATGCTTCACGACAGGAATAACCTGCTCCGACTCCAGACCCTTCATTGTTTGAATGCCCAATTTGCTGACGATAGCTGGATCATTGGAAAACGAACGATCCCCGATAATTGGATTATTCGGATTGCTATTGACATCTAATACAGGCGCAAAGTCCAGATTGAAGCCAAATGCCCTTAATTGCTCCCCTAATAATTGGCCTACTTCAAATGAAAACTTGGATTGGTTAATGTCCCCAATTTTTTGGTTCGTTGGGAAATTGTTTAAAGCGCCTGGTAATCTGACTACTTTTCCACCCTCTTGGTCGGTGCCAAGGAAAAGTGGTAGCTGATTCTTCGAATTGGCAGCCATTAAGTCATTCATCAATGTGACTGTTTGCTGGGGTGTTTCAAGATTATTGCCATAAAGGATCAAACCACCTACTTTAGCCTTTTGAATAAGGCTTGTTGTCTCCGGCTGAAGCGTCGTGCCTGAAACACCTGCAAACATCATTTGACCGATTTTCTCGTCCAATGTCATTTGTTCCAGCCTATCTGGCGCTTGTGGCTTAAGTTCCGTATAGACTGATACATGATGAACGGCAGGATTGGCATCACTGTCAGTCGGTTTGGGTAAAATCCACTTTAATTGATAGCTGGCATTTACTTGGTAGACAAGAATAATTTGATTGGTTGATGGATCCTGATAGTAACGAACTTCATCAGGTTCACCCAACTTATTTTTAATATCTGCTAAACGAATGCTTTTGATATTCTCTTTCGATGAACGGATATCGAAGGCCTGTGAACCTCGATAACCAATCGTCACATCCTCATAATCTTCATATTGTCCATTGGCGGATTCAGTGACCTGCTGCGGTTCTCCCCATTGCTCACGAACCGCTTGTTGTTCTGTATCTCCTGCTGCAAATGGCACATCAGGTACTTTTCCTTCTCGTGCTAATTGAGCAATCTCCTGTATGAGAACCTCAATATTCTCTGAACCACCTTCCTGTTCAGACGCATCCTCTTGAACGGGCGTTGTCTCAGGATTTCTAGTCGGTTGTGTGACTGGTCTCATTTTCATGCCGATAAAAAAGGCTAGACCCATTAACATCAGCACAAGAATTAGCAGCACACCACGTCTTCTTTTATGCATGTAAAAACCTCCTTCACCAAGCCATTTGGCGACATCGAAACAAATCTATCAACTAACGTTATCATAACTGTCAACTGAATTCAAAACTCACGCTGTGAACAGAATCGCAGCCTTCAATAGAAAATATTATCGTAAGCTAGCAAAAATGCAAAAGAAGATGTTAAAATATTCACATAAAGGGGGATATAACACATGGGGAAATTAAGTAAAAGAAATATATTGTGGATTGTGCCAATCGGTATCTTAGCGGTATTTTGGTACTTCTATGGTCCACAAAAGGATATTACCGACAATGAATATATTACATACGTAAAAAACTATTCCTATGAAAATAGTACAAAAACTTTGGAGAGTGCCTTTGCCTCTGCCTGTGAAAATCCATATTGGGTCTATTTTGAAACACAAAAGGGACAGGATGTTGTAGAGTTTGAGGGTGATTGCACGGTTAACAATGAAATAGCCAAAGTCAATGTACAGTTTCTTGTAGACAACGACATCACAAGTGTTCAATCAGGTGCAATGCTTGTCGATAGTAAAATGCAGGAAGAAGCAGACCGCGATAAATTTTTGCTAGCACTTGCTAAATAATGAGGGTTTTCTATGGGAAAGCGGATAAAATGTACAAAGTAGTGGATAGCAATCCGAAAGTGACGGATAGAAAGTTAAAAGTGGCGGATAAATCCTGTAAATTGACGGATATAGCTCTGTGAAAGCAGAGTAATATTTTGATGCTGCAATCGAATAAAAATGGAGAGGGTTGATCCTCTCCAGAAGGTGGTTATTATTTTTTCTTAGCGATCCAAATCGTCCATCGATCCTTTTCCATAATGGAACCTTCTGTTGTGATCGCATTCCTTATATCCTCAAGAAGGGTCGATAATTGGTTGTCATTCAATTCATGTAATAGACTACGCCCCACTCTACCTTGTAAATCAGCCAATAATTGCTCCTTATTGGCATAGACCTGTCTCGTCTCCCATAGTTTTAGCTCACTAATTTCTTGAAAGCCTACTTCTTGTAAGCTTTCTGTCACCAACTGACTATTGTGTCTGCGCTCTACTTCCTTTTGAATAAGCGAAGGAAAACTTTCAAAGAAATAGCCCCTTATATTATGAGCATCCCCTGGAAGTAAGCAATCCTCTGGGGTGCGATCCTGTACGATAAAATAACCGCCTTTCTGTAAAAGCCGAAATGCCTCTTGAAAGCATGCTTTGACATCTTGTATATGATGAATTAAGGCTCGTTCAAGCACGATATCAAAAGTATCCCCTGCAAGCCCTGTATTGAAAGCATTTCCTTGGACAAATGTGATTTGCGGATATGCTCGACAATTTTCTTTCGCTCCGTCTAGCATGGCTAGTGAAAAGTCTACACCTGTTACAGATGCCACCCCCATGTCGACAAGTGCCTTGGCATAAATTCCTCCGCCACAGCCGATATCTACTGCCTTTCCCATACGATGAAAAGGAATATGTTTCGCTAACGCTGCCTTCCATGAGCTATCTGCCTGTCTTGTTGTATAAGACGTACGATGTTGCTGATTGTGGAAATCAATCCCCATTCTCTTCACCCTCCCCTTTTATTTTAGTGTACTAGTAGATCAACCATAAGAAAAATCTATAATTATTATGAAAATACATAAGATTACCTTATCAAACGAAAAACCCATGCAAGGAAATGCATGGGTTGAACTTCCATTAACTATTTCTAGTAGGATGGGTGGACTTTAATATGGTCCGTTCAATTATTCTAATTTCGTTATTTAGTTTTGTAATCGCCGCTTCAATTTGTTGATACCGCTCCATTCGCTTGACCTTCTCAGTTGGAATGGAATCCTTTAAAGCAGCCTGTCCTGCGTATAAGCTTGACAGTAAATCTAGCTTTTGAAAATAAGCTGTGCTATATTGCTCCATAACACCCAGCCCCTCATCTGTTACTTTTTTACACGAACTTATGAATTGTTGTTCATATAAGAACTATAACCGAAAAAAGCAGCCTCAAAACTCGATCTAAATTATTATTTATTATCCATTTCCAAGTAAATGATTATTCTATAAAAGCGCTAAAGCTACGTTAATCATCTTTTTTTAACAAAGAATAGATAAATGTATCATGTGCTTGTCCCTTTTGATACATATAGTCCCTCAATATGCCTTCCTGTTGGAATCCAAGCTGAATTAAAAGCTTGGAAGATGCCTCATTCTCTAAAAAAACAATGGCTCCAATCCTGTTTAAGTTCATATCCCCAAAACCATATGCAATTACTTTCTGCACAGCTTCTTTTGTATAACCCTGCCGCCAGTAATCAGGATGAATTTCATAGCCAATTTCTGCTCGTTGATGTGCCGCTGACCATAAATGGAAGCCAACTGTACCAATCACTTCATTCGAATCTTTTCGTTCAATTCCCCAACGAATCCCGCGCTTTTCCTCAAAGGTTTTGGCAAATTGCTTGATTAATTGCTCGGCCTGCTTTAAGTCGGCAAAAGGCTCCTGCCCATAATAGCGTGTTAAAGCCTCATTGGAAAAACAACGAAAAATCGCAGGAACATCCTCCTCTGTGAGTTCTCTTAATCTCAGTCTTGCTGTCTCTAATTCTGGAAACATGCTGTTCCCCTCCTCTACCATCCATATCATTCTCTACTCTTCCTTCAAAATCCTTTTTTAACAACATAAACGTGCAAACCCCAAAGTAGGCTTGCACGTTTGATTAACCAAAGGCTTGTGCTGCTAGAGCAAATAATGTTTGATTTCTTGTAGGTATTTTTTTGGCATTACGGATCATGATTGGTGGTGTTGCAGCCATCGTAAAACCACTCTGTTGTAAAATTGGACCAAGCTCCATTTGAACAGATGGACAGTCGATACGTAATTTCCCCTGATACCCCTTAGCCAATTCATTGATAATATCATGCGCTATTTCTTTACTTGGCGCGACGATTGGTCCTAAAAGAAGATAAATCGGCCCCGCGATCGTTAAGCCATAGCCAATCATTTGATTGTCCTGATTTTTCACAACAACACAGCGCTGTGACTGCTGTATTCTTTTACGCAGAAAGATTCTTCTACTATCCCCAAAGGCTGCTGCGTCAAGCTTGGCAAGCTGTTCAAAATCCTGCTCTTGAAATTCTTTGATGGTGCCTAAAAAATCGGATTCTCTTGTCGTCTCAACAAATTTGTCTGCCAAATATTTATGTACATGCTCAACAGTCGTGAAGCCCATCTTTTGATATAAAGGTTGTCCTTCTTTTGTAGCTACGAGCATAATCGCTGTTTTCACTGAAACACTATCGATACAGGCTTGTGTAACGATTCTACCTAAGCCAAAACCTCTGCATTGCTCATGCACAATCACCATACCAATGGAAGCTACATTTGTATCGTAGGGAATAATGGCTGCACAGGAAACAATTTTCCCTTCCCTATTTTTATGTCCAACTATTCTACCTGCTGCCATAATCGTTTCAATTTCGTAGGCATCGTAATCCCATCCAACGGAAGCTGATAGCTCGATTAATCCCTGAATATCGGTAGAAGTAAATAAAGTTAGCTCAAAATTCAATTAGATACACCCTCTGTCATCCAAATTTAAAAGAACGTTTGTTCCATTTTACAAAATCCCCCTTCCATGTACAAGCAATATCTCTTAGCTTTAGCAATTATTACTATATAAGTATTGTAAAATAGCCTATAATAGTTGCTAGACTATGCACTCCTACTTCAAGCATATAAAGGTGATTTCAACATGACATCCTATGAACGTATTCTTATAATGGTCCCGCCGTTTCCCTAGCTACGCAATCTACTTGTATCTAACAAAGTAGAATTTTGCTTGTAGGAGGGCAATATGTTGAAAAAACAGGCAGTACCATCTTTATTATTAATGATTGTTCTTGTGGCTTTTCCACAAATTAGTGAAACAATATACACACCATCACTTCCGGACATTGCCTCTGCACTTGGTGTAGCCAATAGCTCTGTCCAATTAACATTAAGTATCTATTTTATTGGCTTTGCATTCGGCGTTTTCTGCTGGGGATGGATTTCTGATTTGATTGGCCGTAGACCTGCCATGCTAGGCGGTTTAATTTTTTATGGAATAGGTAGCCTACTCTGCTTTTATGCAGAGACAATTCCTTTTCTATTAGCAAGTCGATTGCTCCAAGCATTCGGCGCTGCCACTGGCTCCATTATTACGCAAACCATTTTGCGTGAAAGTGTGACGGGAAGTCAACGCCATGCAATGTTTGCTCAAATTTCAGCCGTCATTGCCTTTACCCCAGCGGTAGGGCCGTTGATTGGTGGTTGGGTGGATCAAGCACTAGGCTTTCGAGCCGTGTTTTTTGTCCTTGTCATCATGAGTATTTTGTTATTTATCTATGCTTATTGCAGACTTCCAGAAACAACCAATCCTGCAACAAGACAAAGAACTGCGATTTTGCCTGTCGTCAAACGCATTTTCGCTTCACCCATCGTGCTTGTCTATGGTCTACTAATTGGAGGCATCAATGGTATTCTATTTAGCTACTATGCCGAAGCACCCTTTATATTCATTGAGCATTTCCGACTGTCACCTGGCCTGTATGGATTTCTTGGCATTATCGTTGCCCTTGCTTCCATAATAGGGGCTATGATTTCAAAGCGACTCGTCATCAGCCATCCGCCACAAAAAATCATCCATGTTGGCTGTTTGGTAATGCTTGGTGGCACTTTGCTTTTGACCATCGTCTGTACGCTACCATTGCACGCGAGCATGATGGCCATTAGTATGCTGATTACTATTTTTATAACACTGCTAGGCTCGGGCATTGCACTTCCTAATTGCTTAAGTTTAGCGTTAGTAGATTTTCAGGATGTCATTGGCACAGCAGGCGCTATCTTTAGTCTCGGCTATTACTTACTCGTCAGTGCCATCACATCTGGTATGAGCTTACTGCATAACGGTTCTTTACTGACAATGCCACTCTATTTCTTAGGTCTATCCTTGATGATGTGGCTTTGCGGGAGAAAGTTTATTCGATAATGGAAGAAAGCGGGCTTCCAATCGCTATTGCTTTTAGATAGATGAAAGACTAGAACAAAACCTCTTCTCCGAATAGAAAAAGTGGGTGAAATTTTACTCTTCGTAAAATTTCACCCACTTTGATTATAGGATTGCCTAGCTCTAACTTTTTCCACTGGCACCTAATGAATTTTCTCACTCAAACTGTAAATGCTACTGACAAAGATTGAACTATGTCAGTAGGCATCGGGCAGTGATCTAACTATCTCCTGATGCATAAAACTGATATAATAGATATACCATTAAAGTGAGGGGTGTTATTTATGAAAGAAAATTCATCCTTAGAACGTAAAAAGCAAGTGCAATTCGCAGTTGGTATGGCGGCCATTGACGGTGGAAAACCGAGCGCATTTACACAGAACCTCTTAAACCAATATGAAAATGGTCAAGTATCATCCAGCCAATTGAAACAAGCGATTGTTGAAAAATATACAAGGGTTTCACAGTAGTTTATGGACCCATATATTTATCCTAATACAAATGTCTTAATCAACAAATTAAATATTCGAGATGAACAACAATTGATTGACGTTGAAGCACAACTGTTAATCGCTGGGATTATAGATATTTCTTCTATCACGCAGGATATTGACTTCCAAAAATATAAAAGTCTCCAAACGATTCATCACTTCCTTTTTCATGAGCTATATTCATGGGCAGGAGAATTCCGAACAGTCAATATTTATAAAAGTGAACATGTTTTAAATGGATTATCTGTTGCTTATAGTGATAAAGATCACATTGTATCTGATTTAAAAACTATTTTCAGTTGGTCTAAATCTAAGCAATGGAAGTATTCTAATCCTCGCCTTGTAGAGGACTTTTCTTCATTTATGACAAAACTTTGGCGTGTTCATCCTTTCCGAGAAGGAAATACGCGAACGGTATCGATTTTCATGAAGCTTTTTGCTGAAGCAAATAGGCTAGACTTCAATGCTCAATTACTCTCACAGCATTATTTACGAAATGCACTAGTTCTTACCGCAGTAGAAGAAGCTCCGGAACCACAATATTTATTGAAGATGATGACAGATGCACTGGATGTAGCTGATTTCAATAAATTTAAGGTTGACGATGAAACGTCTAGTAATTATCAATTAATTGGGCATTATGATGTTTCCAAATATAAAGAAAAGCCCTTTGAAACGGATTAAGGAATGATTTATTTACCGTTTAAGTATGTTTTAGTTATTTAACACACTAAAAAGGATGGTGATTTGTAATGGAATCATCATCCTTTTTATATTTATTTCACAAAAGGTATCAATTCATTCATTTAAAACCTTTTACTCTTAGAAAAATCACCTCCCAATTGAAATTTAGTTTTTAACCCCATATTCAATCGAAGGTGTTTTTTTATTTGTCTATACTGTTGAGGTCAGTCCTCAACATCAAGTTTCCACTTTTTATACACCTACTAGTTTTTCCTAGCTATTTCTCTATCCTTGAAAATAATAATCCAACACTTCCTGAGGGGTATGAAAAACTTTGTTGCTTTGCGTTTTATAAAGAAATTTGGGATTCGTACAGGCTTTCTCTAGACTTTTTGCTTGCTTTAGCTTATCCGTCATTTGCTCAATAATATCTGTGTAGCCATCGAGCTGGTTTGAAATTTTCGGTAGCATCGTTGGTGAGATATCGAGTACAATAGAGACTTGATCCTCAGCATAACTATTTAAATTGATAAAAAAGCATTCTTCCAAATGCTTTGAATGTTTATCTACATTAATGACAGCCTCTTGATAATTGGCGATTAACCCTGTTGATGTATTCGTAATTGTAAAGCCTTGCTGTGTCAAATGCTGTTCAACCAGCTTTAAAAACTGCTCGACCTCTGCATCTAGCTTTGGTGTAACATTGGATTGAATTAAATCATTACATTTTTGATAAATGGTATCTATTTCAGTCTGTTTTTCGACAAGTAATTTAAAATTAGACATTGAATACACGCTTCATCTCCCCTTTTTACTAAGGTAGACATTCATAAAGCGTTTTAGTCATGATCACGAAAAATAACAATTAAAAGGAGAAGTCGATGATTAGAAATTCTGTCAAAGCCATCATCATCATGGATGGGAAACTATTGCTAACAAAAAATCAAGATGTCGAGGGCTACTTTTACCTTTGCCCAGGCGGTGGGCAGGAGCATGGAGAGACCTTTCACAAGACATTGCAAAGGGAATGCCTTGAGGAAATTGGCTCCTCCGTTCACATTGGAGAGCTGTTATTTATCCGTGAATACATCGGACAAAATCATGAGCATGCCGCCTTTGATGCTGATGTACATCAGGTAGAATATTATTTCCTCTGTCAGGTAAATGCGCAAACTTGTCAACCAACCAATCCAGATAGTCTTCAAATTGGAACCCAATGGATACCGATTGAAAAGCTTCATACATATAGACTTTACCCCAAAGCGCTTATCCAACCGTTACAGCAGTTTATACGAGGACAGCAAACAACAATCTATTTGGGCGATGTCAATTAAAACAGGCTATCTATTTCCTTAGACAGCCTATTGTTAAGGAAGCACTTTCACCATCGTATAGTAGCTACTGCCTGGTGGATAATCTTTAATTTCTCCCACTACTTGATAGCCATGAGCCTCATAAAAGGAACGCGCTTGAAACTCGTAGGTTGTCAGTAGGGCTTTTGTTGCCCCCATGTCCTTGGCTACTAACTCTGCCTGAGCTAAGAGTTTTGTGCCCATTCCCTTTCCACGATATTCTTCACTAAACCAAAATTTATGTATTTCTACCCATCCCCAGTAGACTTCAGCTGTTATACCACCTATCCATTGCTGCTGCTGATCTGTGACGATTAACTGTAAAGGAAGAACCGCATCCTTCTTTCTACTTTCACGATGATGAGGAGATTGCTCATTATTATAGGCACGAATTTTTTCGCTTAAAAAATTCGTAAAATCCTCATGCTGTTCCCGTAAAACCTCTACTTGATATTCCATCTCGCTCCTCCTATTCCTGATAACGCTTTATCAGCTTGTCTTGATGAGCTGCAAATATTTTTTCTAATGGAATATCGTACTGATTAGCAATCACGATAAGATTTCCTAGGACATCCCCTAGCTCTTCAATTAGCTCCTGCTTATTTTCTTCAAAGGATTGTGTTTTTTCATCTGGTCGATCTCTACCAATCTCGATTGCTCGAATCGCCCTTGCTACCTCACCTGTTTCTTCTGCCAAGAAGCCAATACGTGTAAAAATATTAAGCTCTGACCAGCCACGTGCTTCATAGTAATCCTTTACCCAGCGTTGAAAGTCATTTAGTTCCAATTCTACTTCCTCCATTTCCTTCCTCTTCAAAATAAATTATACTATAAAAGAATTCGATCAGATATGGAGGAAATCAGCTATGAAAAGTATTGCCGTATTTTGTGGATCCAGTCTAGGGGCTTCCGACGCTTATCGTCAAGGAGCGATTTTACTAGGAAAAGAATTAGCTAAAAGACAAATTACGCTTATTTATGGTGGTGCTTCTGTAGGCATCATGGCAACAGTAGCGAATACAGTGCTAGAAGAAGGCGGCAAGGTCATTGGGGTGATTCCGACATTATTAGAAGAACGTGAAATTGCGCATCAACAGCTGACAGAGCTGATTGTTGTAAAGACGATGCATGAACGTAAAAGTAAAATGATGGAATTAGCAGATGGCTTTATTGCCCTTCCTGGTGGACCTGGAACATTAGAGGAATTTTTTGAAGTATTTACGTGGAATCAAATCGGTCTGCTTCAAAAACCTTGTGCTATTTTCAATTTGGAACGCTATTTTGATTTATTAATATCATTCTTTGACCATATGCAAAATGAACAATTTTTAAAAGCCCAATATCGTGAGGCACTTATTGTTGATGAGGACGCAGCAGCCCTATTAGATAAATGCGAAAGCTTTGTTCCTCCAGCTGTGAAAACCTATGAATTAAGCAAATAATAACGTGGTGAGGTTGGACCTAATTGGACTAACCTCACCTTTTTCTTACCTAATCCCCAATACTATCCTACGTTACTATGCAAAACAAAAGATGGATCCGGTCGTTCAGATTACTAGAGATTTGGCTACTATGATTTCATAAGTCCGCCTTCTTTTCCCTCTTTTTCACTGCTACCACAGCAATCAATACCATCCCAAGCTTCACCACCCCAATAATGGCATACAGACTAAACGAAAGAATCGCTGGGAATAAGACGAACCACCACGACCATGTAATCACTTCTGTTAGCTTTAATACGACAAAGACAATAGTCAACACCTCTGCAATGCCCATCTTTTCACCACCTTACTGCCCATTCTTGACTATATAGGAACCATATACCTTACGATAAGGAACATCGCAGGAAACATTTTCACTATTTTTTCTAAATCATACAACAGGAGACAGTAAGATGACGAATATTTTTGTAAAAAGCGAGTTTGCCCCTTTAAAACGAGTTGTCATGGCGCAATCGGAATTTGCTTTTCCAGCTAAGGAGGCTCCACCAGATGATGAATTTTTAACAGAAGAAACTTTAGCTCTTTATGCAAGCGTTGATACACTCGGTAAAAATTTTAAAGATGTCTTTCCAGAAAGACAGCAGCAATGGGAATTAGAACGAGCAAATTTAAAAAAAGTATTAGAAAAATATGGGGTAGAAGTACAAGTACCAAGACGTTTAACAGACTATGAAAAAGAAGTAGGAAAAGAAGATGGCTATAGCAATTTCTTTGTTCGCGATCCCTTTTTCACTATCGGCCATTTCTTAATCGAGGGCTCCCTTCGATTCCCACATAGACGCAACGAAATTTTGCCCGTACGCAATCTTTTAGTACAGGAAGCAAACGAAAATCAATGTTTCTATGTCTCCATTCCAAAGCCTGATATGGCAGATGGTTTTGATTCTGAAGCTGGCCCGTTTATAGAGGGCGGCGATGTGTTAGTGTTAGATAAAACGATTTTCGTCGGAAATTCAGGACTAGCCTCCAATAAAAATGGTGTGCAATGGTTGCGTAATTTAGCAAGTAACTTTGATTATACGGTGGTTGAAGTGCCACTTCATCCAACCATTCTTCATCTTGACTGTGCGCTTAGCCTCGTTAGAGAGGGTCTAATGATTGTCTGCGAGGAAGCACTCATTGATGGTATTCCCGAACAGCTAAGAGATTGGGATAAAATTCACGTTTCCCTAGAGGATGCCGCAAAACTTGCTACTAACGGTTTACCTAATAATGAAAAAGTCTATATTACAGACAAAGAATTTACATGGATTGGCGAGCAGTTAGCGAAGAGAGGTATCACCGTAGAATCTGTTGACTTTACGATTTCTCGAAGCTTAGGCGGTTCTTTTAGATGTAGTACACAACCCCTATTACGCACGGATCTCTAGCAATTATCTCTCCCACTAAAAAATAGTATGAATAATGAGCAACCTGAAATGGCACATTACTTGTAGGAGGTGGACAAGAAATGTCTAGAATTATTGGTGTAGAACAATCATTAACGAATATCGAGGATGCTTTAAAAGCACAAGGCTATGAAGTCATCCAGCTTCGCAATGAAGAGGATGCGAAAAAATGTGATGCTTGTATTATTACAGGTCAGGATCGTGATGTCATGGGAATGAGTGATCCAGTTATGGAAGGTCCTGTGATTGATGCGGATGGACTATCGGCAAACGAGGTCGTTGAACGCGTCCAAAAATATTTCCACTAAAATCATTAGTGCTGTCTTTACGTCATTTTGACGAGAGCAGCACTTCCTACATACTAAATGGTCTCTACTTATAATACCTTGCGTTCTTGTACAAACTAATATACACGAACTTCAAAAAGTAGGGAGATATATGAGCCAAAAACAGATTGCAATTGTTATTTTAATGCTGACGACTACACTACTGCTATCCGGCTGTTGGGATGTAACAGAGCCACAACGAATGTATTACGTACAAGGTGTGGGGGTTGACTATAAGGATAATGAATATACAGCATACTTACAAATTATCAACTTTGCTAACGTAGCGAAAACAGAATCAGCTAACCCTAATGCAGCACCTACCGAAATTGGTCAAGCCAAGGGTAAGACAATAGAAGAAGCCATTTACAAATTGTATCGTTCAATGGACCAAGAAGTATTTTGGGGACATATGACCTTTCTTCTCTTCTCAGAGAGTGCTATGAAAGCTGAACATGCGATTGCGGTTATTGATACTTTTCTACGCTTTCGAGAGACAAGATATCATATTTGGGTTTACTGTACCCAAGATCCTATTGAGGATGTTTTATTAGTTTCTCCATTGTTAGAGAAATCACCAACTGCCGCCAAATTAAGTAATCCTAAAAATACAGCGAAGCAGGAGTCATTTGTAGAGCCTGTTACTTTAAGACAGCTCGTCATTGGCTTAAATGAGCCCAACCACGAAATGAAAATTCCTTATGTAACCGTCAACGAAAACTGGGAGACAATGGATGGCCCCAAAAAAGAAACCTTTTTTGCTGGCGTTGGTATTCTTTCAAAGGATAGTTTTAAAGGCTATATTAAAGGCAAATCTGCACGTGGAATAGAGTGGATGAATGATGAAACAAAGCAAGGAGAAATCACCGTCGAATTAGAAAATAATGAAAAAAGTGATTACTTAACCGTCGATATTAAAAAGCTAGATGTTAAAGTCAAGCCAATTGTGAAAGGTAATGATGTAAAGTTTGAAGTAAATTTAAAGTTCGATACGATTTTAAATGGTTTTAAAGGGAAGCTGACACCCAATCAGGTAAGAAAAAAAGTAGAAAAAGCCGTCAAGGAAGAAATCCTAACTACCTTTGAAGAAGGACTAAAAATAGATGCGGATATCTTTCGCCTATCCGAATATCTCTATCGTAGTAATGTAAAGGCTTGGAAGAGATTAGAGAAGGATGGCAAAATTCCTTTAAGCAAAGATTCCATTAGCAAAATCGATATTCATATTAATAAAGTAAGCCCTGGCCGTAAAACATTTGCAGAAACGATTACTGAATAATAGGTAGAGACCATCCAAAATGGCATGGTCTCTTTCTTATGGCCATCTTGTCATGCTCTATTAATGGAAAAGATTTAGGAAACTTTTAACAGACAGGAAATCAAGACGATGATAAAAAGGTTTGGAGGAATATTTTTGGCGAACAAAGAAGCTATATTATGTAAAATAACGGTAGATCGAAGCCTTGTGCTAGAATTAAACAATTGGAATGGGACAATCATTAAACCTCCAAACCTCTAGAGAGTATTAAATTTGGCAAGTTTATTAGGGCTAAAGATCCAATACGTTTTATAGTTCAAAGAAAAATGGACCAGCACTTGAGACTGGTCCTTCTTCCTGTATTAATGGTTTGTTTTCTTATTAAGAATGTAATCCCGGTAGACTAACAGAGCGACAAGAAGGAAGCTTAGGCTAACAAGTCGGAAAATCATTTCTACACTTATCCACTCAGCTAAAATCCCTAAGATAAATGCGCTCATACCGACCCCAACATCAAAGCTGGAAAGAAAAGTGGCATTGGCTGCACCACTTTTGGCTTCACTTACTTTTTGAACAGCCCAAGTTTGTAGGCACGGCATAATGGTGCCATAGCCTGTACCAAATAAAATCGCAGCGAAAATCAAAGTGAAATTATTTGTAGTATAGGATAACACGATTAATGATAGAAAACCGAAAATCGCTGATACAATAATGATCGACCATGGTCCATGCTTATCAAACCATTTCCCTGTAAAAGGACGTATTAACGTGGAAACAATTGCGTTGATAAGAAAGAATAGGAAAATATGTTGTAATCCCTTTTGTTCACCAAAAAGAACTAAAAATGTAATGATGGCGCCGAAACCAAGCGTCGTCACAACAGTCAATAATGCCTGAAACCTTACTTCTTTTTCAAATATCGCTTCCATAAATCGAAATGGCTGCTTGTCATTTTGAGTAGGTGCCGTGGCATGCACAAATGAAAGCATTATGATCGCAAAAAGGCTTAGTAAGGCTGATGACCAAATCAGCGTGTGAAAAGAAAAGGTACTGTAAATAAGAATCCCGAGACTTGGTGCAACAATCGCTCCCACGGTTGTGGATACCGAGAAATAGCCCATCCCCTCTCCTAATCGAGCTTTAGGGATACTATCTACAGCCATTGTACTATTGGCTGTCGTGGATACACCCCACGCTGTTCCATGGAAAAGTCGAAGTAATAGGAAAATCCAAATCGTGTGAAGCAATGGATACAGCATTGTAATTATTAGTAATGCTATACTTGCCACAATCGCTAGTTTTTTCCGCTTATGATCCATTAAATAGTACCCTACAAAAGGTCTTATCGTAATGGCACCTAGTGTAAATACCGTCGTCACCAAGCCTACTTGCATCGGATTGGCGTTTATGCTTAATAAATAGGCTGGTAAAATAGGTAATAGCATTTCAAATCCTATAAAAATGAAAAAATTACTTATAAATAGAAAAAGAAATGATGAAGTAAAAATTGGCTGTTTTTTCATAGTTAATTCCTCGCTTCTAATTATTTTTCTAAATTAGAAGCGCTTGGAACACTGCAACATTCCTTAATTGTCTTAGTTTTTTTAGCAATTCACTCACCCTCTCTCCGTTTTATCACAACAAAAAAGACGCCATAAAACCGGCGTCTACCAATTACTTTGTATGGTTAAAAAGTCATTTTTCACACATGACTAACAAAGGCAAAAAGCTTCCGGTTACTACCTTCACTATGCTGTTTTCTTAAAAAACCACAGACTGGTCCCTTTGAGCCTAAATCATCTAATTGTAAAAATGTCTTTACCTCAATCGCCGTTCTTCTGAAAATCGTTTCCATGACTTTTCGCCTCCTCTCTCAAGATCAATTCATAGCTTACTATAATTTAATACAACTTTACCATAAAAGCAAATGCAACGTTGAAACTATGTATTAGACGCAAAATATTTTCCACGCATCGACTATTTATAAAGTTCTTTCCTTGTCACCGTCAATTAATTGAACATGCACCTTGGAGGAGCTACCTCCCTCTATATGATTAGGAACATCTGTTAAATCAAGTATTTCCTTTAGATGAATAGCTTTTTCACGATTGGCCTCGATGGTCACATGATATGGCCCTGCTATATTCATCAGTGAATTCATCCGCTTATCGCCTTTAAAAAAATCCGTATCGATAAATTGTAAATCAAAGGACACAGCTTCATTGCTTCGATTATGTAGAACAATGGTACATTCCCCATTCATTAAGTCTTTTCCCACCATATCAAACCGACATTCTCCATCCCCTTTGTATGAAATGGCCATAATGCCACTAGCAAAGGTTTCTTGGTATGCCATGATGAGCAAATGGGGTAAAAAAGAATAGAGTAATACTACCATGACAAATATTCGAAAATGATATTTGTTTATGCTCCTAAGTAGTAAAATCATAGCAATTATAAATAAAATCGAGCCAAAGATGCCAAGTAACACATATCCATCTTGTGTTTCGATCGGAATTGACATGAAGGTAGTATGTGCCATCATCGCTTCATTGTAAGGATACGGAAAAAACAGACACATACAAATACCCAACATAACGATTGACCCTATAAACGTCTTTTTATTGTTCATCATATGCTGCCTCCTTTCTAAGGTAATACCTAATATGCACATACCAAATTTACCATATATCCCCTAAACAAGGAATGAAGTCTGTGAAAAACTTCTATTTTAAAAATATTCAATCCGTCTGTAGGCTGAGATGTAGGACCGTGTATAGGGCATTTCCAAATTTAAGGTAAATCGCTATAATTAAGCTCCCTAGGGAATTACAAGAAGAAGGAGGGTTCATATTGGGTATGAAAATAATTTGGTGGGCTGTAAATATTGTATGGTTATTGATCTTTTCTGGCATCGCCGTATTTATTGGGGCAAGAAATGTTGATGGTGCAGGGATTGTGCAAACACCTGAAGTGAAAATGGTTTCATTCATTATTTTGGGCATCATGTTTCTAATCGTTTTACTTGTGCAATTAATTTTTCTTTACTTTATTAAAAAAAGCACAAAAGCTCACTTTACGAAAATCACTTAAAAAGAAGCGAGAGGCTATATTAGCGCACTCGCTTCTTTTTCACCTTGATGCACATATTGTTACTAGCTGAAATACCAATGCATATCAAATAAATATCCCAGCTTGAATTATTACTGTACAAAAAAACTCAAACTAAAATGTTTGAGTTTTTTTGTGTATGTGAATCCTTTAATTTATCAAAATATTATAGGTGTGTAACTTTTTCACCAAGTCTCATATTTCGTTAGAAATTCGTTAATATTACCGCAATGTTATAAGTTGAGTTAAAAACTTGCAGAGTTGGAGAATGGTTGGAGTAGTAGCTACACAGTTTATATCATTACTTGCACTTGAACAAACAAAAATGAGCATCAAATGGCATAAGCTAAATAATATTATTTTATGTTAACAATTATTCTCGCTACTCTATATTCACCTTCTATCTCTATCGCCATATTGCTATCAATATCATTCGTAATTTCCACTCCCCTTATTTTATATATATTTGTTCCGGTATCTAGTCTGTAACCCTCTTCGTGTTTTGTAGGTAAATCTGTTGTTCGTTCTTTTATTTCTCCGATTTTTTCTTCTATTTCATCATTTGGGATAGGTTCATTAGTAACAATATAATTATGACCGTTCCAATTAAATACAGGGAAAGAAATATTGTCTTGATTTCGTTCATTGCACCCTGTTAACAGAAGAAGAGTAACTAATAATAACAAAATTGTTCTTTTTATCATATTTGTTCCTCCGCCAAAAAAGATGAGGGTATTAACCCACATCTTCTTTAGAATCTTTTTATTTTTTAATATTCATATAATATTTTCTCATAAGTTCTATCAGCCCATGGATAGTTTTTATAAGTTGTTGATAAAAGTTTTCCAGCAGCGTTGTATTTTTCTTCTTTATAATTTGTCACCATTTATACACCAAAAACAGCCGGACGACTCCATCTACTATAATCTGCTTTAATATAATATCCAGCAGAAGCAGATTGGGCTGCACTTACTGATGCCCAAACAACCTGTTCACCTCCTGAAGTAATTGCAATTTATTCAGGTGTATTTTTACATTAATGATATTTATTTCTGTGTTATTATAATTAGTATGAATGGAAGTGTGAAAATGTTAAAGTAGGGATAATTAAAATTCTATTTATACCTTTATAAAGATATGCTATTGCAACAATTTTGGGGATAATAGCCATAGCAAGTATCTTATCCTAACTAAAATGACCACCCTTAACGAGTGGTCTTTGCTTGTTGCCGACATACACGTACAAGCAACATGTTTATTTTGTAATGTTGTACGCATTTCCGTGCGCTTTTTGATACTCCTATAATATCTCGATTATTCAATAGGTTCTATAATTTAATTACAACTTAACATTACATTAAGTTTAGGATAGTATCCGTCAATTGATTAACACTTACTGTTTATGCTAGATAATATAAAGTTTCGCTCCAAGATTTTGCCAATACTGTTCATTTATGTAAATTCCAATTTCATCATTGAGCCTTCTTACAATTCATATCGATTATTGCATTTCAAGTATCCGAAGCGCTTAATTCCCTTGCTAACGTGATGGAAATAACAGTGAAACTCCGTTGAACCACATTTACATTTATTCATGACCCCACCCTCTCTTTCCGAACGATTTCTTTCAATCACTCATTTACACCTCAGCATATTTATACTTAACCATTTTCATAATCTGTGCATGTATCTATGTAGACAAAACCCTTCAATTTGATATTGAAGTTAGAAAACTAAAAATTTTACCCCCCAAAAACAAAAAGCCTCGATTAGTTAACGTCCCAAAGAGTTTGATGCGTGAACTAAAGTTATTTGTTGATGGCTATTTGGAACTAAAAAATGAAAAGAGTGATGCTTGGAATCTGATAAAAGATGATGATGGAACTCCCTTAAACTTAAACTTTACAAAAAATCAGATGGTAATCCACCAAAACCTGCTGCTATAAATCTTGCCTGGAGAAGAATTATTGAAAAGTACAGTTTACCAAAGTTGAATTTTCACGCTTTACGACATTCATATGCCTCATTTATGGTCAGTCGGTATGTAAATTTTAAGATCATACAGGAGCAACTCGGTCACTCTGATATAAAAATGACAATAAACACATATAGTCTTTAACCAAAAAGGATAAAAATGAAGCAAGTGACCATTTCGATGACTTTTTGGTCACTTGCTCATTTTTTCATCATATTTCTGCGCACATAACTCCCTAAAATTACAGCCACGACAATGCCATTTTTCTTGGGTTTGTTCAAAGTCCTCGATGTCTACGGGCTCGTTGGAAAAAATATCAGCCTGATACTTTTTCATTTCTAAAACGCTGCGCTGAAACGTATACAAAATATTCTCCATATCGATGTCTGTAAAACTATATTTCTTGCGCTTGCCTGTTAATAAATATTCATTATAGACCTCGATTTGCGCTAGAGACACACGGTATTTTTGCTGAACATAGTAAGCGTAGAGGGCTAATTGCTGACGGTCATCATCAGATTCTCCACCGGTCTTCCAGTCAACAATAATCCATTTATCCCTCAATTCATCATAATAATGAAAGTCCATAACAACAAATACCTGGACATCTTCTATTTTCATGGAGCGGAATTGCTCTGGTTCTCCGATACGGAGAGAGCCTTTTTGTGAGGTAATTTGCTGAAATGTTTCACTCATCAAAAAATGATTAAAGACAAGTCGTAAACGTTCTTTATAGTCTTGCACCAGCTCAGGAGAAAGGGTGCCATGATAATAGATTTCCTGCATCATATAATACTTATTCGGTTTTTGCCTCCAAAATTCAAGACGACGAGTGGAGTCAATAAAGGCTGCATTCAGCTGTCCGCGCCCCAATTGAATTAGCTCCTCTACAGTTGGAGCTTTTCCTGTTTGTAAATAATCATTAATGGCCTGCTCAATGTATCGATGGACAATTTGCCCAAATAAAATAGGCATCGATTGCAGCTTTTTTAAGCGATACACCTGTTGATGATATGGCTCCACATTGTAACTGAGCCACCCGTTATGTGAAAAGTAATATTCATAGCCGTATTTGCGGGCGCAGCTTGTCAATGTTTTATGACGCGATAGCGACCACGAAAAGGTTGGATAGGGTGAAATTTCAAACAGGACAATCACCTCCTAAAACTGATGGATGAAATCATAAACAAGCTGTATGATCAGCACAATCGTTACAATGCGCAGTAAAAGCTTTACCTGATGTGCTTTCACTTTTCTGGCTAGCACAAGCCCAATCTGTGCACCAATCGTCGAGCCAATCATTAAAATAAGTGTTAAGGGCCATTCGATTTTCCCTGTAGCAATATAGGTAATCGCTGCTCCTGAGCACATTGCAAATACCCCTACCCGTGATAGCCCGACTGCTTTAATATAGGAAATTTTCTCATGTGCATATGTATAAAGCGCCAATGTACTACTGCCAGGACCAAACATACCGTCATAAAAGCCAACCCCAAGAAGGATCGGACCGTTTTTTCGATTCATCGTAAAACGTTCCTTGTCGCCAAAATCAGCTCCACCCATAAAGGACATGACAAGCGCAAAGCCAAGTAAAATAATAGCAATGAACGTCAATGATTGACTACTCATGAATGAAGCGAAAAGTCCCCCCAATGTACCTCCGATTAAAGAGACAAGTAACACCGAACGCATTTCATTCCATGCTAATTCCTTACGTTGATAAATTGTATAAAAACTTGAAAAAGCACTCACCATATTGGACACTTTATTTGCGCCAATAGCAGAATGGACGGGTACTCCCATTAGCATCATCGTTGGCAAGGTAATTAAGCCACCACCCCCAACTAACGTACCAATGACATTCCCAATGATGCCAATTAGTAAAAACAATAAGTATTCCATAATATCCTTCTTTCTCTAGCACAAAAAGCAAACATTCTATGATACAGTATAACAGATTGTTATTATCAATGATGATGGAAATGAGGAGCAAGGATGCATATACAACAAAAAACACCCACACCACGCTTTTGTCACCAGCTAACGGTTATTGTGGCGACTATTTTTTTAGCTGGTATTACAGCTACACTTATTCAATATGGCAAGCTCCCAGCCACGATTCCTGTCTTGCAAAGCTTTACGAGTGACCATGCCCAATTCGGTCCAAAAATCGCTATTTTTTATTTACCCTTTGTCGCTCTTATGCTCTTTCTACTTTTACACTATTTAGAGATAAAGGCCGCTTATCCTGTGATGCGTAAAAATAAAGCACCGCTATCCCATAGACAGCGACAAAATGGCATCCTAACGTTTTGTCTCATCAAAAATAGTATTCTATTGTATTTTACCTACTCCCTTTTCAATGATCTTACGGTGGCTTTAGGATGCGAACGTATTTTACAACAATGGCATGCTTACCTATTTTTACTGCTGTTATTTGGCATCTTCATGATGGGTATTGTGCGAGGCATTTTGTTGGATAAAAAAAGTTAATGTAAAAAAAGAGAGCATGTTTTAACAATGAACATGCTCTTCTTAGACTAATTATTATTCAATGGATGTCATTAATTCATAAAAATACTTTTTCTCCTGCGTCTCATAAAGCTTATACCAAGCATGTAATGTTTCTGGTGTAAAAACATCGAGCAGCCTCAAAACATGGTAGGCAAAATTCAGCGGTGCAATGCCAGATGCCGTTACTAAATTCCCCTCAGTTATGGCTGGCTTCTGTTTAAAATATTCATCCCCCATATAATGTGGACAAAGCATCTTCAAGTATTCGAGATCGTTGCTCGTATGTTGTCTTGTATCAAGCAAACCAAGCTTTGCGAGACCGAACGTTGCACCACAAATTGCAGCTATGAAAACTTCTTCGTTCAACGCTTTTGAGACTTTATTCAATACAGGATCATGAATAGATTCTAGCCATGTATTGCCTCCTGGAAGAATCAAGACATCCATGCTATTCAAGTGACATTCAGCAACGGCAATAGTTGGAAGTATGGTGATGCCACCCATTGTCGTAACAGGACTTCTATCAATCCCTATAGTTATCACCTCTAAAGGCTCTAGCCCCTTTTTAAAATACCTACCTGTATTTAATTCTGCCATTAAATACCCTATCTCCCAATCTGCCATCGTATCAAATACATAAAGATACACTTTTCTTGTCTGCATAATAAACACTCCTTTTATTGAAACTATGCTTAGTATAAAAAAACTTTACTGACATTCTCCGTCAGTAAAGTTTTCATTTCCATAAAAATGTATGAGCTCATATAGAACGTCAATTATCTTTTGCTTTAGACTTATGGGTTCTACTACTTGGATTGATTTTCCATAGGGAAAAAGTAAATAGGGTACATATGTATGTAGTGCTTCCTCATCTACTAAAAATATTGCGTTCTTATTGGTGCGTTCTTTGAGGTGATACTTTAAAAACCAATGCTGACTGATCGCATCCACAGCACTTGTCTTTCCACAAATGATGAAGGGCACAAGCTTCTGTTTATGTTCATCTTGGGGAAAAAGGCTATCCATAAAAAAATCACTGGCAGAGAAAGATTGTGGTCGTTGGAAGGGGATGACGGTTTGATGCAGACTGCTAATTCGGCCTA
This sequence comes from Lysinibacillus sp. BSL11, assembly GCF_052928325.1. Classification (NCBI taxonomy): domain Bacteria; kingdom Bacillati; phylum Bacillota; class Bacilli; order Caryophanales; family Bacillaceae; genus Lysinibacillus; species Lysinibacillus sp. BSL11. The sequence goes on along the minus strand of NZ_JAVGCX010000009.1, from coordinate 84,160 downwards.
CTTTAAAAGTACGGATTTCATTTCTTACATGACAAAATGCAACGATATACCAGTTTTGATTCCAATAAACCAAACCATATGGATTAACCACCCTACACTTAGATTGCTCTTCATTATTAGTATGGTATTCCATTTCTATAGAGGTTTCCTTTACTATACTCTCTTCTAATTTTTTTAATAGTGGCTCCAATGAGGTTTCTGTTGGACCGATTATCTCGAAACCTTGTAAATGCTGTTGAATCATTTTTTCTTGCTCCTGATTTGAATACATTGTAAGCTTTGCTGTTGCACTGTTTAATGCCTCATCTAAAAAATAACCAGCTTCTTTTGCAAAAATAGAAGCATGAAGTAATGCCGCTTTCTCATCAACATCAAAAATAAGAGGACTTTTAATAAAATTATTCAACAGGGTATATCCCCCATGATGACCTGTTTCAGCTATAATTGGCACACCACTGGCAGAAAGTGAGTTAATATAGCGGTAAACGGATCTGATATTTATCTCTAATTTTTCAGCAATTTCTTTCGCAGTAATTTTCCTACCTGAATTCAACATCCATAAAATCTGCATCATATGATCTATTTTAGACAAACATTTCCACCTCATTGAATTTATGATTTCTGACACAAAATCAGGCTACCTGATACTATTATCAAGTAGCCCTTCGATTATGCCTTTACCAATTCATCTTCCATTTGCTTAAAATTATGTATTAAAGCGTATTTCTGTATGCCACGTGCTTGTTGGATGCTGTCATCTGCGAATTGGCGGAACTTAGCCTGATCCTTTATTGTATAGGCATAGATGGCTTCAATTGCAGGTTGCATCCACGGCTGTGTTAGTTTATCACTTCTCATATCGGCTGATCGACCTTCAAGCGCAGCGATATAGCATAGTGCATAGCTAGTTAAAGGCTCCTTATCAATTTGTCTTGCGGCTGCTTTAGCAGCTCCAAGATTCTCCTCCATAATCGCCTTAATAAAGAGGTAATTGTACTTAATAGCTGGCTGCTTATAATGATGGATGATGACATCGATTGCCTGAATCTGTTCCTCTTTTGTCCCGTAAGCTGATGCATAGAGAGCAGCAAATATAGGCTCTTTTCGATGATTTTTTACCCATTGATCTACCTGCTCCATATTGTTTGTGCGATATAAAATATGTATATGGCGATAAATCATCCCTACCGCAATTAATGCAAATATTCCAAGTGAGATGGATAGACGAACACCCGCTAAGGACAGCGTCAATGCCAATAAAATAATAGCTAAATAAAAGAATGTTAATTTAACAATTTTCATATTACCTCCTACTGTAATTTCCTACGCATTTTACGAGAAAAGATATAACCTGCCCCTATAAAAAAGATAAGAGCCATCACTTTCATAATAGGAATAATAAACAGCTTGCTAATAACGACTACAACGAGGATATAATAGACAACCATCGCCAGTAAAAATAATGTCAGCTTATTCACGAGGTTCCCTACTTTCCTTTAGTGCCGCCTCAATCGCTGCTAAAGCTTTTGGACCCATTCCATGAAGATGAGCTAATGTAGAAAGCTCAACTCTTTCTAGCTGCTTCAATTCTGTATAGCCCGCGGCATGTAATGCGCGAATTGCTGGTTTTGCTACTCCCTTAGGCCACTCTGTCATGCTTGCACGTCCCTTCACGAAAAAATCTTCTCTGCCCTATTATGCAAGTGACAGCAAAGAAATGCAAATAAGTCAAAATATAAACATATACAAGCACGCCGCTATGAAATTTACGATACTATGGATACTCCAGCTAGCAATAATAGAGCCCCCAGCAATTCGTTCATTCACCCAGCCCATCACATAGCCAGCAAGCGCTGTTGTAAGCACAACTAATAAGATTACATGAAGCGGAAGCACCGACCATAGCATGGCACCATGAACACAGCCAAAAACAAAACTTTGCACGACATTACCTACTTGAAAGCCAAAAGTCTTCATTACTCTCTTTAATAAAAAGCCGCGAAATAATAGCTCCTCTGATAAACCTGTTTGAATAATGGCATAGAAAAGCGCTGGAATGACTGCCGTCGCTCCAAGTCCCACGAATTGATTCGCTGCTAGTAAGGAGCGATCAATATAGAAAAAGATTAGCGCAAAGCTCGGTACAAACAGCGCGAAAATGGAGAGTACAATGTACATGGCATACCTTCCCTTGTGCAACACAATCGGCTTTTGCAATCCTATCCACGTTAAAAAGGGCTGTTTTTTTCTCGCTGTGCAAAGCCACCAAATAAATGGAATCACCGAAAATAACATCACTTGCAAAATGGCACTAATTAAACTATTCATCATCTTATTTCCCCTCCTGTTTACTACAAGCATAGAAGAAAGCACCATTATTTTCAATAGTAATTTAATGATAAACATTAAATTGTTTATCTTTATTATTAATTTTTAAATGCTTTACATAAAAATTGCTGTCTACGGAGGTCTCCTTTGTCTTTTCAGTTATTTTCATTTATACTCTATTACAGACATTGAAGGTCTGTAATAGAGACATTAAAACACTGGAGGCTATCACAATGGGTACATTATCTACACATTTATTAGAAAAGGCACGAACTTATGAGCAAAGCACGCGGATATCAGTGCCTGCCTATGACACATTATTTGCCGTGACACAAGCCTATTTCCGCATGCATTTATGGGAACAAGAAGCTTCCCTACTTGTTGTAGGAGCTGGTGGGGGCAACGAGCTTTCTGCATGGGGACCAACAAACCCTAAATGGAAGTTCACTGGGGTTGACCTATCTGAGGAAATGCTCCAAATCGCACAACATAAAGCCGTACAACTTGATATTGAAAGTCGCGTTCAGCTACTACAAGGAACAATCGAGCGCTTGCCACAATCAACACCGAAATTCGATGCAGCAAGCTGTATCCTCGTTCTTCATTTTATTGAAGATCGACAGGAAAAACTTCATCTACTGCAAAACATTCACAAGCACTTAAAACCTGGAATGCCCTTTGTCCTCGCATGTGCCTACGGAGATCGAGAAAGTGACGAACTACAAGATCGCATCAAAATATGGCAAAGCTACTTTTTAGATGCCGGCTATACAAAAGAAAAGGTAGATAGCATGGGCAAGGGCATCATGAATATTTCCTTCCTCTCCGATCAAGAAATCCAACAGCTATTAAGTGAAGCGGGCTTTCAAAACATTACCCGCTTTTTCTCCTCAGGTCTCTTCTCAGGATGGATGAGCCACGCCTAAACACAAAGCCCCCTCCATTACACAATAAATGGTGGGGGCTGAAGTTTAGATATAAAAGGGCATTGAGCGGGCTCTTCTTCTGATGGATCACTTTCTCCTCATGTTTGAGCGGGTTCTCCTTCAGTTGGATCACTTTTCCTCATGTTTGAGCGGGTTCTCCTTCAGTTGGATCACTTTTCCTCATGTTTGAGCGGGTTCTCCTTCTGATGGATCACTTTCTCCTCATGTTTGAGCGGGTTCTCCTTCTGATGGATCACTTTCTCCTCACATTTGAGCGGGCTCTCCACCAACTCCCATCACATCGAAAAAAATCACCAATAAATACTGTAATAATAAACAGTTTCATCAACCGTCATGCCCATTTTTTCATAGAGCTTCTGTGCTTGGACATTATCTCTGGCGGTTTCAAGCATCATGTAACGAGCACCTTCCTGCTGACAATAGGCATAGCATTGCTCCATCAACGACTGTGCTATACCTTGTTTTCTGGCTTGTTCCGCCACAAATAAATCATTTAAGAGAAACGCTCGTTTCATAGCTACAGATGAAAAGACTGGAAACAATTGTGCAAATCCAACTGGCTTCTCCTCCAAATATGCCAGAAAAATAATAGACTCTCCTCCCATCACTCGCTCCTGTATAAACTGCTCGGCTTGCTGTAAATCAGATGATTGTCCATAAAATTCACGATAGGCATTAAATAATGGGACTACTTCTCCTATCGTTTCCTGTGTCACCTTACAAATTTTCATGTTATGCTCTCCATTTCCTTTTGATTGTCCTTCTAGTATGATGGTAGTAAATAATCTGACATTTCAAAAGAAACAGTTCCAAACATTTTAACATGTCAAGGTGGTGCCTTATGGACGATTTTATCTTTCTATTAACAGAAAAGGAGGCAAAATATAAGCAAGTGTATCAGCAAATTAAAGTACTTATTACGCAAGGTACACTTCAAACAGATGATTCCCTGCCCTCCATACGAAAACTTGCAGAAACTTTACAGGTCAGTCGTAATACTACATTAACCGCTTATGAACAGCTTGTCGCAGAAGGATACATACGTGGGGAGGGACGAAAAGGCTATTTCGTCAATGCACTAGAGCAGGTTTTTCTAAAGGAGCAGGAACAGCCCCCTATGACACAGCCAAAAAAGAAGGTTGCATCCTATCTTGTAGATTTTCGCGCAGGGGCTGTCGATCAGCAACATTTTCCCATGAAAACATGGCGCCAAATTGCCAATCAAGTATTACAGGAATCAACCTGTTACGAATATGGAGAACTGTTTGGAGAATCAGTGCTAAAGGAGCAGCTTGTGCCGTATTTACTACAAGCAAGAGGGGTTTATACAACGAGCGACAATATCATTATCGGTAGTAGCACACAGCAAATGCTCTTGTATCTTGGCTTTTTACTAAAAGATTCTTTTCCAAGCATTCTTTTGGAAGACCCTGGCTATGACGGTGCACGTGAAGCCTTCCAGTTACATCACTTCGAAATAGAGTCACTACCTGTAATGGAAACAGGAGCTCAACTTGATATACTCCAAAGCTGTCAATCACGCTTAATGTATGTCACCCCGTCACATCATTTCCCATACGGAGTGTCCATGTCTATTCAGCAGCGACAGACCTTAATACAATGGGCTCAACAAGTCGATGGTTATATTCTAGAGGATGATTATGATGGAGAGTTTCGCTATACGCAACAGCCATTTCCTGCCCTGGCCTCCATCGACTCATCAAGGGTAATCTATCTCGGCACCTTCTCAAAATCGTTTTTACCAGGTGTGCGTTTAAGCTATATGGTGCTACCAAATGCACTTGTTCAGCCATATAAAGAGCGTTTTGCTCACTTTGAACAAAATGCTTCGTCCCTCCATCAACGCACTATGGCCCAATTTATGGCGCAGGGAGAATGGACACGCCATATTAAACGAATGCGTTTGACCTATAAACAAAAAATGCAGCACCTTGTACAGGAGCTACAACGACATTTTGGGCAGCAAATATCCGTGTTAGGCGAGCAATCAGGCCTCTATGTATTAGTGAAAATAAAGTCTCCACTTTCCGAGCAGCAGCTAATCCAACGAGCGGCGACTTACGGTGTGAAGGTTTATCCGACAAGCCCCTTTTTTATCCATCAAACAAATAAGGAACCAATGCTGCAATTAGGCTTTAGTAAATTAGCGTTGGAAGAAATCAAGCTGGGGATTGAGCTGTTAAAAGAGGCGTGGCAGCCATAACCGTCAACGTTATGGCTTTAACCCCCATACCTCTTAAAAATAATCAATAAATGTTGGGATACCCACTGGTAAAACCGCCTCAAGCAATGCAATTTCCTCTGCACGTCCCTGTAATCGTTCAATTTTTTCTAAATAGGTTGGACGTTTGTAGCCTAACAGCATGGTAGCCAGTGTTTGCACTGTTAAATGCACAGCATTCGCGTTCAACGTCTCACTTACCTTCTGCACAGCAAGGTTTCCATCTTTCATTTTGATGATGTAGGTACCATTATTCCATGCCACAGTGCGATCACTGACAGCTAGCTGAAGCTCGAAATCCTGACCGATAAATGGATAGCGCAGTAAAAATTCTTTGACATCGACGATTCTTGCCATGAAATAAGGTGATACCTTTTGAATGATTTCGCTGTCCTCTAATAGAAAGGCTACCGCTTCATTTCCGGTTGTTTTCCCGTAGACATTGTAGACCATCGAGCTGTGAGCCGAGACGAAATTCCATAAACCTTTACGAGCCTCTTCCTGCAAATAGACGATTTCATCAATGTAATAATTTTCCTCCATAATACGATAGAACATATAGCCCTGCGCCACATCTTCTTCATCATAGTAGACCGCTGCCTGAAGGTTCACATCACTATCTATAAATTTCTCCTCCCAGAAATCCTCCTGAAATTTCTCGTTCCAGGCAATACTATTGCGCACCATTACGCCATGCGTTTTCTGTGCATAGCGTGCGTAGATATCCACCACATCCTCATGCTTCGGATCAACTCGGCGAATTTTCCCATTAAGACCAGCATAATGAGGAAGCTGTGTATCCTTCACTTGAAATTCCACAATATCACTCATAATTTCCCATCCCTTTTTGCGGTAATAAGGAATAGAATATGGAAATAAATAGGATATATACTGTCCTTCATTTCGCATACTTTGCAGACTTTCAATTATCAAGCTCTCCATTAAGCCATGTCCTGAATATTCAGGGTATGTCCCAACTGCTGTGATGCCACCCATTTCATAAATCTTACCATGCACATTCACCTCAAAAGGCAAACTTAATATTTGCGATACAAGCTGTGAACCATCAAACCACCCGATGGCATGCCCTTCATTAAATTGCCTACTCTTCGCATTCACAAAGCGACGATCCTTGTGAATGGACATTGACATTTGAAAGACATAATTCAGTAAATCAATGGACTGTGCCATTTCATCTAATCGGATTTCTCGCATGATTAAGCCTTTTCGTTGATTCATGATTCTCTCTCCTCATCAAATAACTCTCTTAATATAGACTGTGGCGCATCTAAAAAACGTTTGGTCACGATGTAATGTATGGTATCCTCATAGCGAATGGATTCAATTTCTCCTTGATCAAAACTATAAATCGTTGCATTGGGATAGCCAAGCAAAATGGGTGAGTGTGTAGCAATAATAAATTGTGCCTCATGCTCAAGGTCCTTCATTATTTTCAGCAAGCTCAGCTGCCTCGTTGGAGACAATGCCGCCTCAGGCTCATCCAATAAATAAATGGCTTTACCCTTAAAGCGATTCATAAATAACGCAAGAAAGGATTCACCATGAGATTGGTGGTGTAGAGATTTCCCACCAAAAGCAGCATATTTGTTTGGATGGCGCTCTAACAAATCAATATGACTGGCAAATTGATAAAATGTTTCTGATCGAAGAAAAAACCCATTCGATATTTTCGTCAACCACGACAAACGGATATATTCCCCCAATGAAGATTCCGCCTTATGTACTTCATATAAATTTTGACGACCGCCACCAGCCGTATTGAAATCGCAGCGATCAGCAATCGCCTCCAGTAATGTTGATTTCCCCGAACCATTTTCCCCAACAAAGAACGTCACATTCGTCGGGAACTCCAGCTCATGCAAATCCTGCAATCTTGGAATATTAAAAGGATACTCCTGTTTATTGGGAATCGTATCCTGTAACACCTTACATGATTTTAAATACATTTCATTTCCTCCTTACTCTTATTATAACGAACATCCCCCTAGCTGAAACGTAATCCACCCACCTGTTTGATTGAAATGTCACCTTTTTATGTAGCCACCCGAGCCAGCCAAACATAAATAGCCTAAAACAGCTGACGAAGTCCCTACCATTTTCACAAATCGCTATGAGATATTTCCCGAGAAATAAATAAAAAACATGTCGAAAGTTGCAATTTCTACCTGTAGTATCATGTCATATTTTTGATTTTTTTATAAAATAAGCGGACATTGACCTCCTCTTTAACTGACAAAGTGAATGATTTCCCCACAACATGCAGTAGTGTTTTCCATAGCAATTTTATTTCGCTGTGGCTTGCTAAATGATTGTCTCTAATAAGTGGGATGCCTCTCTTTTTGATCACCTAGACTTCCTTTCTGAGCGGATATTTTGGATCACTTTCATTACTAAATTAATCCGATTCAAAAAAAGGCTCAATACCTATTTCTTTTAACAATAATCCCCAATTACTTCTTTTATTTGCCAAATGTTGTTTAGGTATTAAAATTTCTTCTCTTAATCGCTGAAACAAATTCAGGTTATGCTCTGGAAACCATTCTTCATAACTGATCCCTTGATTTAATTCTATTTTTATTAAAAACAAAACAATCTCTTCAAACATATAAGGAAATTCTTTCTCTATCTGCTCATGATGTGCTAACAGTGCATAAAGATAATCTTTAAAACGATAAAATCGCTTTTGGTCTAATGGATTTGAGCTCCATTTCTTATTTTCCTCCCACTCTTGAATTGGCTGAAATATCTGAAGAGAACCTGTTTCCCAAGTACCCAGCATACAAGTAAATGCAGCTATAGCGTACTTTCTCGTTTCATAATCTGGATCTCCAAAATATTTATAGTATTCCTCCCGATACTTACCAAAATTTCCGCTAGTATGATAACCTCCAATAGCAAAACCCTCCAACCCCCGTTTTGCTTGTTCGATGATATTATTTGTCATTCTTCTTTCTCGCCCCTTTTTCTAAATTTTTTTGTCATGGTAGTCTAATAACAATAACCTGTCATAAAATTCCATAGTTATTTTAACATAAATATCCAACAAAAAAATCAACTCACCTCTTAATCAATCTATCGAGGTAAGTTGATCTAAAATTAAACTTCATCAAAATAAATCAGCCTTCTTCACAATGATCAATTTATTTAACTATATTTTTTAGAAACTACAAACTCAGTAATTGGCATAGTAATCCAAGCAAGTCCTATGACAATAACAAGTGGAATATTCTTAATATCATTTAAAGCGGTTACTCTTTCTGAGATCACTAAAACAATAACCATAAATAACAGTAAAAGATAGTAACTAATTTTTGAACTAACAAGTGTTATATGTTTTTCTAACTCATCTTTTTTTCCTTCATTTACTCCGTTCATTTCTCCCCAAGTAATGGACTGAAATAAAAGACCTATTCCTAAGAATACAAAGAAAATTGTCGCTGCACCAATCATTTCTTTCGTGATCCATTCATATACACCGTAACTACCAATAGAAACAATAATAACTAAAGAACCGATTAAACTTACCTTTTTTGTAATCGTCACTTTTTCTCATTCCTTCCATATGTAAAAATAAATAATTCTTCTATAGGAGCACTTAAAATATAGGACAAAGTAAAAGCCAATTCCAAACTTGGATCATATTTATTATTTTCAATGGCATTAATGGTCTGCCTTGTCACATTGCATAACTCCGCTAATTTACCTTGTGAGAGGTTATTTTTTTCTCGATATACCCTTATTTTATTTTTCATTTCTAACACCACTCCGCTCCTGGCTTGTAAAAGATCTTTTACACCATAATATTAAGGTAGGACAAATAAGGTGTCAAACATATTTTACACCCAATTATTTTATTAGCTCTTATCACATAGTTTTTTGTTATTTACTATGTCGTGAACCAAAATACTTCAGGTTTAAAAAACTGTACACCTAGAGACCCCTTTCAATTTTTAATTATCTTAAGCATCTATTCGTTGTTCTTCATTTTTTGATCACCACCTCCAAAGTTCTAACTATTATCCCTTGCTCATAAATTGAGTAACAATCAAAAGTCAGAAGGAGAATCGCGATGTTTGTGACTCATTATTACGAAAACAAGACGTCCGTTTTAAGTCAATTGCTCGTCAAGCTACCTACTGTGGAAGAAGATATTCGCATTAAAGGGCGTAAGGCAAAGGTGTTGGAGGTACTACAAATTGATGACAACAATTTTCATGTGAAGATATTGTTCGAAAAAATCCCTAAAAAGCAGCCTCTTAAAGAGCTTGGAAAGAAAAAGAGATAATCGACTAAAACATGGTTTATTCCCTTAAATTTCGGGAATAAAATAAGTAAGCTAATCATTCACTTTAAATTTCTTCAAGCTAAACCGTTGACTTTTTAATTGATAACAATTATCATTATCAATAGATTATTTCTTTCTCCAAATTGCTTCATTCAGAATCCCCCTCTTTTTTGAATAAGCATGTATCAAACGGATATTCTTACATCAGACTAAGAGTATCCGTTTTTATCTGTACATGAGGAGAACTTTACATACTAAAGGAGCTGTTTTGACATGGATTATCGTATTGAAAAAGATACTATGGGTGAAATTAAAGTACCTGCTAATAAAATTTGGGGCGCGCAAACACAGCGCAGTAAAGAAAATTTCCAAATTGGTACGGAACAAATGCCAATCGAGCTTGTGCAAGCTATGACGATCCTAAAGAAAAGTGCGGCCATTGCGAATAATAAATTAGGCAAACTTTCTGATATTAAAACAAATGCCATCGTGCAGGCTGCAGATGAAATTTTAAATGGTCAATGGGACGATCAATTCCCTCTTGTGGTTTGGCAGACTGGTAGTGGTACACAATCCAATATGAATGTGAACGAAGTCATTGCTCACCGTGCGAATCAACTATTAAAGGATGCTGGTGAAGCGGACCGTATTCATCCTAATGATGATGTCAATAAATCACAAAGCTCTAATGATACATTCCCAACAGCATTGCATATTGCGGCTGTTTTAAAAGTGGAAGATTATTTATTACCAAGACTACGTTTACTAAAAGCAACTTTGGAAGATAAAGCCGCTCAATTTAAGGACATTATTAAAATTGGTCGTACGCATTTACAGGATGCGACACCTCTTACATTAGGTCAAGAGATTGGCGGTTGGGCAGCCATGCTCGCAAAATCAGAGCATATGATTATCCATAATATTGACTATATGAAGGAGCTTGCAATTGGTGGAACAGCGGTCGGTACAGGAATCAATGCTCACCCTGAATTTGGTGATCGTGTGGCTGAGGAAATTAGTGTGCTAACAGGCAAACAATTCACATCGGCTGCAAATAAATTCCATGCCTTAACAAGTCATGATGAAGCTGTTGTAGCACATGGTGCATTAAAAGCTTTAGCGGCTGATTTAATGAAAATTGCCAATGACGTTCGCTGGCTAGCAAGTGGCCCTCGTTCAGGTATTGGGGAAATTACGATCCCAGAAAACGAACCTGGCTCTTCCATTATGCCAGGTAAAGTTAACCCTACCCAAAGTGAAGCAATGACAATGGTTGTCACGCAAGTAGTTGGAAATGACGCAACAATTGCCTTTGCCGCTTCTCAAGGTAACTTTGAATTAAACGTCTTTAAACCAGTCATCATTTACAACTTCTTACAATCAACTCGCCTATTAGCAGACACAATGAAATCATTTAACGACCATTGTGCGGTAGGCATTGAGCCAAACAAAGAAGTACTTGATCATAATTTACAAAATTCATTAATGCTTGTAACAGCATTAAATCCATATATTGGCTATGAAAACGCAGCAAAAATCGCAAAACAGGCCCACAAAGAAGGCACGACCTTAAAGGCAGCAGCCATCGCAAGCGGATTACTTACAGAAGAACAGTTCGATGAATATGTAGACCCAGCAACAATGATTTATCCGAACGTAAAATAGAAGCAATGCACGTTGACTATGCAATTGATATATCATCATCTCTGATAATATCCCCTATTTTGAGCAACAAGTGTATTTTACAACATGTTAGTGTGGCTAATAAAATACGGCTAGCGTATGTATAGGAATGCGTGAGTAAAAAAGATTGAGGCTAATCGCTTCAATCTTTTTTTCTTTATAACCCAGAACCCCTTTGAAGCTTTTTAGTCTTTAGCGTTATTTGCCTTTTCCTATAAACAATCAGACCAATAATAGAAAGAAGTAAAAGTACACTACTAGCAATTAAAAAGAATAAAGATAAACCTCTCTTTTCTCCCCAGTTGTTAAATGCTTGTGAGAAACCTATAAAAACCATTAAAAAAGATAGTACTAATTGAGGTTTTGAAACTTCTTTAAACAATAAGATACCTCCCTTTTTATTCACTTAATAATTTGAGGTGTTAAATGTAAATTAGGGCTGATTAAAACTGCAACGTGTGTAAAGTAACGCGTGAGTAAGGCTATTTAATTTATCTAGTTTCTATAAAAGTAAAAATGCTAGAATTTTGTTATAACCTTCTGGCGTATATGTATGATTTTTACGTTAGGTCAATGTTAGCTTATTTTGAATAGCAACCTAAACGAACGTTTACACCTCAAAAAAAAAAAAGCATATCATAATTTGGAATATGCCTTCATATTTAAATTCAAACTCTTTTTAAGAAATTTATGATTGGATATGTGACTTTTAATAAATCAATCATACATAAACAAATTAAGACCACCCATCACGGATTGGCTTTTTTAAAAACGCCTCAGTTTACTATGAAAGATTATTTTTATTACTTATAAAGGAAATTTGTTCAGCTGATATAATAAAATCAATTAAATCCATCGTTTCATTTTGTAGCAAAACCTGAAATTCATATTTGTCATTCACTTTATATATTTCCTCATACAGCCACCATGCATCTTCTAACAAATTATCTTGTTTGATAATATTAAAATTTTCAAATATGACCTCATCTATATTTGTATAACTCCCGTTGTTATCAAGGAGTAAATTTAAGGATTTATCATTCTTGATTGATTTTATAATTTTGCAATCATGGAAGCTAAAATCCCCATCAATTTCTATATCCAGTAATGCTGAGTTTTCTTTTATATATCTTTTATAATCTTCAATTACTGTAGTTACAATTCTTTTATTTTCCTCGCAAAGTTGAGTTACAGCATTTATTACATTACGAGTTGCCTTATCTAAAGCAAACACCCTTATATCTGCAATCTGTTTTACTATTGTTTTTGGTAATTGCTTTTTTAAATACATAAGATTATGTATGAAAATATCATGGAATTGTTCTATTCCCTTCTCTTTATTAAAAGGTTCATAGTGATTATCTTCATCTCTGTTTGCTGTTTCATTAAATTTTAATATTAAATTAGCTTCTTCCTGTAAAGTAAGCCAACTATTTAATTCAAAGTCGTAAAGCTGTTGAAAATATTCTTCTGAGAATGTTTCAGCTTGCTTTTCTTCCTCTAAATGCAGATGGAGATTATTTTTTTGACACAGTTCATGCCATTCTTTAGTAAAATATTTCATTTTATTACCCTCGTCTCTCTAAGTAGATAAATTTTCCATTAACCTACCTCGCTAGCTTAATAATCTAATTAAACCCTAACTTGGCGATCCTGTAGTAAAAAACCACATGGTCAATAAAATCAACCAAATTATTACAATGCCAATAACTAAACGCTTCATACACAAGCCCCTCTCAGATCTTACTTCCACTAATCTGCTTTGTAATGTAATAATACCTCTTAACTCTTTCATTTGGATAACTATTTCCATTTATCACTCCAACCAATTAGCATGGATGAAAGCAAAATTAAAAGACATGAATCCCGATAGGATATCGAATCTATGCCAAACAGCTTCCTAATGAAAATAATTGTATCTATCCTATGCAGTCACTTCATCGGAGAGTGGTTTATTCTTCCACCTATGTAATCCATCCTCCATTACAGATGCTTATAACAAATTAAAATTCTCTCAGCTTATCTCGTCCAGCTTTACATTAAACGACAATTCATCGTCAATTAGATTAAACGTATTAGCATTATCCTGTTTAGATAATATAGAGATATAATCATAGTAGTTTGGTAATATTTCAAAATCAGCATTTAAATAATCTCGTATTAATTGATCATCTTGAAACTTTGAAATATCCCCTATTAACAAATCATGTTTTATTAATTCTTTAGTATTGTTAGTAAAATCAGATACTACGTATGATAGAATATTGTTCTCATATTGCAATTTTTCAGAAGCACCTGAATAATTTAATAAAGATATCAGTGTTGCATTATTAAAATTTTGTTGATCAATTAAAGATGAAACCTTCATTAAATAAATAGATTCAAGGTGGTCATGATAAGGATTTTCAATATCTACATTTTTATACATTGATTGTTTTTCAAAGGGTCTAATTCTCCCGGTTTTTAACAGCAAAAAGTGATTATGATTGCTTAGATAGATGTTTTTGGAAGTATCTAATCTTAGTAAATTATCTCCGTTTGGAAGTAAAGGATTTAATTGTTTTATCTCTCCTGTTGAAGTGTCTACTAAAAAAATACATTGATAAAAAGGATGTCCATAGTTCATTTCTCTTTTCGTAATAAAATACAACAAATATTGATGATTAAGGTAAATTAACTTGGAATAATAGCTTTCATCCTTAAGTTCTTCAGAAGAAAAATAATTGTATAAATTTAATGTTACCGCATTTATTTGACTGAATGTTTGAAGATTAATTCTATGAAAATTTATGCTATTTTTATCTTTTAGACTAAAACAAAATTCATTATTCACAGTATCCAAAGCAAACTCGTCATAGCGGGTGTCTAAGCGTTGTTTGTTTTTGATCGTGCCGTTTTTTAAATGAATCACACATTGCGCAATACTATCATTTTCTACTAAAATGGCCTCAAACTCTTCTTTAATTTCATTTGTAGGAATTAGTTGTTTATTATTCAAAAATATTCCTCCTGATATTTTTCTTTATAGTAAATAAATCTATTTTACTTTTACTCCTTACCAGCCTCTGAATAAAGAAGTTTTTCGAGTTCGTCCACCTTGCTCCCGTCTAATTGGTGTGTGAGCCCATATGTTTCACCCTTGCCATCGTTATTGATGATTACGTTGAGATCGTGAAGTAATTCAGTGAAATACGTAAAACACTTAGTTAATTTTCCATAGAACTCAGCTGTATCAAGACCTTGCTGTTTCTCTACCGATATCACATAATCCAGATGTCCCATCAAAATCTGCAGTACATTTAAATTTTCAAAATCCTTTTGAAGGTCTTCCCCTTGAACCCTAAAATAAATCATTTCCTTCGTGAGACGATCTGCCCTTAGATAATATTCGTCTACGTCTGTTGTTTTGTTAATATCTTGGGCATGATAGGCAATCCATGCTTCCAACGTTGGTTCAATTCCATAGTTATTGAAGCCTTCTGGGGTTGAAACATCCTTCCAGATTTTCGAAGGGTTTACTGTTGTTACTTGTTTGATTTTTGTTACTTCTGTTTTTACCTTTTCGCCTTTCGTTTCTTCTTCCTCGATACAACCTGTTAACAATCCACTAATCAATAGTCCTGTCAATACAACTTTTATGAGCTTCATCTCTCTCACTCCTTAGAAGGTTATCCATTACTTATAACAATACCTTACATTAGTTAATTTTATAATATTTTCCATTTAATAAATACGTGAAATATGGCTGATTTTCTATTTATCTCGCAGTAAAAAAAGCCACCCCTCATAATGAGTGCGACTTTTCTAACCACCTAAAATTCACTTTTCAATAGGGAAAAGATAGCGAGATCCACATACTTCCCTTTTTCAAATTCATGTTGCCTCAAAAGGCCCTCTTGAGAAAAGTTTAATTTTTCCAATAGTTTGATAGATGCTATGTTTTCTGGTTCTATTTTTGCTTCGATTTTATTGATTCCCATGGATGTAAAGGCAAAGTGGATGATCATGCTTAAAGCCTCTTGCATCACACCCTTCCCCCAATAGTCAGGGTTTAAATCATAGCCAATTTCTATACGATTATGCTCTTTTTCATAATTCAAATAGCCACATGTGCCAATCACCTTGTTGGTCTGAATTTCCTCGATTACCCATCTTAAGCCTTTTTGTTCTTTAAAAATTTTCTCATACCAATTGATTTCATCAATAGCATCTTCAACTGAAGCAAACAATGGTAATGGCAGGTACTTCACTACATTTTCATTAGAATAAAGACTTAAAATATCTTGGGCATCATCCAATATCCCTTTTCGTAAAATAAAACGTTCTGTTTCCAATTGAGGAAAAACCGTAAATTCGAATTGTGTATGCATACTACTCCCCTTTTTCACCATTTATTAGCATTTTACTATTGAATAATAACACAAAAACCTCTCATACTCTCTTTCTATTGCTATTACAAATCCTTCGTTATTATAGTAAATTGATTACAACCAAATAGCACCAACTCCGTCTAATAATTGAAAGGGTGTGGAAGATGCTTGAACATGTGAGAACATCAATAGAAGTTAGCAGTGAATGTAGTAAGGAGGAGAGGCTTGAATGGTTGATGAAGGCATACGGAGATGACATAGCACGTCTTGCCTTTACGTATATAAAGCACAAGCAGCTTTCGGAAGATATTGCGCAAGAAGTGTTTATAAAGTGCTATGAGCAATTAGATAATTTCAGGAATGAATCTTCCTATAAAACATGGTTATATCGAATTACTGTCAATCTATGTAAAGATAAATTAAAAAGCTGGTCTTATAGAAATATTGTTCTGACAGAATTTTTCTCAAAAATTAAGAGTACTAGTAAATCTCCTGAGCTGGAATTAGTCGGACAGGAGGATAAACGATTACTTTCTGAAAAGATTCTTGCTCTACCAATACGGTACAGAGAACTTATTATTTTATATTATTATGAAGAGCTGTCCTATAACCAAATAGCTGATTTGTTAGATTTGCGTTTACAAACCATTAAGTCTCGACTTCATAGGGCTCGCCTTTTGCTCAAAAAATCAATGGAGGGGTGCAAGATAAATGAATGATATGTTTAAAAATATAGGCAAGGCATTGGATGACACGGCATTCAAGGACATTCATTTTAATGAGAAACATAAAGAAAAAGTAAGGCAGAGGCTTCGAAAAGGTCACAAGAAACAACCCCAATTTCAATCCATTTTCAATCATTTGTTACCTATAGCTGTCATTGGTTTTTTTCTTATAGGGGCTAGCTATTTTATGGTCACGGAGCTGACAGAACAACCAGTTGCTAAGGGAGACCGTTCACACGAACCTACAATGGAAACTACTCTTTATCATCCCCCGATCCAAGAAGAATTTTATGGGGATATGACGAAAGAGGAAGTCGTGAGTAAATTATTAAATTCGATCGATTATTTTCACTCTGCAGCTGGAAAATTTGAAGAATATAAAATTTCTCAAGACGATTCCACTAGAACATTAGGTGTTACTTATAAAGTAAGTACCAAAAAAGAAATTGGAGGCTATGAAAAAATAATCGCTTTAGATGATAACACGACGGGAATCAAGAACGATACACAGGAGTATTATTATAACAACAGAAAGAGCTGGTTAAAATATACAGCACTTAATGGACAAAAAGTTTCTACAGTTAGTGAAACGAAACAGAAGTCAAAACGAGACATAGTTACTCCTGAGCAAGCTTTTAGTATTGACTTGAAATATCCGCCTATTTCATCTAATAAATTGAGAGAAAGACCTTCATTTGGAAGTTCAAGTATGTCGTTGTTCGCTTATGAGAAAGCAGCTAGTTATTTAAGAAATATGGAACATTGGGAGATTGAAAAACAAAATGAAGCGTTGTTAGGTCATAATACAATCGTATTAGCTGGGAAAATGGATGAAACGGTGACAAATAGTGAAAATTTAAAAGGCACGACAGAAGCGTTTCGTTTTTGGGTGGATAAAGATACTGGCATTCTCGTTAAAAGTGAAACATATGACCAAAATGGTGAGCTGACAAGCTATGTTCATCCAGAAAGGCTTGAAGTGAATGTGCCGATTGATCCACAAGAATTTATTCCAGACTTAGAGGGCTATCAGCTTCCTAGCAAACAGAAAAAAGATTGAGGCTTATTGCTTCAATCTTTTTTCTGTTTGAAGGTTTTAGTTTCTCAACATCATCAAACATTTCTCATCGATTTCTACCTCATCTACTGGCAGTTGGTCTAACGAAAGTTCGAATTTTTTCTCATGGTCCTCCCCTTCTTCTCCTATCCAGCAAATATAGATTTCGCAATAATCTCCTTTGGGAAGGAAATTCTTTAGAAAGTCACAAACATGAAGAAAAGTTTTTTTGGCTTTTTCATAGTTATGTGGGGAAGACACTTTATTCTCGTTATGCATTTGCCAAATGGGCTCTCCCTTTGTTTCGATTTCATATACATAGGGTGTTGTAAAATGCTTTGCCTGTACAATTTGGCGATTCTCTTCTACTGAGAAAAAATAAATTATGTCAATTTCATTTTCTGTATAGTCATCCTGTATTTCAACTGGAAAATTGAAGCCTATATAGGTTGCCATACTCATATTTTGCTCCTCCTATTAAAAAAACCCTGTAAATGTACAGGGTGTCAGCAACGTAGCTGTTGATAGTGTAAATAGACACGCTTTTGAGTTCGTGCTTCGACGAAATTTCCTTGCATCACCATTTCTTGGGCCACGCTTTGAAGAAATTGCTTGAAGGAAAAAGGCTTCGAGCGACGGGCTGTTCGCCTCTTTTTGTGAGGCTTGCTACCGTAGTTGGTCTACCGTGATGGCTGTTGCTTTGATGGTTTGGTGTTGCGGCGGTGTTTTTGGTTCAATATAGAGCGTTGTGTAATACGCATCCGCAATGACAATCACGTAAATAATGAATAGTAATCGTTTTGTTCAATGGTTCAAAAAAATCATTTCTCCCTTTTTTATAGCTGATAATGAAAACTTGTCTACTTATCATACGAGCAATTGATCAAAAGGTTTCAAAAATATTTAAAGGGAGACAAATTTCTGTCTCCCTCACGCCTCTAAGCTTCTGCCACCATCATTTTCCCAGCGATCAATGTCCCAGTGATCCTCATCTTTTTCTCTCCTGATACCCATTGCATTCAATGGAACGAATGACATTTTGTCCCTCACCCTTTTCAAGCGTTCTTATCTAGTTTATGAAGCGAAAGGGGTTTTCGTTCATCGTAAAATAGGCTTAATTTTAAAGCCTAAGGCAATCGCAGCCCCAATACAGCTAAAAAGACAGCCTAGAATTAAATAAATACTAAGTGTTGATTCGCCAATGACAACTGAAGCAAAACCGCCAATTACGGGGAATAACGCAACCATATAGCCACTTTTTGCCCCGCCTATTCGTTCGACTAGTTTTAAGTAAAATAACCATGCGAGGAAGGATGCGATAAGCGTTAAGTACAAGAGAGCCGATAAGTAGGTAAAAGATTTAGGTATCACGACTGTTTGTCCCTGTAGCCAAACAATGGCACACATGACTGCACTGCCCAATGCAAAACCAATGGCATTGGCATAAACGGGGTTTATTTGATGCTTGGCATTTCGGGCAGAGCTTGCATCTCCGATGGCTGTCAGGACAGTCCCTACGAAGGCAATCAAAACTCCTTTTAACTCGATATTATGTAAAGCTGGATAAATCAGCACCCCCACGCCGATGACACCTAAAATGCCGCCAATTAAAACACGACGATGCAATGGCTCCTTGAGAAATATCCGTAGAGCGATGGGTGTTAGTATGACTTTTAATGAAAAAATTAATGTGACAATCGCAGCCGAGCTCCATATCGTCGCATAATACAGTGCTAAATAGCTGAATGCAAAATTACAAACGCCAAAAACGATGATAAACGGTACATCGCGCTGTTGTGGTTTACCCTGTGGTTTCAAGAACCAAGCAAGGATGAAAAATAAAAGGGCTGTCATGACTAAACGATAGGTTAAAGATAATTCTAAACTGACTGGCGTTCCTTGAATTTTGACTGCAATAAAATTAAGACCCCAGACAATTAAACAAAAGATATACATAAAATTTGTCATACTGTTTCAAATTCCTTCTACGTTGCTATTCCTGCCATCTTCCCATTATGATCGTATGATAGAACATACCATCTGCAAGGCATTTATCATTTTTCAGAATGCCTTCCACTAAAAAGCCCATTTTTTTATAGAGCTGTATCGCTTTTTCATTGGTTTCTAACACTTCTAGTGCTATTTTGCGAACACCATTGGCATCTGCCCAATCAATGGATTCTTGCAGCAAGGCTTTTCCGATGCCATAGCCCCAAAACTCTTTACTGACACCAACACCAAATGTTACTTTATGGGCAAGCCTTTTGAGTGGAGAGCCCTCACACCTTGAGAATCCAACGATCCGATCATCGACAACCGCTACTAAACATAGATTTTTGGGGCTTTCGCTATCATGTTGAATAAGCCGCTCAAAGCCTGCTCGATCAATCAACGCCTCGCCCTGTTCACGATCGAAGTTTTCCGTTTCACCGTCTAATTGCAAGCGTAAATTCGATAAGGCTTGGGCATCTTCGCGTCGGGCACAGCGAATTGTATAGGATAGCTCTTTTATCTGGAGCTCTTTCTGATCAATCAGCATGTTCGAATCCTCCAATTGACTGAATCCGCACAAAACGATTATGCCAAATGGATTCGTGATGTTGAATAATTTGTGGTGCTGCCAGTACATTACTATCTAAGGTGCTATGTGCATCTTCTATTAAAATATTATGCTGGTAGCCATGACTAAAAGCACTACGGATTGTTGTATCAAGACAAAACTCTGTTTGAGCACCCGCGAAAATCAATTGGTCGATGTGATGCGCTTGTAAATAAGCTGCAAGCTCCGTTTGATAGAAAGCGTCCCACGTTGTTTTTTGAATCACTTGATCCTCCGCCTGTCTAAGTAATCCATGATAGAGTTCCCAGCCTGGTTGACCTAATGTAAAATCCACATCATCTGCGTCTGTATGCTGAATAAAAATAACGGGTACTTCGTTGCGCCGTGCCCATGTAATGGAGGCATTAATATTTTTGATAATAGCTTCACTGTTCCAAAGATTTTGCTGGCCATCTAGAAAGAAAGCCTCTTGTATATCGATAATGATGAGTGCTTGTTTCATCGTGTCCTCCTTTGTGTATCAGTAGTAACATTTTTAATTGTACAGAAAACAATCTTCCATTAAAAGAAAATTTTGAACAACAAAAAGCACCTTTACAACATCGTAAGGTGCCTCAACTATGTACGGTACCATCTAATACATGTCACTATTAGATGGTGTCATGCGCTTGCATCATTTGATATAGGCTAATGTTTGATAAACTTGGTGAACCGAATGATTAAATGCTTGCTGTTCCTCTTCGTTTAAATGCAATTCAATTACACTTTCAATACCAGCTCCCCCTAAAACAACGGGGACACCGATGCAGGCATTGTTTACTTGATATTCGCCCTGTAAATACGTAATGATGGGCAATACTTTCCGTTGATCCTTCACAATCGCTTCAATCATTTGGACAATGGCGGCGGCTGGGGCATAGTAAGCACTGCCATTGCCAAGTAGGGCGACAATTTCGCCTCCACCTTTTCGCGTTCGCTCCACTAATTGCTCAATCTGTGCTTGTGGCATTAATTTTTCTAGTGGTATTCCTCCGACATACGTATAGCGAACGAGTGGCACCATTTCATCGCCATGCCCACCCAAGACGAAGCTCGATATATCCTCGACAGCGAGCTGAAGAGCCTGTGCGATAAAGGTATTAAAGCGCGCTGTATCTAAAACACCTGATTGTCCCATGACACGATTTTTGGGAAAACCTGTAGTTTTCAGACAAACATAGGTCATGGCATCAACAGGGTTACTTAAGACGATAATATAGCTAGTTGGCGCATAACGTTTGATCTGTTCGCTTACGGTGCGGATGATTGCCGCATTTGTATGAATTAAATCCTGTCGTGTCATGCCAGGCTTTCTTGCAATACCTGCCGTGATAACCACAATATCAGCATGAGCTATTTCCTCATACTTTGAAGTAGCCGTCACCTGTACGTTAAATCTTTCTATGGGTCCAGTTTGGAGAATATCTAGTGCCTTCCCTTTCGCAGCATTTTCGAAATCTGGTAAATCGATAAGCACAATATCCCCGATCTGTTTCTGTGCGACCATTAACGCTACGGTTGCACCTGTATGTCCAGCGCCAATGATGGCGATTTTGGGTCGCCTAAAGCTCATCTGCCTCTCCCTCCTAACGACATAGATTCATTGCTAAAGATCGCCGATTACTTATCTGCCTGCTCATCCTCGACAAGTTTTGTTTGCTGAGGCTTCTGGCGAGCGCTTGTTTTTTTGGCTGCTGTCTCCGTCGCTTTTGTCGCTTGTTTTTCATCAATAATCGCTGTGAATACTTCATTGGCTGCTCGTGGAATTACATGTGCGCTTAGTAGCTTGCTCGTTCGCGTTGCTGCCGCTTTGCCAGCCTCAACCGCAGCCTGTACTGCACCAACATCTCCCTCGACAATAATGGTTACGATACCACCGTCTACTAGCTCCTGTTTCACTAATTGGACATTGGCTGCTTTTAGCATAGCGTCCGCAGCCTCAATGGAGCCAATCAAGCCATACGTTTCGATCATTCCTATCGCTTCTGTCACTGTGTTCACCTCACGATTCATCTGTGCCATCTATAATGCCAACAACAATGGCATCAATTGGACAAATACTGGTCGTAGAAAAACTTCGTACGGCAGCACTGCCCATTGTTAAAATGACATTATCCCCAACACCTGCACCTATACGATCTGCAGCAACAATTTGTTCATCACTCAGTTGACCATCCAGCTTTATTGGCTGGATAATGAGTAATTTCAATCCCTGTAGCCCTTCCTCTTTACGTGTTGCCCAGATATTTCCGACCACTGTTCCTATCCGCATGCATCCTCATCCTTTTTCGTGAAACTGAAGTTCAATTTCTAATTTTTCCACGGCCTCCTTCGCCAGTGCCGTCAACCTTGCCTCTTTGGGGACTATCACTGTCTCACCTTGATAACGGCTTACATCATTTGCCGTTATAATCTTGTGTTTAATTTCAATTGGAGGACGAACGAAGTTATTGTAAGGCTCTCCTGCCATCTTACCTGTTATAATTGAACCTGTTTCGCCCTGTTGGATGAAGCCTGCGTTTGCTTCATCTGTATCTATATGCATTTCTAATTGATAGTGATCAGCCACACGAATTTTCACTTGCTCAAAGGTAATGGGACGTCGCCCTTGCACCTTAACGGAGACATATTGACCGTTTTGAACACCTAACTGCTGTGCATCAGCAGGTGCCATATGAATATGTGCTTGTGCGATAATGACCCCTTCTTGTAAAATCAAACTTCCCCTAGGTCCTACCAGGATACAGCTAGCTGAGCCAGCAATTTCACCCGATTCACGCAAAGGTGGTTGAATTCCTAGGGCAATCGCATCAGTATGACTAATTTCAATTTGTGTGAAGGTGCGAGCTGGACCTAATACACGTACATTTTGGATGCTTCCTTTTGGTCCCACCACCTGTAGCGTTTCATGTGCTGCAAACTGGCCGGGTTGAGCTAACATTTTTTTCACACTTAACTTAGCACCTTTCCCAAATAGCTGCTCGACATGCTCTTGTTGTAAATGAATATGCCTTGCAGAGATACCTATAGGAATTTCATATGATGTAGAAGCTGCTTCTTTTTTAGGTAGTAATTCGGCTATGACATCATTAACAATTTGCATTATTGTTTGTTCATTCATATAGCCACCTCACTCATTATTACACTTTTAAAATCGCTTCCAATTCTGCATGTGGTCGTGGAATCACATGTACAGATAATAGCTCTCCAACACGTTGTGCTGCTGCGGCTCCTGCATCTGTTGCGGCTTTCACAGCCCCTACATCCCCGCGAACAAGTACCGTGACAATACCGCCACCCACATGGACTTTACCAACAATATTCACATTGGCAGCCTTGACCATTGCATCGGCTGCTTCAATAGAGCCCACTAAGCCCTTTGTTTCAATCATTCCTAATGCGCCTAAATTCATCTCGTATCCCTCCTTCTCTTAAAATGCCTCTGCATCTTCAGGCAATGTTTGGCCACCATCAATAATGATCGATTGACCCGTAATAAAGCCTGCCTCCTTACTACTTAGGAACAATGCAGCATACGCTATATCCTCCACACGACCAAGGCTACCAAAAGGAATCGCCTTCGCCATCTTTTGTAGATAGGATTCACCAAGACCATCTAAGCCTTCTGTTGCAATATTTCCTGGCAACACGGCATTGACCGTAATATTATAAGGGGCTAATTCAAGAGCCGCAGTCCGCATAAAACCTAATTGAGCTGCCTTACTTGCGGCATAATGTGTCCATCCAGCATAGCCAGTCACCGGACCCGTTATCGATGAGGTAATAATGACCCTGCCAGCATTCGCTTTCTTTAAATGGGGCACGCAAGCTTTGACAGCAAACATCGTTCCTCTGGCATTGACATTTAATACCTGATCCCAATGGTCAGTGGTCATGTCCTCTAGTTTCATGGAGGGAAAAATACCAGCATTGGCACATAAAATATCGATGGAACCAAAGGAGCTAGCAACCTCCGTAGCCATGCTTTCAACAGATTCATAGTTTTCAACATCAACAGTGGCAGCAGAAGCTGAGAATCCTTGCGCTTGTAATTGATTTGCTACTTCTGTGGCAGCTTCAATACCTCTTGCTGCAATCACCACATGAGCACCCTGTTCCGCAAATACGGTAGCAATCCCCTTCCCAATTCCTTTACTACCACCAGTAACTATGACAACCTTCCCCGTTAAATCGACCTTCAACTCGTTCCTCCACCTTTCCTTTTCTTCATTTTAAGTACTTGGCTTTTTCGCAATTTCTGTTACTAATCCATTCACCGCAATATCTGGCCTTAAAATAGTCGAAGAGGCAATCCATTGGTTGGCTGCTTTAGCTAGTTGTGTACCAATGGCTATCGCTTCCTGAATGGCCGCTGTGTCCCCTTCAATGGCAATGGTTACTAGAGCCAAATCGATGGTTTCTTGTCGAAGTATTCGAATATCCGCTGCTTTGAGCATAGCATCTGCGATTCGTATGGAAATCGCAAGTCCTCTTGTCTCCACAATACCAATCGATTTCATCATGTAACAACACTCCTGCTAATATCTTTGTATCGTCATCCCTTTTTCCTGGATCATTTCTTGTGCTAGTGCTGTAAGTTTTGTGTGGGCAGGCAGTGTCAGCTGTTGCCCCTTGTACGATTGAAGCATCTCTGCTGTCAAATAGTTTGCCACTATAGTCGAACGAATAGGTTCCTCTTGCTGCTTTAAAAATCGAATAAGCTGTGCAAATAACTGAATGTCACAGCCAAACTCCTTTAGGCGCTCTATATGATGCAACAACATTTTCATGTAAGGATTCGGTTCCTTTGCTGTGACAACAGCAGATAATTTTTCATTAGGAATTAAAATTGCTGTTCGATTGTTCACCAGCAACTCAGACAGATACAAGGCTGCCGGTGTAGTAGGCAAGCCTTGGGCACTGCTGACGATAAATGTTTGATCCACCTCGAGAAAAACAATAGCATCGTAGAATAGCTGAGTGGGACTGATGGTATCATTTGCCTGCCACTCCTCAACATGGCAATAGCTTTGTAATACGCCCACCTGTTTCTCAGAAATGGTCGTATGAGAATGGACAAGCAAAAGTCTTTTATGCTTTTTTTCCATCATCGATGTGACTACTTCTTCGATGATTCTCTGTAATTCTTTTATATCCATACCTGTCACTCCATTTTGATAAGCTTGCCAATTGAATACTGTTGAAGAGCGGCTGCATTCGCCTCATCTGTATCTACATGCATCTCAAGAACGAATGCTGGTGAAACGCGTATGACCACATTCATTAATCGTAGTTGACGTACATCCCCACAGATTTCCACCGTCACGATTTCCTTATCTTGGACATTGAAGGCAATAGCATCGGATATATCCATGTGTATATGTGCTTGTGCAATAATCAATCCTTGCTTTTTATGGAGAGTTCCATGAGGCCCAATCAATGTAATCGATTCAGATTTTTCTAAGTCGCCTGACATACGAATCGGTGGTGTTACGCCAAGCTTTATGGCATCCGTTTGACTGATTTCGATTTGGGTTGCAGTGCGAAATGGGCCTAAAACCCGAACCTTGTCAATTTGACCTTTGGGTCCCTTTAGCGTTAGGACATGCTGTGATGCAAATTGACCTGGCTGGGAAAGATCCTTCCAGCTCTGTAACGCTGCCTCTCTACCAAATAAATAATAGAAATCCTCCTCATTAACATGACAATGACGGGCAGAAATCGCAATCGGGATACTTTGATTCGTAACAACAGCAGCATGTACTTGCTTGTTTTTCATCACACTCCCTCACTTTTCACTTAGGTAAAATTGCGTATAATTCCGAATGAGGGCGTGGAATAACATGTACCGATAATAGCTCACCTACTCGACGTGCGGCCTCAGAGCCTGCATCCGTCGCTGCCTTGACTGCCCCGACATCACCTGTCACCAGCACCGTCACAATACCGCCACCAACATGTACTTTCCCTACAATATTGACGTTTGCTGCCTTTACCATGGCATCTGCCGCCTCAATTGATCCGATTAAGCCTCTTGTTTCAATCATGCCTAAAGCTCCATTTATCTCTACGCTCATTTCCTTTTCCCCCTCTAATTACTTAGCTTTGTGAGTACTTCCTCTACAATCTTTTCAATGGTTAGCCTGTCAACAGATACCCCTTCAATTGCTTGCATCGGTAGAGGCTGTATATTTTGTGGATGCCGTGGGGGAGGAATCGTTAGTGCCTTCACACCATAGGCCACTCTTTTTTTATTTAATAAATGATGTGCAGAAATATTATCACTCGTAATATTTCCCCCGTAGGCCCCACAGCCCAATGTAAAGGAAGGCGTTAAACTTGTCGTACCGCCTGCTGCCCCAACAGATGCTAAAGTATTGACTACTATTCTGGACACGGGCATTTGAGCGGCAAACTGCTTAACAAAATGTTCGTCCTGTGCATGAATAGCCAAGCTATGTCCTCTTCCTCCAACGTCAAGCAAGCGACGGCAAATCTTTACGGCTTCTTCCTGAGAACGAGCCGTATAAAGACCTAAGATAGGAGAAAGCTTTTCCATGGAAAATGGATACTCCTTCCCAATCTCCTGTTCCTCCGCCACTAATACACGTGTATGTCGAGGGACATCAATATTGGCCATTTGGGCAATTACGGTTGCTGGCTTCCCAACAATTTGGCTATTTAATGTACGAGCTACTGGTGAAATTACCTTTGCTAATTTTTCCTTGTCCTGCCCGCTAAGAAGGATGGCCCCATTTTCTGCTAAAGCAGCCATCACCTGCGCTTTTACCTCCTGATGCACGACAATAGCTTGCTCTGTGGCACAGATAGTACTATTATCAAAAGATTTACTATCGATAATTTGTTTCATTGCCTCGTTCACATTTGCTGTGCGATCAATATAGACAGGAACATTCCCAGGGCCAACACCATAGGCTGGTTTCCCTGAGCTGTAGGCAGCTTTGACAAGCCCTGCTCCACCAGTTGCTAAAATGAGCTGTACATCACGATGATGCATAAGTTCCTCTGTTCCTTTTAATGTTGGATGGCTAATCCATTGAATAAGTCCCTCTGGTGCTCCTGCCTGAACGGCTGCCTGCTGACAAATTTTCAATGCCTCAATGGTGCAGTTGACTGCTGTTGGATGAGGACTAAAGACAATGGCATTTTGCGCCTTTAAGGCAATTAGCGTTTTAAAAATGGCTGTAGCAGTCGGGTTCGTGACAGGTGTAACTGCCGCAATAACACCGAATGGATAAGCAATTTCCACCTGCCTTGCTACCCTATCCTCGTGTATAATGCCAATTGTCTTTTCATGCCGAATGGCTTCATAGACACCTTGAGAAGCCAGTTCATTTTTTATTTTTTTATGTTCAATAATGCCCATCTTTGTTTCCGTAACAGCTAATACGGCTAGATTTTCTGCCTGTTTATACGCAGCTTGGGCAATGACCTCGACAATTCGATCGACCTGCTCTTGCGTAAAGCTGGCATACATTTTTTGCGCAATCGAAGCGGCTGCTATACCGTCTCTTGCCTCTTGTATCGAAACCAAATCTTGATCGCTCACCATATGACGAACCTCCCGTCATGTAAATTTTTTTAGGGCAATTAAGTCGCTCGAATTAGCTACAGAGACAGTGCCTGATGATTGCTGGTGCAGACTTTGCCAATGCTGTAATTCATGCGTAGATAATGCTTCATAGGAAGGGACAGTTGATTGCTGCATCTGATGGTGATTTTCTTTTATTAATCGAAATGATTGCCATTCCTGTAATTCTTCATTTGTTAATATTTTAGAAGCTAGTTCAGGCTGAGAGCCTTGCGATAGTTTTTCCAATACCAATTCAGTAATCTTGGCAATTAGCTGATTGTCCATATGCTCACTCCTTTTCGATTAGCATGGTGAGAACAGATTCGTCATACGCTTCAATGATTGTGGTTGCATCAGGTAAATAATCCTTTGGGTATGTGGCTACAGGAATAATGCCAATTGAAAAACACATGCCAGCATTTTTAGCAAAGAGCATATCTGCATTCGAATCGCCAATCATCACAGCTTTCTCAAGTGGTACTTGAAATTGTTCCTTTGCCACATATGCTAAGTCTGGGAAGGGCTTACTGGATGTAGCTTGGTCACTGCCTAGAACGAATTCAAACAAAGCTAATAACTCTAGCTGTTGTAAATGTGATTTGGCTCGTGCCGTTTGATCAGCTGTAATCACTCCTAATTTCATCCCTTGATTTTTTAAGGTTATTAAAAGATTACGAATACCAGGTAATGCCTGTACCTCGCTATTTTCCTGCTGTGATGTGGCTAAGTTGGAAGCTGCTCTCGCCAGTGTTACCCCTTTGCTCCATGGGATTCCCTGCTGATAGAGTAAAAATGCCACGATCGTCTCAGCTTCTTGTATACTTCCAATGGCTAGAGGACTCGTTGGGTCAATCGTTGCTCCATTGTCGTTAACCCCTATGTTTCTTAAAAAGGTTTGTAAGGAAAAACAGATTTTTAAGTCTGAATTTTCAGTTAAATTGACATATAAATTTTTTGCCCAGGCAATCCATAAAGAATCCATTTCAATGATTGTTCCATCCTTATCAAAAATGACCCATTCCACTTTTGTCATAGGAAAACCCATCCCTTTATTTATTCTCGTATAGCCTCTATTGGCGATACTGGTGCTTGCACCTCTACCTGCACCTTAGCGTCCTTCGCAAAGCGTTCCTCTGGTGCATCCTCATTAATATGGTGTCTTGCCCACACCCAATAATAGACCGTTGCCACAGCAAAAACAGCCAAACAAACGATGAAAAAAGTCAAATTTGCAAAGAAGCTCGCAAAGATAGCAATGACGGCTAGCACAAGTGAGACAATAGGCGTAAAGGGATACAGTGGTGTCTTAAAGGTACGCACTAAATGAGGTTCTTTTTTACGCAAAATCAGCACCGATAAATTCATCGTAATATACGATACTAATGCCCCAAATGTAGAAATTAAAATTAAATCATCTGGATTAAATAAAATGACTAACACTAACCCGATAAAGCCTGGCAAAATAATGGCCATATATGGTGTCTGACGCTTTTTATGCATCTTCGATAACATGCTTGGCAAATAGCCTGCACGTGATAAAGCATAGACCTGACGAGAGTAGGCCAAAATCACGCCTGAAAAGCTTGCAATTAGTCCTACTAAGCCTACAGATGCTAAAATCTGCGCCAACCAATACGTATTTCCAAACACAGCGGCAATCGCTGCTGGCAATGGATCTTCAGCAACCGTCATAACATCGATGCCAGCTAGCCCAATGGCAACAGTTGTTGTCAAAATGGATAAAATCAGCAAGGTCACCATACCTGAAATTAACCCCTTTGGCATGTCCTTCTGTACATCTCTCGTCTCCTCCGATAACATAGGCAACATCTCGATTGCTAGGAATAGCCACATCGCATAGGGCAATGCTGACCAGATACCTTTAAATCCACCTGGTATAAGATCACCACTCTCAGGGAATAAATGGCCTACATTAATTTGCGGCAATCCAACGAAATACATTAATACTAATAACCCTAACGCGATAAAGACAAGCACCATTTCGATTGTGGCGTATTCCTTAATACCAATAATGTGAACACCCATGAACAAAGCATACATAAAGGCAGCTGCCACCACTGTCGGTACGGCTGGAAATAAAAAGCTAATATAACCCCCAATACCAATCGCAATAATTGGTGCGGCAATGACATATTGCAGCACGACACCAACCCCTGTAATAAAACCGATATAACGACCCATCGCCCGTCGAGCAAAGGAGTAAGGGCCTCCTGCATAAGGTAACATCGTCGATAATTCAGAAATACCTAAGGTCATCGTTAAATACATAATCGCCATAAATAATGTGGCAATGAGCATTCCTAAAAAACCAGATTGACTTAAACCAAAATTCCAGCCAAAGTAGTTACCAGAAATCACAATGCCGACGCCAATTGTCCATAAATGGATGGGTGTAAGGGCTTTCTTTAATACGATGATTTCATCCTTTTTGGAAGACATGTTATTCGCCACCTTTTATCGTTATTTAGTTGTTACAGTCTTGATACTTTTCTACATAGGTTTTCACTAAATCATCACTCTGAAGCGTGTAATTTTCACCAAGTAAGCGCGTTGTCTCATTATCTCGACTTCCAATCCACGAAATAAGCTGTAGTCTTCTCATTAATATAAAAGTTGGGATCATCTCTTTTTCTTCGTCTGTTAATAATCGAATTTTGCAGTAGCCCTTAACCCATGAAGCGATCAACTCATCAAGATACGGCATATGCTCAATAAAGCTCACCGATGTGGCTAAATCATATAAAAACCACCCAAAACCACAATCATCAAAATCAATCACTTTAATTTCATCCCCATAGATGAGTAAATTAGCTAAGCGTAGATCCGCATGGATAAGGCCAAATCTTGTTTTATCTTTCCCAAATGCCTCAAGCTTCTTTTGAATGATATGTGATGCTTCCTCATATAAAGCGATTCGTGCAGGGGTCATTCCAAGTCCATCCTGCCATCTCGCCCATTTCGGAGATTGACCTAGAATCGTATCATAATCCCATGTCATGCGCTGAAAGGCTTGGTAATAATCATGCTGCTCGATTGTATGTTTATGGAACATGGCTGTTATTTCGCCTAATGTTTCAAATTGCTGAATTAAATCATCTTCATTATTCTCATCAGGAGCAGTGCCCTCCAAAAATGTAAATAATGTGCTATAATATATCGTGTCATTATACGAATGAGCATGTACGTAGTCACCGTCATCTGCTCGCATCGGTAATGATACATCAATAGGAGATTGCTCATGGAGCGAGTTTAACCAGGCAATCTCCGCTTCGATTTCCTCTTTTCTATGGTAATTTGGTCGGCTGATCCTCAGAATATATTTTTTTCCCTGCCCATCTTCTACGAGATACGTTGCATTTTCGGAATAATCAATCATTTTACAAGATGCTTCTAGTAAACAACTAAACTCCTTTAATGCATCATTTGCTGCTTGATGAAAGTTGGAAAGGACCAATTCTAAATCTATGAAATCCATTTGACCCATCTAGAAAACCCCCTGTTTACTAAATTGACAAGCTTTCTTTCCTTTAATAGCGTGCAAATTTTACAAGCTGCGCTGCTTCTTTAATGCCCGCCTCACATTTTTCAAGCAATTCATCACAGTACGCTTTATCACATAATAGCCCTGGCTTAAATTGCAACACACGTGTATCCAGCATTGAATAAATAGCCCATACCCCATGTTTGTACAAGGAGCTCATCACATATTTAGCCCCTTCAGGATGATTAAACTCTAGGCCCATAACAACGCCAAGCTGACGAATGCCCACAAAGAAATCTGGATATTGTTGTTGAATACGCTCTAAGCCACTTCGTAGATAACGAGCAACATATTCTACATTCTTTACTACTTCAGGACGTTGGGAGATTTCTAATACTTTCATCGCCACTACACAACCTAGTTCTGCTCCACCAAATGTAGAAATATGGGCTAGTCCATCTTCTTCCATCCAGCCGCCTGCTCGTTCATTGACCACTGTAGCTGCAATTGGATAAATACCGCCACTTAGACCCTTTGCTGTCACCAGAATATCTGGTTTCACACCATAGTGCTCAATACCCCACAGTTTACCTGTTCTCATTAAGCCTGTTTGCACCTCATCTGCAATATATAATGTCCCGTATCGTTCACAAAGTGATTTGACATCAGCCAAGTAATTAGCAGTGGGCAAGGGGAACCCATATGTCGCAGGGATGGTCTCGATAATTACGCTAGCTACATCCCCTCTAGCAAGCTCACGTTCCATTGCCGCAAGATCATTGAATGGCACGTGCACAAATTCATGTGGACTGCCCTCACTTAAAAACGGTTTTGAATAGCGTTCATTGCCAAGCGAAACTGCAAGACCTGTGTGCCCATGATATCCATTTTTAATGGAAATCGTTTTCTTACGTTTTGTAGCATAACGCGCACACTTTAGGGCAACATCAATTGCTTCACTTCCACCGCTAGAGAAAATAGAATATGTTAAGCCTTCTGGTGTGCAGGCTGCTAATTTTTCAGCTAACTGTGCACGTGCAGTAGATGGAAAATGATGATTGCCAATATCAAAATAATTGGTTCCTTCCACTAATGCAGCAATGACTTCTGGATTACGATGGCCAAGGTTATATGTTCCGCCATTGAGATGCGCATTCATTAATTTTTTGCCATCCACATCGTAAAAATAATAGCCCTCTCGTTTCCCGATAACGACATCGACACCATCGATTTGCCACTGTTTCGTTTTTCCTGGATTCCACCAGTCAATTGATTTTTGTAAGGTTGCCTGTTTATTTGCAAAATAGTCCATAGTTTCCACCTTCCTATACATTGACGTCATCCAACATTTCACCTGCAATGAATAACTCCACTTTTTTCTGCTGTAATCGTTCCTGCCATTGTGTGGAGCTCTTTTGATCTGTAATCACCATCGAAACGTCCTCTAAATGACAAATATGCGCAAATGTAGAGACACCAAATTTCGTATGGTCCGCTAAAATAATCGTATTTTCTGCCCGCTCTATTAATTTCTTTGAAATCGCTGCGCCCGTAATATCATAGTCGGTAATACCATCAGCTAACGAAATCCCACCTGCAGCAACAAAAGCTTTATTTGCCTTTAGTTGATTAAAAAATAAATCAGCTAATGGACCTCCCATAAATTTTTGTCGATGTTCATATTCTCCTCCCGCAAAGAGCACCTTCCCTTGAAAGCATTCTGCGGCTAATGATAAAACTGGGAGTGAATTGGTGACGACAATGACGTTGGGCTTATCACCTAAATAACGAACGATTTCATAGGCTGTTGTACCATGACCGATAAAAATAACATCACCGTCTTCCACAATACTTGCAGCAGCCTTACAAATCCTTCTCTTCTCTATATTGTTAAGTGACGTTTTCTGTTCAAAGGTCCTCTCATACTTTTCCTTTGCCTTCACAGCCCCCCCATAGACTTTGTGTAGAAGCCCTTCTTTCTCCAATCGATCCATATCTCTACGTATAGTCTCGCCTGAAACATTTAATAGCTGCTCTGCATCACTTACCTTTACTTTTCCTTCTAAATCTAAAATATCTAAAATCACTTTTTTACGTTCCTCAAACGAAAGAGACATACATCATCACTCCAAACACAAAGTTAAATCCAACAAAATCCACAAATTCAACACTTTATTTCTGCATTTATGTGGATTTGTTTTGAATTTTAAATAATAGTTCGATAATTGTCAATACTCAGAATTTTATTTTACGTATGATTTTTTCTCTCTAAAGCCACTTATTTCTCATAAGTGTAAAATGAATACTCCACAAAAAACCAATTTCAGTTGTCTCATAATGCTCTCTAAACCTTTTTCAAAATATTTTTCTACAACTATTTTTTCTCATAAAAAATCCCCCTTCATGGTAGAAACCATAAAGGGGGATGACGAGATTATTTTGTTAATTCTTCAACAAATTCAACAGGTACATATGTTTTGCCGGATTCTAATAAAGCAGGGGCTACTTTAAATTGGCGAAGCGCTTTATTATAACCATATTCTTTTTGACCTCGCGTAATTGTATACGAAAGGGCTCCTTTTGAAACAATGGCACCTTTTGGCGTTACTTCCACCTTAAAGCCTAGCTTTTCAGCGATTAAGCGTAGCGGCACCATTTTAGTCCCATCTACTTCGTAAAAGTCTTTATTGATAATTTCTTGAACCGCTGAATCAACTGGAGCTGGTTCTGGTGTTGGAACTGGATCCACTTCAACAGGTTCTTCCTTCTCAATCGTATCTAATACGATCACTTTTGATGGCGGTGTTTGAGCAGGGATGCTCATTGTTGCGATTGTGTAGAACACCACTAAATGCTGCTCTTTTAAATCGTCCACTTTCAGATCTTTACCAGTAGCACTTGCTAGCTTCGTGTCTTCCCCAACATTTAACTTAAGGTTATTTTCAGTATCCACTAAATCTTTATTGAAGAAATCCACTTCCACGCTACCCATTTCTTCTGTTTCTACAATGATTACTTCTGGGTTGTATTGTGGTGGATAAATCGCAAGCATCGGCTTCTTGGCATAAGAGTAAGCTGAGACCTTATTTCCTTTTTGAAGCTTGGCTTCTTTTCCCATATTGTCGAAAACTAATGAGTCTTTATTGGCAATCACAATATTTGTATTGTCACCATCCACCACTGTATAGTATGTGGCATTTTCACGTACTTCTACGTTTTCAACAGTACCTGTCACTTTAATAAAAATAGGCTGCACTTGTTGCACTGAAGTTTCTGCGTTAATCACAGTAGGTTCCCCTTCGTTCGCTGATGCAGTTGGAGCTCCAATCGCGCCCCCTAATAATAATGCTGACATAGCAAATGGTACGACCTTCGTCATTTTCATACAAAAAGCATCTCCTTCATTTTCCCGAATTCAATAAAGTAGTCGTATACACAAGAAAAAGGTTACAAACTGTCTCCATTTTTATGGCTAGAGCTTTGCTTTCGCGGGTATCTACCTTCTCTCCGCGGATATTCGCTTCTTCGCGATTTTATTCTACCCCCATCAAAAGATAAATCTCAGCCGATTCAGGATGCGTTGTAAGAAATATTGGTTTTCGCTTTGCTGAGTTCTTAGCTCGCGGGCGACGTCAGGATGGTCGGTGATGACGCCGCTGACATTTTTTTCGATGAAGGTTTGCAGGGAGCGATCGTCATTGAGTGTCCAAACAAATAAATCGGTCGGATGTTGCTTCAATTCTTCGATAAGCTGCTCCGTTACCCAGGATTCCTCCAGTGCGATAAAATCAACATTTTCCTCCATTGGTCCAATATTGAGTGCATAAACAATACCGACGCGCAAATTCGGCACCAATTTTTTTAATTGCGTCATTTTTTGTCCATCGGCGGATTGCACATAGTAGGAATCTAGCACCTTGTATTTTCGTAGCTTCTCTACTAATTTAGGTAAAACATCTTCCGTTTCCTGACCATGCACCTTTAATTCGATTAGTAGCGCCACATCTAACGCTTTGGCAATTTCAATACAATCATCTAATGAAGCAATTTTATCGCTAAAGCCATTTTGATGAATGGTTAACGTTTTTAGTTCGCTCAGGGTCATATTCGCAATGACACCATTTTTACCTGCTAACCTTCGTAATGTTCGATCATGGAAGACAACGAATTCCCCATCCACAGTTTGTTGAATGTCGATTTCAATTAAATCTGCCCCCGCATTGGCTGCACTCACCAATCCACTAATTGTATTTTCTACATTACCTGCTACATAGCCGCGGTGGGCAATAATTTTGGTATCTGGTGCATAGACACTTTTCTCTAAGGAATTGATATTCATCATACTTAATACGAGAAACACAATGCCACTGATCAACAGCAATGGCTTATAGCGCCGCTTCCGATGTGTAGTAGCGCTGATTTTACCCATCACTGGCGTATTATACGTGATGGCGACCATAACTTGTGAAAACATCGCCTGTAATAAACTAAATAGCACCACAAAGACCATTTCTAAAAAGGCTAGTGTCAGCCCAGCCGTAATCAAGGCTGCACTTGGCATTAAACGTTCAATTAAATAGAGTGGAAACGTAGCGACCACTGTTATACCAAGCATCATCAACAGATGACCTGTTAAAAGCATAGCTAGTAGCACGACTAGTTCAAATAATCCACGCTTGGAAAATCGCCAGCTTTGCTTAAAAGAACGCAAAATTGAGATGTTCGGCTGGATTGTAAAGATAGGTAACGTTAAGATACTTCGAATGCCTATCATCACAATGATGCTTGCCACCACAGCATATGCTAGCCTACCCGCTCGACTACTCATGATTTCTTCAGTTAGAAAAGGTGGTAGGGAGATGGATTGAGTCAATGTAAGGGGTAGCATAAAGGAAGCTAGTGGCATTAATAGCGCTAGATAGACGATGAGAAATAAAACTTGCACACTAAAAAAATAAACAACCTTGCGATTTAATTGTTGCCATAAAGGAAGAAATCGGTAGCGAAGTCCTCGTTGCTGATGAAAGGCCATGAGAAATAGAAAGCCCATCTCATAATATACAAATAATAAAAACAGCAAAATTAATAGACAAATCATTATCATCACAAAGGGATGCGTCATAAAGCTTTGCCAATTTTGCTCAGTGATATGTGTAAACCCAGTTACTCGTAGCATGAGCTTCAAGACGATAGAGGTTACAGGGATCATTAATAAAAACTGAAAGATTCTAATTAATGCGAAAACCTGTACATAATCGAATCGATAAACATAAATATTATGGACAGCCTGTCGCATTACTTGTCCTGCCTTGTGCACATACTCACCCCTATCATGCTGTTAAAATCGCTCACTACTAACGTATGTTTTGACTGCTATGGCCCATTCCTCAAAGCCAATAAAATAGCACTCCTCTACACCAAAGTAGGCGTCAATTTTTGTATTAATCGTGACATTCACCATTTTTTTGAAACTTTTTAGCATGTCACCCTGTATATAACTAGATACCCACTACAGAAAGGAGCGCAAACATGAAATTCAACCTTGGTGATATCATTAGTACAACCGTTCTTTTATGTATGTTTCTAGCAATCTTTTTCGTGATGATCCATATGATCAAAAAAATGAAATCCACTGCCCCTGTGTCTCCTCCACCAACCATGCAACAGCAAGTAGAGGACTTATCAAAACGTGTGTCGACCTTAGAACAACAAGTAAAACAACTAGCTGACAAACAATAGTCCCATAAAAAAATCGCTGTGAAGGATAACCTTCTCAGCGATTTTCATATACTATCTGACCATTCACAACCGTGCATGCGACTTGAATGTGTGGAAGCTGCTCCATCTCTACTGTAAAAACGTCCTCTTGTAAAATCGTAAAGTCTGCTGCAAAGCCTTCTGCAATTTTGCCACGCATAAATTGCTGTCCAATTATTTCAGCCGCCCCTACTGTGTACAAACGGACTGCCTCAAATCGGGAAATTTTCTCATGAGGGTTATAGCCATCATGTGTCTCCCCAAAATTTCTTCTAGTGACAGCCGCATATATACCATACAACGGGTTTGGCACTTCAATCGGAGCATCACTGCCGCCTGCGACAATCAGCCCTGTGTCAAGAAGCGACTTTAAAGGATGTAAGCCCTGTGCGCGCTCCTCCCCAAGTCTCGATAGCTCTGCTTGGTATTCTCCCTGTACAAACTGCGGCTGCATATCCACTGCCACTGGTAATGCAGCTAGCTTGGCTAATAGTTCCTCATCGACTAAGCTACAGTGAATCACGCGATCAAGCTGACCTTCCTGAGGAGGATATGCCGCAAAAACGTCTAAAATCGTGTCTATTGCTAAATCGCCAATGGCATGCACGGCAACGGTTTGTCCATATTGACGTGCCAGCTGAACATAGCTTGTTAATTGCTCAGTTGTATGAATAAGCATCCCTGCATTGTACGAATCATCACAGTAAGGCTGACGTAGTGCAGCCGTACGACCTCCAAAGGCTCCATCAATAAAAATTTTCATCGCACCAAACTCCAAAAATGGTGAGGAAGCTAAATCCATCTTCGCAACATCTTCAAAGACTGTATGATGCTGTAATAAATGCACCTTAAAGGATTGCTGTGCCTCTACTATTTTGCGATAAGCCTGAATCGGCTGGCCTGGCGGTCCATAATAGCTTAAATCCTCTGAATGTCCCCCTACTAAACCATAGGATTGCAATGAGGTCACCGCCTTTATCAGTGCATCCTCAATATACGCAGGTGTAATATGTGGCATCTGGTTAACAATTAAATACAATGCTGCATCCTTTAGTATCCCTGTGAGCTGACCATCTACTTTGTCAATGACACCCCCCTCTGGCGAAGGAGTCTTATTTGTAATTCCTGCAAAAGCGAGTGCCTTGGAATTGGCTAGGATCAAATGATGACAGCTCCGTTTAATGATTAAATGAGCATCTCCAAGGGCATCTAGCTCCGCTAAGGTCGGGAAAATGGGCTCTTCAAATTGGTTTTCGTTTAGTCCAATCGCAATGACCCATTCATGTGCTGACGCCTCAGCCATTTGCTCCTGAAGTTTCACAAGCAACGCCTCTTTACTCGTAACTGCCGATACATCAAGATGCTTGAGCTTTTCCCCGTAGCCAATAATATGTAAATGACTGTCGACAAAGCCTGGATACATGATATTGCCCTCTAAATGTTGGATAGAAGCAGCTAGTGGCGACAAGCTCTCCACTGAGCCTGTCGCCACAATTTTTCCATCTTCAACAAGGACTGCATCCACTGTTTCACCAACCTGAGCCATCGTGTAAATCTTACCACCTGTCCATAATGTTGCCAAAACAATTCCTCCCATGTCCTATGCTATTGCTTCAATTAAGTGCGCTCTTTCTAAGCGACGACGAACAATTACACCAATCCATGCTGCAAGTACCGCTTTGACAATACCTACCACGATAAATGGTGCAACACCACCCATAAAGGCAGCTGTCCATGTATAATCTGCTACAATTTTTAACCACACTGTCCCAAACGCTAATGTAACAATCATCCCAATGATATTCGCAATAATAGCTTGAGTAAATGTAATACCAAATTTATCTAAGTATAAGCCCATAATAATAGCTGTGGCAAGGAAGCCTACAATATATCCACCTGTTGGACCAACTAAAATCCCAAGTCCACCTGACATACCGCTAAATACAGGTAAACCTGCTGCCCCTAGTAAAATATATAATAGAACAGATAACGTGCCTAATCTTGTCCCTAAAATTGTCACGATGATGCCAACTGCTAACGTTTGACCTGTAATCGGGATAAGTGGTAGTGGGATTGTTACCTGTGCTAAAACTGCGATTATTGCTGCCCCAAATGCTGCTAACACATATTGATATGTACTTCCTTTTTTCAATGTAAAAAGCCTCCCCTTGTGCGTTAACTAATAATAAAAATAAGTTAACACAAAGATAAAGCAAATGAAAACCATTGTCAATCTATTTTAGAATAAAAAAAGAAATTGCTAGATTAGCCTAGCAATTTCCTGCCGAAATCATTACCATAAAGGTTCATTCATCGGATCTTTCTCTTGTAGCTTAAACACATATGGCGCAATTTGATAATGGTAAAAGAACATGCCCACTAAAAAGAAAATGAGACCAATAACAAAATGATGGAAAACATGCTGCAACATAATCAGCAACGGCACTGGCATCGTCATTACACCACTGATTTGCATGGATTTTTTTGTGCGGTATTGTTTTTGTCCACAATGAGGGCACACAATTTCACTATTTTTGCGATATAATTTACGTGCATCCTTCTCAGACCAACTCTCCCCACATTCAATACAAACAGGTAAACCATATCCCTTTTTCAATAGATAGCGTTTGACAATAATGGTCGCCCCTATAAAAATGCTCAATAAAATAAAGCCTCTTACATAATCCGAAGCAAAAAGTGACCACCAATGCCAAGTATCCGACTGTAGGCTAGCCGCCTGATGGCTTGAACTCTGTTGCCCCTTCTGCTGTGTCAAGATATAGCTAAAACCGATAACAAAAATAGTAAAGGTTGTGAATACGATACGATACGTCCATTGACTACCTGCTTTGCGTTGAACTTTTCGTTGTGCTTTCTCCGTGATTACTTGTTTGCGCTGCTGTGAGAGCTTGACATCTTGTAGCTCCTTTAATAGTTCCTCTTTAAATTGATTCATGGCGTAGCACCTCCCAATCAAAGTCACCCATTGCTGTTGCTAATTGTTTACGAGCTCGCTGTAATCTTGTGCGAATCGTTGCTTCTGGACAGTGTACAAGCTGTGCAATTTCCACTGTCGACATCTCCTCAAAATAATACAAAATCAAGACCTCTCGATAGGCAACTGATAATGTAAACAATGCCTCCACCAGCTCTTTTTTTACAGTTTTTTCTAGCATCTCCTTTTCAGGTGTCATAGCCGTTGTGCGTCCCGTGATCTTTTCAAACAATGTCAGTCGTTTACTTTTCCAACTTCGTAAATAATCGTGACTTCGATTAACCGTCATTTTCACTAGATATGTACGTAAGGATGCTTCCTGACGAAACTGTCCCTGCTTTTGATA
Source organism: Lysinibacillus sp. BSL11 (assembly GCF_052928325.1). Classification (NCBI taxonomy): domain Bacteria; kingdom Bacillati; phylum Bacillota; class Bacilli; order Caryophanales; family Bacillaceae; genus Lysinibacillus; species Lysinibacillus sp. BSL11. Next base: position 43,709 of record NZ_JAVGCX010000009.1, on the reverse strand, counting down.
AAAGGCGATGAACACATCCTGCACGATGTCCTCCGCCGTTGCCTTATTTTTCACATAGAGATAGGCGACCTTAAGTAAGTAATCACCGTGCTCCTCGATTATCTGTTCAATAGCCATCATTGCCCTCACCTACTTCCTACACTACTGACGGACGCCATAACGAATGCGATTCATTTTATCAAAAAAAAATCCGTAATTTTTAAATCATTACGGATTTCTTCAAGCTAAATACCTATTTTTTGCATAGAAGAGACAACTTTGACCATTCGATCGTCTAAATCGGCGCCTGTGAATCGAGGCAATCTCAGTTCATTCACGATAGCGCCATCAGACATAAAAAGGATACGCTCTGTTCTTGCGGCAATTTTTGGGTCATGGGTCACAAGCATCACCGTTGTACCTTCACTATTGATGGAGGCTAATAAATCCATGATTTCCTGAGCAGACGTTGAATTCAATGCGCCTGTGGGTTCATCTCCAAAGATCACTTGCGGGTTGCTAATCAAGGCGCGGCAAATGCCTGCCCGTTGAAGCTGCCCACCAGAAACCTGTGTAATATCTCGCTTTGCCAAGTCTGCAATCCCCATTTTGTTCATAATCTGTAGTGCCCTTTCTGTCAAGGCCCTCACATTTTTTCGCTCATCACGCATCGCAGGTAACAGGATATTATCAAGGATATTTAAGCTTTTTAGAAAGGTCGGCTGCTGAAAGACAAAGCCCATTTTCGTTCTACGCAAATCAGCCAGTTCTTTGTCACTTAATGTCGTTAAATCCATTCCATCAAAGATGACCTGACCTTGATCAATACTGTCCATCCCGCTAAGGGCATACAACAATGTCGATTTACCACAGCCTGATGGGCCCATAATGGAGATAAACTCTCCTTGATTGATTGCAACTGATACATCCAGTAAAACGGGATGCTGTTCTTTGCCTACCTGAAACGTCTTTGCTATTTGCTCACCACTTACTATATTCATAGGTTCTACTCCTTTATATGCTCAATAATTTTTACCTGCCCTGCCCTTGACGTACCAATTAGCGTAGCTAGCAGTACAACGCTTGTAAGCGCTAGTGGGCAAAAAACATAAGCTGCTAGTGGATTAATCATAAAATCAAATGATGCCGCCCCGAATGAGGCAATGACCGTACTAGTTAAATATTCACCTAACGTGTTTGCGAGCAACGTCCCCATCGAGATGGCAAGCAGTAATACAAAAATCGAACGTGCTGCATATTGTGTAGCTATATCGACATTCGTGAATCCTAATGCCTTCATAATAGCGATGGGTGCTTGATCCTTCGCAATCAGCATATTTATAAATAATAATGTCACGAGCACACACAGCAATAAGGCAATGACGAGTGCTGCACGAGCTGCCTTTTCGATGGCATGAATCGTCGTGCCAAAAGTTTGATGAATATAATCATCAATACCTGACACCTTGGCAAACGAGAAGGTTTTTGCATATTCCGCCCGTTTATCTGCAACAAGCGATGGATTAGCCATCGTACTATAGATGACACTCCACATGCTATCCGTAGACTGGTCAGAGAAAGCTGCCTTAGCAGTCTTGCCGCCATTGGTAATATCTGAATAAATACCGCTGACCCTCAAATTTTTCTTCTCTCCATTAATGACTACTGCTAAACTATCGCCAACCTTTTTTTGAAGCTCCTCTGCATTGAGCACCGAAAGTGCCACTTCATTAGGAGCGACTGGAGCCTCTCCGTGTGCATATTCTAAGGGGAATATCGTATGGTCACCCAGCTCTATTTTTAGGTTTTGCGCTGTTCCGTCCTCGGCAATCGTTGTGAATTTTTTTGTTGTCAAAACAGTATAATTCTTAATGGCTGTGTCATGCTCAAGCATATCCTTCACCGCTGCCACCTGTTGTTCATTTTGCTTGCCTTGTGGGATATCAATTCGGATGTCACTGTTCCCAATACCCATATACGTAATAAAGCTTTTAGCTGCAATTGTGTTGTGTAAGTTTTGAGGCACGATAATAATAAATGTTGCCAATACTAATACTGCGAGCATTGTCGCATAAAGTGTTTTTCGTGATAATACATCCTTCATGCCAAGAAAAAGATTGATCGGTAGTCTTTTATTGGCGCTAAGGTTCAATAATTTTGTATGCTGCACTTTTCCTTGTGTTGTGCCAAAACGCATCGCCTGCGTGGCTGATAGCTTGCGAAACTGTTTGAGTACCGATCGTACATAGCCCATAATCACGAAAAATACGAGCAACAATCCCAGACCCGTGAACAACCAAATGAGTGAAACTTTGTCCGTTTCTCCCATGAACAGACGGATATTTTCTAATAGAATATCTCGAAGGAAGAAGGAACAGGCAAAACCGAGCATACAACCAATCACAGCTATAACGCCATATTTGGCTAGATACATTTTCTGTATATCTGCCACTCGTAGGCCAATTGCTTTCATCACACCGATTTCTCTATAATCCTCTTCTATTTTAGTGAGCAATGTAAATCGAATACACATAAAAGCAATAGCGACTACAAGGACACTGATGAGTAAGATAACAGCAATCATAAGTCCATCTGATATGGCATTCAGCATTTGAAAAAGCTTATAAGTAATGGTTGGTCCGTTTGCTTCTAGCCCTGCACTTGTATAGGCCTCTTCAAACTTCTTTAAATCCGCCAAATTTTTCAAACGAAACTCAATTAAATATTCAACTGTTCCCGCTTCCTGGATTGCTGCATAATCTTGTTCACTGACAAGAAAGCGTTTGGAGGAAGCCAGCATAGAGTTCATCTGTGAATCCCTTAGAAATCCAGCTATTGTAAAGGTTTGATCATGAACGATGACAGTATCCCCCAAGTCAGCGATGCCGTCCTTCCAATAGCTTACAGGTACATAAATATCACCATTTGCCACTTCAATCACATGACCATCAAGATCAAGTAAATAATCAAATTTCTCACTTTGTGTGCTGAAACCATTGTCCTGCACACTATGTGCCAAGGTGGTACCCGCAATATTGATCTTCGTGCCCTCCACATTTAGAAATTCATTCATTTGATATTCATCTACATATTTATTTTGCTCTGCAAATTCAGTCAGCCGCACTTGATCGATTTCCCCTGCATGCATCTGAAGAAAATGAGACGTTTCTGCTTGTTTCATCAGCGTGTCAATTGCACTTGTCAAATGGACAATAAGTATTGCTGATAGTGTGACAAGTAAAGCTGCTACCGCCACAAATAGCATGGTCATACCTGTAATTAGCTTGCTATTTGCCATATCATTTCGAACAATTTTCCAATACATAAGTCACCTCTTTGTATATTGTTAACCGCCATCAAACCTAACAAGACCTAAAAAACTTAGTTCGTACTGCCTTCTTCCTTATCTCCAAACATTTGCATCATATACAATAAGCTACCATTCTCCACCCCTAGCATTCTTTCAATATTAAAAATCAATGCCGGAATACGGGCAGCTCTTTCCTCATCTGTCATCAAGACGAGATCATCATCGAATACCGTATTGGTATAAGCAATAATCATTTCCATACACTCATAGGGATAAGGCGTTTGGTAAATACCTTGCTCAATGCCCTCACGAATAATGGCAGTGAGGATTGGTGGTACTTGATTGATGACCACTTGCTGTATTTTACGGTGCATCAAAGCATTTTGCGGCCTATGAACATGCTCCATCATTTCCTGTCCACCCTGTTCATTTTGCATATTCAATGCCATGACAACGCGCAATATCCGCTCATTTACAGCTATAGTCTTGTCTGCTGCAACGTTTTTCGCCTTTGCTAGCATCGTGCTTGTATAACGCTCAATGAGCGCATCCATAATATCTTCCTTAGATTTAAAATGATAATAGAGAGTGCCTCGAGCAATGCCTACTTTTTCCAAAATATTACTCGTACTAGTGCCATCAAATCCCTTCTGTGCAAATAATTCATCCGCAGCATCTAATATTTCATTTCTGCGTTCTTCCGCTTTTTTTATTTCCCTCATAAGACACCTCCTTATAATTGACCGACTGCCTGTCGATATATCTATTCTTTATCCTAGCATAGGATGACTTCATTTGGCAATAATTTCTACAAAAAAAAGAATCTGCTTTACGCAGATCCTTATTTTTGTAGTTCCTCGTTCTTCCGATATTCCAAAATATCGCCAGGCTGGCAATCCAATGCCTCACAAATAGCCTCTAATGTTGAAAAGCGGATGGCTTTGGCCTTGCCGTTTTTTAAAATCGAAAGGTTCGCCATCGTGATGCCAACTTTTTCTGAAAGCTCTGTAACACTCATTTTTCGTTTCGCCAGCATTACATCAATGTTAATGATCATTGCCATAGTATTCACCTCAAACCGTTAGATCATTTTCTGATTTGATATCGATGGCATTTTTTAGAAGCTTTTGCAGCACAGCAGCAAAGACTGCCACGACAAAGGAAGCAAAAATAATGACCATTCCAATAAGTATAAGACCTGGGGCATCGTCTACTTCCGCAGCATAGTATATCAGTGGCATGCCAACCACGTAAACACTACTAATAAGAATTGCACAATATTTGATCTTAATTAAAGCTTTCACTGACAGCTCTGAAAATGCGATGTTTTGGTCAATATAGCTTAATAGCTTGATCGTTGTAAATAGCGCAACAAAATAAGCAATAGCCGTTGCATAGACGCCAATTAAAGCAACAATGGTTAGAATGGGAGAATGCTCCACTGTATTTAAAGCAACATGAGGCACCACCCATACACATAAGGCAAGAACGGGTATACCTATTAGAAAAACAGCTATCTTTAAAAAGAGCGTTTCTCGTTTCATCTTACGCACCTCTTTTATTTATTATCCTGTTTAATTTACCACATAATTTATCGTTTTTCAATAAATTTTTATTCCAATTCAAGATTTAATAAGATATCCATTATTTGGTTTACTTTGCTTTTTATTGTGCTATAATCAATCCAACCATTGAAAAGGGGGTATTCGATGATTTATTCGCCAACCGAAAAGACGATAGAAACGACACGTTTAATACTTCGACTCTTTACACAAGCAGATGCACAAGAAGTAAGTGTTTTATGTAACAATTATGCGATCTATAAAAGCACATTGAGTTTACCCTATCCTTATACATTAGAATGTGCATTATCATGGATTTCCACACATCAACAAAACTTTGAGGAAAATAGAAGTTACGAATTTGCGATAACAGACAAACAAAGTGGACAATTATATGGAGCGATAGGACTGTCAAATCAATCCCAACATCAAAGAGGAGAAATCGCTTATTGGATTGGAGAGCCCTATTGGGGTAATGGCTACGGAACAGAAGCTGCTCAAGCGATTATTGAATTTGCCTTTCAGGAGAAACAGTATCATCGTATTTATGCCCGGTATTTCCAATCTAATCCTGCCTCAGGGAAAATTATGGAGAAATGTGGCATGCACTATGAGGGAACATTAAAGGATCATATTTATAAAAACGGTACTTTTGAAGATATTGTGTTTTATGGCTTGCTTAATCCATCACACTAGCAACACTTTTACGAAAGAGGCACTTTCCGAGTAGATATGCCTCTCTCTCTTTTAAATACCATTTCCCACATCGCAATAATGATTATAGTGCGTAATTTGGTTGCGGCCGTTACGCTTTGACTTATAGAGCGCTTCATCCGCATGCTTGATAAGCTCCTCTACTTTCTGAATTTTGCCATGATCATTCGTACTGACACCAATACTAAATTCCAACTGAACAGTTTGATTATTCACTGTTAGTGATAGTGCCGTTAAGGTTTGATACAGGTTGTCAGCCAATGTTTGTACTGATTCACCTTCCTTTACTTGACTCAACACAATGAATTCATCCCCTCCAAAGCGAGCAACAATAGACTCAAAGGGCTGAAAATAGTCCTGTAAAGTTTTGGCTGTATTCGTCAAAGCATCATCGCCAAATAAATGGCCATTCATGTCATTGATTTCTTTAAAATGGTCTAAATCCACCATCATCAAGGCCAATTGCTGATGATTTTCAGCCGCCTTTTCGACCATCTTTTTGGCCTGTTCATCAAAATAGCGACGATTGTAAATATTCGTCAGAGGATCAATATAGGCATTTTTTTCAAACTGCTTCTTATGATCGTTATATTCCATTTCAAACAATACATGTGAATAGTTTTCACGCTGGATTTCTAACAAAATATTAATATATTCCTTTTGTATCGCACATAATACAATTTTATTGCCTTGCTCCTCAATGAGCTTCACTAAAGAATTATAAATTAGTTGAAGTAGAGAGAGGTCATTGTTTTGTAAAGCATAATGCTTTGTCTTTTGATATAAATCGATGGCCTCACTTATACGTCCCTGTCTTTCACACAGAAAGGCATAGGCATTGAGGACCTCAAGTTGTACTTTCGAATAGGGTGGATGATGAATCGTTGCCATTAATTCTTGTAATATCGTATTAGCTTCTTCAAATTCTTCAAGCCAAATAAGTGCCACAGCTAGATTTGTCTTTGGATGGATAATCCCTGTATAAGGCTCTTTATGCTTCATTTCAAACGCATTCGCATAATATAAACTCTTTAAGGCAAATTCCTTAGCTGTCCGATAGCTTCCCATGGATATTTCAAGGTCGCTTAGGTTATTATAGATTTTCCCCATGCTCTCCACGTGCTGGATTGCTTCAGCAATTTTTAAGCCTTTCAACATCAACTCTTCTGATTTCTTTAAATGACCAAATGTTCCCCAATAAATGGCTGCTAAATTGTAATATTGAATTAAATCAATATCGTTGCCATGTTGAAAAGTTAACTCACGATATTGTTCAAGGACACTTATAGAAAGCTGTAAATCACCCGTTTGAAAATAACTGGCACAGCTATAACGTAATAGAAGGATAGCCTTATCATACATTTCAAGCTTTATGGCACTTTCAATTGCGGCACTACTTATTTCTATATATTCTAAAAAACGATCCGCGTTATATAACTCATTAAGCGTAATCCATAGTTCTTCAAATTCTTGTGCGTTCATTCCGCCCCTCCTTTTCTTCATCCTTACTTCTTTAATACTACCTTCGCCCTTAAAATATTACAATTCTTTGGACTCATTTATTTTTTTAACATTAAGTAATTCAGCCTAATAATAAAAATCACTGTGTATTTTATCCTACATTCAATTAAAGGTTATTTTAACATGGTACTTTCACTATAATTTTCCCCTAAATAAAAAACAAGCCTCTTTCAAGAGACTTGTTAAGATTCTTCTATGCCTAGGATGGCTATTAATTCCTTCGCTCTATTGGCACTAAGGTGAATTTCTCCGCTACCAGCCTTTTGGAGATAAATTGAACCACCATAGCCCTTCCACATTTCAATACGGACGCCTTCTACTTCAAATGAATATTCGGGTGGTCTTTTCATATAATTTGCGGGCTGCCAAGGGATATCCTGTAAAAACTGAGCAACCTCTTTATTATTTTCTAGCTCAAGCCTTTTTATATTGATTGGCTCTAGTTTTTCCAGTTTAGATAATAAACCATATTTTCTGACGACCCCGTTTTCCTCTATACTGCCTGTTCCCATAGAAGTTAAAGTAATATAATCCCCCTGCTTGACAGGAAAATCATCCAGCACAGGATACCAATTGGCCTGCTCATATTTTTCAGCAAGCTGTTCTTCCGTCATATGATCAAGGTCCTCAGGAATCACTCCTTCAATAAATAAAAAAACATTCGATTCAACCTTTGCAACTGTTCCGACCATTGAAGAGCCATGTGAACTAGCCCGTAATATGATGTTATGCTCATTTTGAAAGGCTGTTGCCTGCTCAGTATAATGCGCTTGGAAATATCGATTGGCATCAATATTGGCTACTTCTTGGTAAGCATAAAAAGTTGGATATTTTTCTTTATAGAGGGCATATAGCTTTGTTCTTGTTGTATACATTGGCAAAAGGGGCTCAAGATATGTTTCAACATACTGTTTCGGTGCTAATCCCTGAAATAGTGCTTCGTATTCAGATGCTTGATAAAGCATTTCCAACTGTTCTACTTGCTTCTTGCTCTCCACCTCTAGCTCGGCCTTTGAATAATCAATCCCTAATGATTTCGCAAAATAGTAGGCGGCAACGAGCTTCTCATACGATAGATAGGCTTCCTCTTTATAAAATTCCTGCTCTTTCCCTGGCCACATTAGCCGATTAATACGTTCGAAATGCTCAAGCTGTCTTTCATGAAATAGTGAGGATGTTTGCTCTGTTTCGTTCGTAAGAAGCTGCACCATCATAAACCCCACCACACAAAGTGTCAGTACGACGGTTAATAGGGTGAAACGAAAAGGCTTCCTTCTATTGATAGACTGTTGTAGTACATGTTTTTTGACTCGTTCTTTGCTTGCTGTCATATCACCAGCGACTTTGAGTAATTCCTTCTGTATCTCATTCATGTCTAAGCACCTCCCATTCCTCCTGCTTCAGATGAGGCTTTAATGCTTCTCTTGCCCGCTTCAGTCTTGTTTTCACCGTATTCTCTGCAATGCCAAGTAGCTGGGCAATATCACGAATCTTCATTTCTTCAAAATAATAAAGGATAATGGGCTCCCGATAGGTAAGTGAAAGCTTTAAAATAGCTGCCCCAATGTGAGACCGTTCCTCTGCTGCCACGAGCGCATCTCGTTGTCTATTCCCCTGAACAGGAAATATTTTTTCTTGTAATAGTAATTTCTTATAATGCCAGCTTTTTAAATAATCCTTGCTTTGATTAATCGTTAGAGTGGATAAATACGCACGCAACTGCCCACGTTCTTCATAGCCACGCTGAGAAAATTTAATAAGGACCTCTTGCACAATATCCTCTGCGGTTTGTCGGTTCTTCACATAAAAATAGGCGAGACGTAATAAATGTGCTGCATGTTCTTCGATCATTTCCTCAAGTATGCCGTCCACCTCCCCTTCTTACACTATAAACGACTGCCACTGAATGACCGTTTCATTTTTTTAACTTTTTTCCTCAAGCATCTTGACCTTGGAGCATACTCCAATGTTAGGATGAATTTAGGAGGTACTTACATGAAAATTAAACAATTCGCTGAGAAATTTCAATTAACAACGGATACCGTTCGCTATTATGAAAAAGAAGGACTCTTAAAACCGCAAAAACAAGACAATGGCTACCGTGTGTATGATGCCATGTGTGAACATACAATGAAGTTTATTATCGTTTTACGTCAGCTAGGCTTTACGCTCCAAGAAATTAAACATTTACTGACACTCGAACAAAAGCCTATTTCAACAGCATGTAATGAAGAAACGGTACAGCTATTTTCCACAAAGATTGCCCAGATTGAGCAGCAACTACAATTCTACCAGCATGCGCTTCATTCGCTACAACTGACAAAAACGTTAATGGCTGACGGACAATACGAAGAAAACCAAGAAAAAATTTCCTTACTCATAGAGGATATGTATCAAAATTTACTGGAAGGTCGTGGTTAAATGTCACTACGTAAAATCATCTCAATAGAATATATCCTTGCTTTCATCATCACAGTTTCTTTCTATGGTCATCTAAATTTTCCATGGCTTTATTTTATTGTGTTTTTATTGCTACCAGACATTACAATGGTTGGCTATCTCCTCAATACAAAAATAGGCGCTCTTTTCTATAATATGGGACATAGCTTTGTGCTACCTGCCATGTTGATGGTGATTGGTTTACTAACGACTACACCAGTACTCCTGATGGCTGCCCTGATTTGGCTCGCACATATTTTCTTAGATCGCGCACTTGGCTATGGTTTAAAATATGAGGACGCTTTTAAGAAGACACATTTACAGCAAATTGCGTAATGAGGAGGAAAGTATGGCTATCCATTTAACACTACGATTTTTAGTAGAAATGGGGGTTCTACTCGCTATTGGAAACTGGGTGCCTATATAGAAACAAATCCCCTAATTAAATGCTTTCTTGGAGTGGGATTACCATTATTCATCATCGGAATATGGAGTATTTTTGGCTCTCCAAAAGCAAGAGTGCCCTTGAATCCCTTTACGCATGAACTAGTAGAAGCTGCTCTCTTTACGCTAGCTGTTCTTGCTTTGTATGAAACAGGCAGAACACTCATTGCTAGTGTGTTTGCAAGCATGGTCATTTTCAGTCAACTAGTCTCCTTTCACTTGCATAAAAAAAACCATCTAAAAAAACAGCCGCCCTGCACAAACAGGCGGCCGATTTTAGCGAATTAAACTAATGATAGTATGCGGTTCATGTTTTATATCGTCATATTTATTGACCATATCCAACACGATAGCTCCATCCTGTGTTATAGCATACACCCAGACGGCATGAGGATTTTGTTCTACATAATCCTTCCATGTAAATACTTCTGTAATTTTCGTTTGACGAAGTTGTGCCCCTTGCTCTATCAGTTCATTGAGCTGATGAATATCATGTTGTGCATCGACAAGAAGCTGTCCCCCGTACTTCCGTGAGTAATTTTTTGGGTCTGTAGTATGTAAAGCCGTTTGAAAAATATTGAGACGCCCTAATTCTGGAACAAAGTCTGCACAAACAAGGACATTATAGGCGTCCTGCTTTGTCGCTACAATTAGTTGATCATAGGGAGTTAAATCAACATAAAATTCTGTATGCTCGCTTAGAATATCACCTGTTTCTGTCTTAATACCATTTTGTCGAGCAGCAGATAAATCTTCCCATGCACGATCCATCATCAACACATCAATCCCGTTATTTTGCAGGGACGTTGCGAGCTGTGTTGTAAATGGAGAAGCGCCTACAATCACAATACCCTTCCCTGTGGAAGCTTGTAGATCTAATTTTTTAGCAAGCCAGCCAATGCTAAAGCCATGAGCAACCACTGTCGCAAAAACAAGTGCTAATGTGAGCGCTGTTAATAATTGTGCACTTTGAAAACCTACGTCTTGTAGTGCCGTTGTAAAGTAACCTGAAACGGTTAATGCCACAATCCCTCTCGGTGCAATCCACCCAATTAAGGCCCGTTCTTCCAATGTTAAGCCCGTATTAATGGTCGCAATCCAAATCGATAACGGTCGAACAATAAACATCATCGCTAGTACGAATAGTAGCATACGCCAATCAATGATTTGCCATAACGTATCGATGGTTAAGGACGACGTCAGCATGATAAAGACACTTGAAATTAAAATAACCGAAATATTTTCTTTAAAATGCAACAGCTCATGATGACTTGTTAAATGCATATTGGCCATCACAAGCCCCATCACTGTCACAGCCAATAAGCCCGTTTCGTGCATGATGGCATCGCTTAGGGCAAAAACAAGTAAAATAGTAGCGAGTAACAAAGGTGATTTCAAAAACTCTGGAATCAAACCACGCTCCAAGCATTGTCCCATTACATAACCGACGCCCCCTCCTAACAGGGCGGCTAAAAAGGCGGAAACAAAGAAAACGGTAAGAGATGTCCCACCTTCTAAATGATATATGCCCAAAACGACCTGATACGCAAATAGCGCTAACAACGCGCCAAATGGATCTACAACGATGCCTTCCCATTTTAAGATAGCTGCTGGTCGCTCCTTCAATTTTGCCTGTCTCAATAAAGGCAAAATAACGGTTGGACCTGTCACAATAAATAATCCACCAATGACAAAAGAGACTGGCCATGATAGCCCAGCAACAAAATGCGCCGCAGTAGAGCCTGCAATCCAAGCGATGGCTGCCCCTACTGTGGAAATACGCAATATAGACTTCTTAAAGCCACGTATTTCTCGAAAATCAAGGCTTAAACTTCCTTCAAATAATATTACGGCAACGGCCAGAGAAATAATGGTATGAAAAATAGGGCCAAATGTCTCTTTTGGCGACACTAACCCTGTAAACGGACCAATAATGAGCCCAGCGATACTCATAATGACAATGGCAGGCATGCGAAATCGCCATGCTAACCACTGTGAAAACAAACCGATAAAAATAATAAAAGGTAACTGAAATAGTAAATTGTCAAACATATGTACCACCTACAATATCCTAGGATGAATGTATATTCCCTCATTTTAGAATGACTAAACCTGTTACCTTACATTATGTACGTATTGTGCCAAAATTATCACTTTACCTCATCATGATCATGAACGTAATCACATTATAAAGAGCTGGTGCAAGCAAAGCGAAAGCTAAACACACCACTGCTGCCCATTTTGTATTCTTAATATCACGGTCATCGCCTGTCTTGAGATGATGAAAATAAGTTAATGTGAAATAAAAGCATAAAATCATAAACAAGGGGAAAATGAGTTGTTGAGCAAAGCCATGTAGAAATGTAGCCATTGACGAAACCTCCTATTAGTATCCTCTTTATATAAATATTGTAATCTATGACCTATATTTCTACCATAAAAAAAGCAGGATCACCACTCGGATCCTGCTCCTAATTATTTAGATGAATCTTTTTAACAATGATTCATATAGACCCACCATTAATAATCCAATTACTATTGGAATGAGGGATGTAAAACTGAAATAAAAGCCTACGTCCTGATATTGTCCCGTAAAATGAAATTGTAGCCAAGACACCTCATATGTTTCCCCTACCCCATAAAGGAAAATAGTGGTAAATAAAAATAGTGCCAGACATTTTAGTCCTTGCGCTTTTTTCATAGTATCACCTCATTGTATAACGGTCATTTGTTGCGCATAGCTTAAAAGATCCTCAACTGTTAATGCTGGATTTTGCCCAACCATACTATATTGGTAGCCGTTTTCTTGCCAAGCAAGGGAACGGAAATTTTCACCATCCATAACTGTGCCTTTTTGTCCACGAATATCGATTTCTTTTTCATTTAGAATGGGACCAATATCTGCAACGCTAGCATCTGCTTTAAAAATCGTAACAAAAAAAGCTAACTCTCCGTCTATGCTATAATCAAAAGAGTATTCTGGTCGATCCTCTATCCCTTTAACCATGGATATGTTGTCTAAGGTAAGACCATTTACTTCTGGCACTAATAAAAACTTTTCAAGCTGCTGCTTTACGTCGTCCAAAGAAATGGATGCTGAAGTGTCCTGTCCGCTAATTTCCTGAATCGTTACATCCTTTGGTAGATCTAGTGTAAATTGTTGAGCATCTATTTTTTCACCAAAATTAAGCTTAGAATACTCAGTGATCATATGAGTCCCTGCACTATCTGTCTTCATTTTTAAAGTCAGCCAAGTTTTTTTGTCAATCCATGCTTCGATATCTCCAAATAACGATTCCGTTTTCTTCGTTTTTGCGACGATTTTATACGTATCTCTACCTGCAACCTTCTCTTCCCCTGCTATCTTGATATCATGTGTATCTTTAACCATATTAAAAATAAGCTGTACCTGATCTTTAGGTGATTGCAAGCCGTCTAATTCGTGTTGTGAATAATCCATTGTGTAAGCCGTCTTTTCAGTGACATCATAGCTAATGACTTTAGCGTCATTTTTGACTGTGATAACATGTTCTCCATTATCACCTGTCATTTCTATCCGTCTATTGCTATCCTTTACCCATTCCTTCACTTGAGCTTTACCACCTAGCTCTCCCATATCTAACGTATATTCGCCATAATAAGTGAGTGGCTCTTTCGATTCTTGAAGGGCTTGGTCGATAATTTCCTGAGGTGTATAAGATGCCTCTGAATTACAGCCCACTAAACTAAATGTCATCACAGCAATTAAGCCTGCTGCTTGGCAAGATTTTTTCCAATTCATCATTCTTTTACTCCTTTATAAGGTGGTAGCCAGCAAATTACCGCTGTTCCAATGTTCTCTCTAGAAAGCAATTCGATAGTGCCACCATGTTTTTCAATAATTTGTTTTGTAATATTTAAGCCTAGTCCTGTTCCTCGTTCACCAGCCTTTGATCTCGCATAATCTGCTTGATACATAGGCTCGAATAATTTTACAATGTCCTGCTGTGGTATACCTCTTCCGTGATTTTGTACAATTATATACATACCCTCTTGTTTGTTTAAAGCCGACTTCAAGAAGTCAAAGCCCCATTTGGGATCATTTCCAGCATTGACTGCCGCTAAGCAGATTGTTGTCCCCTTTTCCCCATAACGCCATGCATTGCTTAATAAATTATCAATAACACGCTGAAGTTGTTTAGGATGCACAGCATAGAGCCCATCTACGGCACAGAAGACTTTTAATGTAAATCCTTCTTCCTCACATAAAGGTTCATAGTCAGACAGGGCCATGTCAAAAAATTCTTCTCCATCCACAGCAATGAGCTCTAATGTATAGTTCGTTGATTGAAGTAATGTAAACATCATTAAATCCTCTAGCATATGCTTCATCCGATCTGCCTTCGTAACGATGACCTGCTGATATTCTGCCTCCTGCTGTTCTGACAAGCCTTTATTTTGTAAAGATTCTGCATAGGCTTGGATGGCTGTAAGGGGTGTTTTCAAATCATGGGAAATACTTGCAATCATCATTTCTTTTTGCTGTTGTTCCGCTTTTAAAGAAGCCCGAGTCTTTTCAATTTCATCCTGCATCGCCTCAAATGTTTTGGCGAGTGCCCCAATCTCATCTTTTCTTACGCTTAGATTTGATTTAACTTGCTGACCTTTCGCAAAATTACGCATTTGCTGCATCAGTTCACGTAATGGCCGATTCAGTTTCCGATGAAGCAACAAGATGACAGTTAAATAAATGATAAAAAATAACAGGATCGTGCTTGCGATGACGAGCCACGAACGCTTTTCTACACCCTTTACCCAATCTGTTCGTAGTAATTGAATTTCATAGATGCCAAGCAAATCACCTTTTAGATATACAGGCTCCTTGTATGTAAAGGCGTTATATGCTTGCTGTAAATCATATAAACCATTTAACATGCGCTCTTTCCCTACATAGCCCGTTAGCAAGGGGTTGGAGGAATATAAAACATAGCCAGATTTCGTATAGAGGGTAATCGCCAGCTGCTCATTGGTAAGTTCCTCTATTTCCTCAAAATCGGCATTTTTTTGATAAAGCACTGGATTGTCAAGGACGTCTTTTACCTGATTTAGCTCTGTCCACTTGTCAAAATACTCCGCCACATTTTTATCTTGGTAATAAGCATTAATCCACACATAAAGGCTATAAGCCCCTACTATGGGTAATACCATTACAATAAAAAACATAATTAGTAACCACGCTTTTATTTTCATAATGGTTCACCAATAAAACGGTAGCCCTTACCCCACACAGTTTGAATGAAATTTGGGTTTTTCACAGAATCCTTGAGCTTTTCTCGCAAAGCCTTAATATGCACTGTGACAGTATGAGTGTCCTCTAACGTTGCTTGCTGCCAAATATGCTGATACAGTTCTTCTTTTGTAAAGGTTTGACTCGGATTTTTAGCTAGCAGCCTAACAAGAGCAAACTCCTTTTGAGTTAATGCAATTTCTTGCTGATAAACACATACTATTTCTCGTTGCCAATCTATTGTTAATCCATTCGCATAGGCAGTATGCTCTTCTATCACGTCTTGCTTGTGGTAGCGTCGCCATCGTCTAAGGTGAGAGGCAACTCGTGCCTTTAATTCTTCTAAGCTAAATGGTTTAGCGATATAATCGTCTGCCCCCTGCAAGCCCTCCACCTTATCCGCATCTTCCTTGCGGGCACTCATCATTAGGATCGGCACATCACTCTCCCAACGGATATTTTGAGAAACCGTTAACCCATCCATTTCTGGCAGCATCCAATCCACTAGCACTAAATCGAAAGGTTGCGTTTGAAAATCTGCTAGTCCCTCAAGGCCCGTAGTAGCCCATGTCACATAATAGCCCTCCTGCTCCAGCGTATCCTTCACAATGCGTCCAATCGCTGTATCATCCTCAATCAGTAGTAACTTTTCCTTCATCATTTTCCTCCTGTATTCACCTTACTACGGAAAAAACGATTTTCTCCGAACTTTACACTTTCTTTATAATTACCTTAGAGCGTATCCGCACTTTACACAAGGGGAGGAGGCTACCGATTTCATCGAAGCAGTTTTTCTTCCTGCCCGGGCTATCCGCCACTTTTGTGGGGCTATCCTTCACTTTGCCGCTCCTATCCACTACTTTAACCGGGCTATCCTTCACTTTGCCGGTTCTATCCAAAAAAAAGGAATGCACTATGATTGTGCATTCCTTAGCGAACTAGAAAAATAAACTTAAAATATAGTAAATCAATGCTGCCATGACAGCAGAGATTGGCATCGTGATGACCCATGTTGTAACGATTTTTCGTGCCATCCCCCATTTTACTCCTTTAACACGGTGTGCTGTTCCGACACCCATGATGGATGAAGAAATAACATGTGTTGTAGAAACTGGTAAATGGATTAAAGTGGCTCCAAAGATAATCGATGCAGAAGCTAAGTCTGCCGCTACCCCATTTACTGGGCGGATTTTCATGATTTTACCGCCAACGGTTTTGATAATTTTATAACCTCCGACAGATGTACCAAGACCCATCGCAGTTGCTGCAGCAAAACGTACCCAGAAAGGAATATCATCTCCTTGGTGTAGGCCGCCCGCGATTAACGCAAGGGTAATAATCCCCATCGCCTTCTGCGCATCATTTGTCCCGTGTGTAAAGGATTGTAAGGCTGCTGTCCCAATTTGCATTGTACGGAAGCCTTTATTCGTGCGATATAAATTCATATCTTTAAAGATGACCTTTAATAATGTCATCATCAGGAAACCAGCTGCGAATGCTAGTAATGGTGAAAAAATAAGTGCTTGAAGAATTTTAATAAACCCAGCATAGTTCAAAATATCAAATCCTGCTGCGGCAATAGCTGCCCCTGCAACAGAACCAATCAATGTATGAGAAGAACTTGATGGAATCCCAAAATACCATGTTAATAAATTCCATGTAATGGCAGATAATAACGCTGCTAAAATCACAACAGAACCTGTAATATCGCCATCATAGGCATTTAAAGAAAATGGGTCCACAATATCTTTTGTTAAGGCTTTGGCTACCCCAACGAATGTAATCGCTCCGACGAAGTTCATTACCGCTGCCATATAAACCGCAGTACGTGGCTTTAAGGCACGGGTAGATACAGAAGTAGCAATCGCATTTGCTGTATCATGGAAGCCGTTAATAAAGTCGAACACAAGTGCGAAAATAACGACTAATATGGTGATTAATAAGATCGTATCCATTTCGTACACTCCATCTTATGCATTACGCATAATTATTGTTTCAATTGTGTTTGCTACTGTTTGACAGCTGTCCGCAATGTCTTCAAATTGCTCATAAATATCCTTGAAAACAATCAAACGCATTGGGTCTTTTTCTTGGATGAATAATTGCTTCATTGAAGAACGGAAAATTTCATCACATTCACGTTCATTGTCCTTAATTTGAATAGAATGTTTACGCATTTCCACAAGCTTTTTACTATTTAACAGTTCCATGGCTTGTACCATTTCATCTGTACTCTTCGCAATGTATGTGAGGAATTGGCGCATTGGCTCTGTTACTTCTGTTAGGTTGTACATATTGAAGTGCGCAATACAGCCTTCCATTCCATCAATTACATCATCTAATTTATTGGCTAAGGCTAAAATATCTTCACGCTCAATTGGCGTCATAAAAGATTTATTCAGCATAACAATTAGCTCATGGATTAATTTATCGCCACTTGTTTCGTATTGCTTCATTGTATCTGCGATTTCTTTTAGTGCATCTATATCTTGAATACGTGCATTATGAGCATAGTAAATACCCTCATTCACGTTTTTCGCGATTTTTAATAGTGATTGAAAAAATGGATCTTGCTTGTTTGAGTTGAACATCCTGTTCCTCCTGTTGAAAAAATATTGTCGATTTCTGAACCATCATAACAAAACATTTACACAATTCAACAAAATTTTAAACACTTAGCTGTTGATTTTACAAAACTGTAATATAAAATTTGCCACATTTATTTTCAAGCTATTTTCCAAGTTGCAAACGTTGGAAATCAAATATTAAAAATCACGATTTTTTCTTTAAAAACGCCCATTTTTTCTTTTATTTTTATAAAAATACTTGAAATAAACTTTTTCCTGCTTATTTGTTTATCTTGTGAAATGTTAAGGAATTGTAAACAAAATTTACATGAAAATGTTGGAATTTCATTGTGATTTTTTGACTTTCGCAGTACGCTATGTTAAAACGCGATGAAGAAAGATGGGAGCATATTTATGGATATTGATTTACTTTCACTCACAATATTATTACTACTTGCTTTTATCGCCTCTTTTTTAAATGCGATTGTTGGAGGTGGTGGGCTCATCTCCTTACCTGCATTAATGGCTGTTGGTTTACCTCCAAGTACAGCTATTGCCACAAATAAACTAGCCAATACCATTAGTAATGGTACAAGTATGCTAACTTTTTTACGTGCAGGTAAAGTAGACTTCAAGAAAATTGGAAAAATCCTCCCCTTTATCTTTGTAGGATCTTTACTCGGTGCCTTTACTGTCCATCTTGTATCCCCTGCTATTTTAAAACCACTTATGCTTGTTATGCTCGTCCTTGTAGCTGCTTATACAATGTTTAAAAAAGATTGGGGACAGCAATATCAAGAGCGTGTACTTAGCACAGCTAAAAATTTAGCCTTTATAGGTGCATTTGCGGCTATTGGCTTTTACGATGGCTTTTTTGGACCAGGTACGGGTTCATTTTTTATTTTTATTCTATTAATGATGGGCTATGATTTCCTCCAAGCTGCTGGTAATGCAAAAGCTTTTAATTTTACCTCAAATTTAGCGGCATTAATCATGTTTTTAGTTTTAGGAGAAGTTCATTTTCTATATGGTTTTTCGATGGGCTTTGTCATGATCTTTGGGGCAATTCTTGGATCCAAATTTGCGCTGAAGCGTGGAACGAACATGATGCGTGTCATTTTTATTGTCATGACATGTTTATTGATTTTGAAAAATGCCTGGGATTATCTCTTCTGAGACCACCAATTTTCAGTCAATTGACAAAAAATATTAGCGTGCTATAATACTTTTGGGCTTCACCGCATTGAAGCGCAGAAGTATGTATTAGGAGGATTCACATGTTTCGAATAGAAGCAAAGAGTAACCCTCGATTTCTTGAGGCAAGCTTTATCACTATTTTAATTATTGCCATAATGGCTTATAGTATTGGCTATTTAAAGGCTACGCCACATATCCCGATTTTTCTTGTGATTGCCATTTTACTCGCTTATGGACTACTGAAAAAAGTACCCTTTCGCGATCTTGAAGGTGGTATGATTGCGGGTGCTAGCGCTGGACTTGGCGCCGTTTTTATTTTCTTTTTTATCGGCATTTTAATTTCAAGCTGGATTATGGGCGGAACGATCCCAACCCTTATCTATTATGGCTTTTTAACTGTTTCGCCAAATTTTTTCTTTGCCATCGTGTTTTTAATTTGTAGTATCGTTGGTATTTCTATTGGAAGCTCCCTGACAACTGTCGCGACGGTTGGTGTGGCATTTATGGGCATTGCCGGTGCCATGGATATCTCGCTAACCATTACTGCTGGAGCGATTGTTTCTGGGGCCTTCTTTGGTGATAAAATGTCACCCTTATCCGATACAACCAATCTTGCTTCTGGTACAGTTGGTGTAGACCTTTTTGAGCATATTAAAAATATGGGCTGGACAACCATTCCTGCTTTTCTTATCTCCTTTGTAATCTATGCTATTATTTCGCCAACAGGAGCTGCTACATCCTTTGAGACTGTGGAACAATTTAAAGAAGGTTTATTGTCTACAGGACTTATTCATTGGTATACATTATTGCCAATTGTTGTTCTCGTTATCATGACTTTTTATAAGGCACCAGCAGTCATTACATTGGCTGTTGTATCCATTATTGGAGTAGGTCTTGGCTCTCTACTTGACCCAGTTCCCGCTTCAGATATCTTCAAGATTCTGTTTGATGGCTATGTCTCTCAAACTGGTAATAAAGATGTAGACGCCTTGCTCACTCGTGGTGGGATGAATAGTATGCTATTTACAATCGCGCTTGTTCTACTTGCTTTAACAATGGGTGGCCTTTTATTCACATTAGGCATTATTCAAAGCATTTTAGCGAAGGTACAAAGTTTATTTAAAAGTGCTGGATCGGTTATTACCGGTGCTGCGATCACTGGCATCGGTGTCAATACATTGATCGGTGAACAGTACTTATCCATTCTATTAACTGGTGAGGCCTTTAAGGCTCAATTTGCAAAGGTTGGTCTTGCACCAAAAAACCTTTCACGCGTCATGGAGGATGCAGGTACGGTCGTCAACCCACTTGTGCCTTGGAGTGTTTGTGGTATTTTTATCGCAAGTGTCCTCGGTATTTCCACATTTGATTACCTACCGTTCACCTTCTTCTGTTTACTTGGACCAATTCTTACGATCTTGTTTGGCTGGAGTGGCAAAACATTAACAAAGCTTTAACCATAACAAAAGGTAGCTGAAAAAACATCAGCTACCTTTTAATTTTACTCAAAAATTTTATGGACTTCATTTTTCATCGAATCGGAAATTTGATAGCGTGTAAAGCTAGCTGTTATAGAGAAAGCTATCATTCCAATTTGGAATCAAAATTCATGATTTTTCGCATTTCTGATGGTTGTCCTCCTTTGCTATGCTCTACTAAAGGAGATGAAATAGGATGACAACAAAAACAAAATGGAATGCTCATTTATATGATGAAAAGCATGATTTCGTGTCAAAATTGGGTACAAGCTTAGTCGATCTACTAGCGCCGCAGAAAAATGAACATATTTTAGATGTGGGTTGTGGTACAGGAGATTTGGCTAATGACATATCAGCACTTGGAGCTTCTGTGCTCGGAGTTGATGCGTCGGCTACGATGATTTTAGCTGCTCAGCAAAAATATCCTGCCATAAATTTTCAAACAATGGAAGCTACAGCGATGCATTTTTCTCACCAATTTGATGCTGTTTTCTCCAATGCCGCACTTCATTGGATGAAGGAACCTGATGTAGTTATCGAAAACGTCTATGGCGCACTGAAGAACGATGGACGCTTTGTTGCTGAAATGGGTGGACAAGGCAATATTGCATCCATCGTTTGGGCCCTGCAAAAAAGTATGGAATCTTTACAATTTCCCTATATCGACCACTATTTCCCTTGGTATTTTCCAAGCGTCGAGGAATATCAATCAAAATTAGAAAATGCAGGCTTTGAGGTCGAGAATATCACACTCTATAAACGTCCTACACCACTTCAAGGGCAGGATGGGCTTCGCAACTGGTTGGTTATGTTTAGTGAAAATCTTCTACAACACTTAAAGGCGGATGAGAAAGAACAGGTTTATACGACATGTGAGGAATTATTAAAGCCAACGTGTTTTCAACAGAATGAATGGGTCATTGATTATTATCGTCTGCGCTTTATTGCTCGTAAAAAATAGATTAAAAAAGGTTACTATTCTGTTGTAGTAACCTTTTTTCCATGCTAAGAGCGAGGCAGCAATATCACAATGACGCCTATTAAGCATATCCCTGCGCCAATAAAGTCTAAATGATCGGGCTTTTTGCCATCAATGCCCCACCCCCATAAAATAGACAACACGATGAATACCCCACCATAGGCTGCATAAACTCTGCCAAAGGTAGGAAAGGACTGGAATGTTGCAACAACACCGTACAGAGCAAGTGCAATACCGCCAATAATGCCCCAATAAAAAGGTTTGCCCTCTCGTAACCAAAGCCAAATTAAATAGCCCCCACCTATTTCACCAATTCCCGCAAGAATAAATAATAATATAGCGATCATACTGTAACTCTCTTTCTCGTTTTGACTCTATTATACATGTCTTACATGCCCCAATATGTAATAGTGTCCGTTATTCCGATTAAAATTAATAGGATACCTGCTGTCATTTGAATAGCCCTTCCCATCTTCATACTTTTTCGTAGGATAAGGCGCTTGGCATCAAAGACATAGATCAACAGAAGCATGATGATAAGCGGTACAGCGGTAGCTACGCCAAAAATACTAGGTAAAAGCAACCCATAGGAAGTGCTCGCCACAAGGGGCATTAACCACACAAAGAATAAGACAAACATAGTAGGACAAAAGGCTATAGAAAAACTAGCACCCATTAAGAACGAGCCGATTTTCCCCTCTTTTACTACAGGCGGCAGCAGCAATGTTAAGCGTTGTAAAAAGGTTAATTTGAATAAACCAATTAGCACCAGCCCTGTTAGTAGCATTATCGGCCCCATAGCCTGACGAAAGATTGGAAAATAAACGGTCATCTTTGTTTCAAATGATTGTCCAAAAAGCCAAGCACAAAAGCCAAGCGCACTAAAAACAACCACTTTCCCCACAATAAAAAACATAATTTCTTGCCAATTACTGCTCTTTTGAAGTGTTCGATTGCCATAAAATGTAATGGCACTCATATTACCTGTTAACTGACATGGAGCAAAGGCGCCTATTAAGCCAAGAAGAATGGCCATCATCAGGGCAGAATGCTCATAGCCTTGTACAAATTGCGTAAGCGGTTCACTAATCAACTGACTAATGCTGGACAATACACTATACACCTAAACACCCTCTATCTATTATTTCTACTAAAATAGTATAAAGGTACATTATGAAAAAACCGTGCAGAAAACGGCTTTACTCATACACGCTATTACACGCTACTAAAAAATCATCATAATCAGCTGAGACATACTTTGTAAGCAAGTAAGTATCCGATACAATATGAGAAAATTCTTTTACTGAATAGCTATGTAGAAGATGTTGCTGGCAATCCGCTTCAATCACACTCTTAGGCAGCAAGGCAATACCAAGACCATGCTTGACGAAATGCTTGATCACCTCTGTTTGATTAATATGCATTGTTTGATGGCTGGTAAATTGCTGTAGCACCTGTTGTACTTCCTGCCAATAGGGCGCATATTCATGTGTGAGAAGTGTTTCCTGCCGTAAAAGAGTGAAAGCATCTAATTCCTTTTTACCAATAGGAGCAATTAAATGCAATGGTTCTTGTGCGAGCATCACCGTGTGAAGCTCACGAGTTGAGGTTAATTTGGATAAGCCAATATCGATTACACCCGTAAATACCGCTTCCCCGATTTCATTGGATTTTAAAAGTTCTATCACTACCTGAGTAGTTGGCTTTCGGTGCTGGAATGCTGTGATAATAGCTGGTAATGTTGAATTCGCTATTTGCGGAGCAACGCCAAGCGTAAGCTTAGCGGTGTAGCCTTTTACGAAGGAATCCATTTGTTGAAGCCCCTCATCAAAAGCGGACAAGATTTTTTGTGCCTGCTGACTAAAATAAGCACCCTGCCGATTTAACGTAACCTGTTTGCTCTGTCGATCAAATAACGGGGTTTGCAATGCCCTTTCTAAATGCTGGATATGCTTCGTTACAGTCGATTGTGTAATAAATCGTTTTTCAGCCGTTTCTCGAAAGTTTTCTGTTTGTGCTGCCACGATAAATGTGCGTAGCCACTCTGTTTCCATCGCCATCCCTCTTTCGTTTTCAACTAGTATAACGAAAAATTTGTAAGTCTTGAAACCTTTTTTCATCATAAGCGTATGTATAGCTAACGATGTCAGTAGGAGGAATGAAAAATGTCTTTTTTTCATAAAGCATTAGCAAGTATTGGTATAGGTTCAGCAACAGTGGATACAAGATTGGAGAAGGATACTTATCGTGCTGGAGAGGTCATGCAGGGGGAAATCATTGTGCGAGGCGGTCAAGTTGAGCAACAGGTCGACACGATTTACCTATCCGTCAATACGACGTATATCCGTGAGTCGAATGATCACAAACATACAGAGGTTGCCACACTGCAGAAGGTCAAAGTAACAGAGCCTTTCACACTGGGCGCAGGCGAGGAAAAAGTCTTCCCAATTTCATTAACATTGCCATTTGAAACACCGATTAGTGCAGGTAAAACACAGGTATGGATTCAAACGGGCCTTGATATTAAAAATGCCGTCGATCCGAGTGATAAGGATTATATTCGTGTCGAGCCAACAGCACTAGCAGGTCATATATTAGATGCGATTCGTGGATTAGGTTTCCGTTTACGTGAAGCTGAATGTGAACAAGCTCCTTCACGCTTCCGAGGCTACTATCCATTTGTCCAAGAATTTGAATTTGTACCCACTGGACAATATAGAAGCCATTTAGATGAGCTTGAATTAGTTTTCCTTTCTCAATCCAACCATTCTGCAGAGATTTTAATGCAAATTGATCGCAAAGTAAAAGGCATTGGTAGCTTTTTTGCTGAAGCATTAGATATGGATGAAAGCTATGTTCGCACAACGGTTACGATGCATGACCTACCGACACTGCAAGCAAAGCTTCAGCAAATCATTTCAAAACACGCCTAATGGACTAACAAAGTAGTTGAAGCCTAACTTCAGCTACTTTTTTATGATCAAATAGGAGGGTGAAAAAGATGGTGATGAAAGCAGCATTATTTGATTTAGACGGAACATTATTAAATAGAGATGCATCTGTGGAACTCTTCATTGAGCAGCAATATGAGCGATTAAAGGCGGTATTAGGTAGTATTTCAAAAGAACAGTATATAACTCGCTTTATCCAACTAGATAAGCGAGGCTACGTTTGGAAGGACCATGTCTACCAGCAATTAGTAAAAGAATTTCATCTTGCTCATATTACGTGGGAAGAGCTTCTTCAAGATTACCTAAACGAATTTAAATATAGCTGTGTCCCTTTTCCTAACGTTATCCCTATGCTAGAACAATTGAAAAGGGACCAGTTGGCTTTAGGCATGATTACGAATGGCTATGGGCATTTTCAGATGGACACTATAAAGGCATTAGCAATTGAACATTATTTTGATGTCATTTTAGTTTCTGAATGGGCAGGAATGAAAAAACCCGATCCTCAACTGTTTTTAAATGCCATCGAAAAGCTGAATGTCCTTCCTCATGAATGTGTTTTTATCGGCGACCATCCTGTGAATGATGTCAAAGGTGCTCAACATGTGGGAATGAAGGGCATTTGGAAAAAGGATAAACAATGGGACGATGTTGAAGCGGATGCCATCGTGGAGGATTTATTAGAAATACCATTATTCATTAACTCTTTCAGCCAATAATGCTAAATAACCCATCTACTTGTTGGTAGATGGGTTATTGTTCTAATTTATTTCACAGCTTTCTTTACTTTTTCCAGTACTTCTTCAGCTGTCGCTAACTGTAATGCCTCTGTTGCTAAAGACTGCATCTCTGGGACAGATAATTGCTTTAGCAAGGCCCTCGTTTTTAGAATAGACGTAGCACTCATGGAGAACTCATCTAAGCCTAAGCCTAGCAAAAGTGGCACAGCATGCTCATCGCCAGCCATTTCTCCACACATTCCTACCCATTTCTGTTCTTGATGGGCAGCTTTAATGACCATTTGAATTAAACGTAAAATGGCTGGGTTATAGGGTTGGTATAAATAGGAAACTTTTTCATTCATCCGATCTGCCGCCATTGTATATTGAATTAAATCATTTGTGCCGATGGAGAAGAAATCCACTTCTTTTGCAAAAATATCTGCCATTACGGCTGTCGAAGGAATTTCAACCATCATCCCGACCTCTATGGAAGAGCCTACTGCAATACCTCCTGCTATCAGCTTTTCTTTTTCCTCAAGCAAAATTTCTTTAGCCGCACGGAATTCTTGAATGGTCGCTATCATAGGAAACATAATTTTTAAGTTTCCGTAGACAGATGCTCGCAGTAGTGCACGCAATTGTGTGCGGAATAACTCCTGCTGGTCAAGACATAGACGAATGGCACGGTGACCAAGGAATGGATTCATCTCTTCTTGCACAGGTAAATACGGCAGGTGCTTGTCGCCACCGATATCCAGTGTTCGAATAACAACTGGCTTGCCCTTCATACCTTCCAAGACCGTTTTATACGCTGTAAATTGTTCTTCCTCAGATGGCAAATTTTCTCGGCCCATATATAAAAACTCTGTTCGATATAAGCCAATTCCCTCTGCTCCATGACGCAATACCCCATCCAAATCACTTGGCGATCCAATATTAGCCGCTAGCTCAACATGCACGCCATCTTTCGAAACGGTTTGCTCATTCACTAAAGTAGACCATTCCGCCTGTTGTGCCCGATAATTTTGTGCCTTTTCCTGATAGTCTGCAATCACTTCGGCACTTGGGTTCACTAGGACTTGACCCGTCGAACCGTCAACAATTAAATAATCGCCATCCTGAATTGTTGTCGTAGCAATCCCTGTTCCTACGACTGCTGGGATTTCTAAGCTACGAGCCATGATGGCCGAATGGGATGTTCGCCCACCAATATCGGTAATAAAACCGAGAACAAAGTTGCGATCTAATTGGGCTGTCTCTGAAGGAGTCAAATCATTCGCTACGATAATTACCTGTTCGTTCATATTGCTTGGATTTGGAATATGTACACCGAGTAAGTGTGCTAATATGCGATTTGTCACATCTCTAATATCTGATGCTCGGGCACTCATGTATTCGTCATCCATACCTTCAAATAATGCCACAAACATAGAGGATACTTCATGCAATGCATACTCCGCATTCACCGCTTCGTCCGCAATTTTTTGATTGATAGGCCCAAGTAATTCGGGATCATGAACCACTAATAAATGTGCCTCAAAAATTGCGGCTTCTTCTGCACTAAATTTTTCGAATGTTTGCTGTCGAATGATAACTAGTTCTTGTTCTGCTTTGGCAAGAGCGGCTGCTAAACGTTGCTGCTCTGCCTCGATATCATGAATAGTTGTTTTAGCGAATGTTAAATCTGGTTGGACGAAACGATATGCCTTCGCAATGGCAATGCCGTCTGAAGCGGCAATACCAGTGAGTTGTGTCATTGTGCAAGCCCCATTTCCGTGATGAGTGTCGTTAGTGCTGCTAATGCTTGCTCTTCGTCTTCCCCCTCTACCACTAGTGTAAATTGTGAACCTTGCTTTAAGGCTAATCCCATCACACCTAAGATTGATTTCAAATTAGCGGCTTTTTCTTCTGTACGTATTTCTATAGATGAAGCAAACGGTGTTGCTTTTGCCACAAGCTGGCTCGCTGGTCGTGCATGAATACCTAAAGGATCGACTACTGTCAATTGTTGTGTTTTCATAATTTATTCTCCTCTTCTTGTAAGTCTGTTAAAATCATCACATTTGGATGTTTCGATAAAGCAGTTGCAGGTACGTCTTCTGTATAATCAGATGCCAGTAAACGCTCTAACACCTCACGCTTAGCTTCTCCCACTGCGAGTAACAAAATGCATTTTGCCCGCATAATCGATTGAATACCCATCGTGTAGGCCTGTGTTGGCACTTCGTCAATGGATGAAAAGAAACGCGCGTTAGCTTGACGAGTAGATTCTTCGAGTGTTACAAGATGTGTTAAAGAAGCAAATGACGTACCAGGCTCATTGAAGCCGATATGACCATTTTGACCGATACCAAGCAGTTGGAAATCTAAGGGATATTGTTGCAACAATCCTTCATAGCGAGCTGTTTCCATTAGAGGATCTACTGCTAATCCATCTGGTAAATACGATGTTAAAAATGGTTTTTGATTAAATAAATGTTTGTTCATATAATAGGCGTAGCTTTGCTTATGAGTTGCCTCAAGCCCAACATACTCATCCAAATTAAAGCTAATACAATGTGAAAAATCAATATCTGTTTTACAAATTTTAGCATATAGCGGTTCCATTGTTCCACCAGTAGCTAATCCGAACGTTGTGGCGCCATTATTTTTGGCTTCCGAAATAGTTGCTACTGCATATGAATATAAATCATCCATTGAGGAAAATCTTTTTACTTTCACCACATATCCTCCTTTGTACCCTAGAAATGAATACGCTGACCATACTGATCAATGAGCGCATCGTTATTATTTCCCCCTAAATTATTGCTACCAAACACTGGTACACGAGCGCCCTGTGCATGCATAAGCTCAATGATTTGAGCGAATAAAGCATTTAATAAAGTCGCACCTAACACCGTTGAAACAGGGGCATATTGCAATTGGTCAACGCTTAACACACCATCACCTAATGGCACATGCGTATTCAATACTTCATCTACTACTTGCTCTAAACGCTTTCCTGACGGATGGCGCGATGGCTGGTGCTGATATTCCAGTGATTGCAGTGAAATGGTCAAAGCGCCCGCTTCCTTTGCATAGATAGCCATATCAATGGGCGCTGGATTATTGGCAGAGGTCGAAATGATGATACAAACATCTCTTTCATCAAATTGTAGCTGATCCTTATAGGAGGCTAAAAAAGCCTGTTTTTTTTCATTTTGTGAGGATTGCCGTGCACCCTGATGTAGCATTAACGATTCTATGTGTATCGGTTTGACAGGCACTAAGCCACCTGCTCTGTAGTAACATTCCTGTGCTAATAGCATGGAATGACCAGAGCCAAAGAGCTGGATAATGCCCCCCTTTGTAAGACGTTTACCAATTTGCTTGGCAATATGCATAAGCTGGTTGCTTTCCTGCTGTGCCATCATTGTTAAATATTGATTGACTTGTTGAAAATAGGTATTCATGTTCTATCACCTTTTCATTTCCATCGTTTCATGCCAGATGTTTGTACCTGCTGCATATTAGTGACTATTGTCCGCTTGAATTTACATCATATAAGACCTTGCCCGCCTTAATCGTTTGATGGAGCCTTAGATGGTCATCTAAAATCACCGCGTCCGCATCATAGCCTTGTACAAGCTGACCCTTATTACCTAGCTTCAATTGCTCGGCAGCATTATAGCTGGACATTTTGACAAGCTCCTCCAGCGTACAATTCGTAATGTGATGCATATTCCGTACAGCCTGATCCATTTTTAAAATACTGCCTGCTAACGATCCATTTGACAAATGAGCACCTGCTTCTGTCACATGAACTGTTTGACCGCCTAAATCATATGCACCGTAGGGCATTCCCTTTGCGCGCATCGCATCGGTAATTAAAATAAGCCCGTCTGCTCCCTTTAAGCGGTAGGCCATTTCCACCGCACCTTCATGCATATGGATAAAGTCAACAATCAGTTCTGCCTTAATCGCATCTAGTAGCAGGACACCACCAACTACACCTGGATCTCGATGGTGGAATGGACGCATTTGGTTATATAAGTGTGTCCCCTGTGTGGCACCTAGTTGAGCGGCTTGTTGCATTTGCTCAAAGGTAGCATCCGAGTGACCAATTGAAACAATGACACCGCTAGCAGAAATACTTTGCACAGCTGCCATGCCATTCGGTTCTTCTGGTGCTAGCGTAATTTGCTTAATTTTATGGCCACTTAGTTGCTGCCATTTTGTCCATATATCCAAATCTAGCTCGACAATATATTCAAGAGGCTGTGCCCCTGCTCGCTGCTTCGAGACAAATGGCCCTTCGATATGAATACCCAGTACCTCTGCTTCATCTGGCTGTGGCTGAAACTGTGCCACATTTTCAATAGCTCGTTCAATGTTGTCATAGCTTTGTGTCATCGTTGTAGCTAAAAAGCTTGTCGTTCCTTCTTTTAAAAGGGATTGAGCCATCGTATGGAGCCCTTCATCAGAAGCATCCATCGTATCCATTTGAGCGGACCCATGAATGTGCAGATCAATAAATCCTGGCAATAAAAATTTCCCTGAACCATCAAGCTGTTCGACATCGTGGATATCAAGCTGAGGAGCAATTTGAGCAATTTTACCATCCTTCATCCATACATCTACCTGTTCTTCTCGTCCATTGCCATTTACTACTGTGATATTTCGAATGATTAAACTCAAGAAAAACATCTCCTTCTTGAACAAGGGCTGTCGAAAAGGCATCCGTGTGCAATAGCATTGCCTCTGTATACCTTCGCTAACAGCCCCATTAGTCGTTACTTCTTCATTGTAATAATATTCGTTGAGCCTGCTCGTTGATAGCCAGTCTTTTCAAGTGTTATCGCTTGCCCCATTAAGCTTGTGAAGACGACTGGTGTGATGACAGAAGGTACTTGACCTTCAATCTGTACAAGGTCTGCTTTTAATAACGCATCCCCACGCTTAACTTTTTGACCATCTGTCACGAACAGATCAAAACCATCACCATTTAGTTTGACCGTATCTAAGCCAACATGAATTAATACTTCAATGCCCGTATCAGATTTTAAGCCGATTGCATGCTTTGTTGGGAACACCATCACTACTTGACCATCGAATGGTGCATAGACTGCTCCATCTGTTGGACGAATCCCGAAACCTGGGCCCATCAAGCCTGCTGAAAACGCCTCATCAGGCACTTCTGTTAAAGGTAATAAATCGCCAGTCATTGGCATTTCGAAATCATGGAATGTCAACATGTCATTCTTCACTGTTTCTTCTAGGACAGGCTGTGCTGTTGGAAGTCCTGCATTGGCTGGTGCTGGATTGCCTTTTTTCAAACGTTCTTTTATGGCTTCAGCTAAAAACTCAACAGATGTCCCAATGATTACTTGGACATTGGTTTTACTGATACGCATAACACCTCTTGCACCTGTTTGCTTCAATGTTTTTTCATCGACGCTAGCAGAATCCTGTACTAATAAACGTAGGCGAGTTGTACAATAATCCACTTGCTTAATATTGTCTTTTCCACCTAATGCTTCAATTGTATAATATGCACGTAAATCGACATCATTAGCAATAGCATTTACTTCGCCATCCTCATCCTCATCGTCTTCACGTCCAGGTGTTTTTAAGTCTAATTTTTTGATTAAGAAATAGAATACTACAAAGTAAATCGCCCCAAAGCCTAAACCTAAAGGTAATAAGAGCAATGGTTTATCTGCCAGACCAAGGTTGAGTAAGTAGTCAATTAAGCCTGCGGAGAAGCCAAAGCCGTCACGGAATCCAACAAGATAGGCCACAGCCAATGAAATACCTGTTAATACCGCATGGATACCATAAAGAACTGGTGATAAGAACATAAAGGAAAATTCAATAGGCTCTGTAACACCCGTTAAAAAGGCTGTTAAAGCGATGGAAACGAACATCCCTCCAACGATTGGACGCTTTTCTTTTTTCGCCGCAAAATACATTGCTAGACAGGCTGCTGGTAAGCCAAACATCATGATTGGGAAGAAACCAGCTTGGAAATGTCCAGCTGATGTGTCTCCTGCTAGGAAGCGGTTGATATCTCCTTTCACGATTTCGCCTGCAGCATTTGTAAATTCACCGAAATCAAACCAAATAATTGTATTGATTACATGGTGGAGACCCACTGGAATTAATAGACGGTTGAAGAAGCCATACATCCCTACGCCAAGTGATCCTGCACCGATCATCCAATTGCCGACAGCATCAATGCCACCCTGAATTGGTCCCCAAACGATCGCTAAAATACTACCTAAAATGGCCATGGTGATGGACGTAATAATCGGTACAAAGCGCCGTCCACCGAAGAATGATAACCATTCTGGAAATTTCACATTATAATATTTGTTATATAATAAGCCTGCCGTAATACCGGCAATAATACCACCAAACACACCCATATTTAATTCTTCGTTAACAGTCCCTAAAACGGCGACTAAAACAAGATGCGCAATCGCACCCGCTAGAGCTGCGCCGCCACTACTATCATGTGCAAACCCCATCGCAATACCAATCGCAAAAATAATTGGTAAATTCCCTAGTATAGCATTACCAGAAGCGGCCATTATACTAGCAATGTACTGGATGGCTTCATTCGGTACGGCCCCAAGCATATCCGCTGAACCTAAACGCAATAGTAATGCTGCTGCTGGTAAAGTTGCGATTGGAAACATGAGCGACTTACCGATTTTTTGTAAGAAAGCAAACATTCATTATCCCCCTTTGGTATAGTTGTCTAGACCACTTTAGTAAAAAAAAAGCGTTTTCACTAAGTTGCTATTATTATAGGCGCAATTCAAAAAAAAATAAATACTTTTTTAATATTTCGTGATGTTAAACAAAAAAACCGCACCCTAATTCGAAATTAGGGCACAGTTCTTCTATAGCTTATGCCGTGACATCACGTTTCATAAAGGTTGAATAACTAATGACAAGGAAAACTACTGCGTAAATAGCAAGTACTGTTAATGAGAAGGGCAACGTCACATCAGCAATCATGGAGCCACCACCATGCTCATACTGTGTTAAATCAGAATGTGTGAGCCAAATATATTTGACGATGTCGTAGCGGCTTAAGAACATAACAATCATGCCGCCTGTAAAAGAAAGGAACATCGTTAAACCAATTGCTAAAGAGCTTGAACGGAATACTGAACCAATCAAAAAGGCAAATAATGTAGACATCACAAAATCGCCACCAGATAATAGGTAATGATAGGCTAAAACACTCCATACGGCCTTTTCAACGACCTGCCCATTGACCATTTCTAATTCCACACCTGTTCCCATGCCGAACAAGACTAAGCCGATAAGGGCACTTACCACAACATTCACCACATACAATAACAAACCAAAAAGAAATGTTGTCAGTAATTTAGACGTCAACACTTTTGCACGGGACATTGGGCGCGTTAAGAGCATTTTAATCGTCCCTGTTGAAAATTCGCTCGATACAATACTAGCTGCGGTAATGACTGTAAATAAAGTGACAAGCGTTAGCATACCGCTTGTAAAGGACATAAAGCTTGCAAGACTACTATCTTTTTGACTTGGTGCATCATTCGCTAAACGATATTCAGAAATAGCCATCTGCTCTTGAAAGTAAGCTTTATCTTCCTCCGTTAAATCTTCACCTGCTAGCGTCTCTTTATAGGATTGAATGGCCTCCTGCTCTATGTCTTTCCAGGAGCCTTCCGTCGGGGATTTTACTTCATAATATTTGGTGATTCCAGCAGGAACAAGAATGACAAGAATCAGCATGGCCACCATTGCCCATGTTCCTTTTTTATGCCATAATTTCATCCACTCATTTTGAATTAGCTTCAGCAATTTGTCCGCCTCCAGTCATTTCTAAGAATTGATCCTCTAATGTTTTTTGATGTGGCTGTACGGCAAATAATTGAATACCTGCTTGGACTAGTTGTGTAGTCATAGCCGGGACATCCTCTTTCTTCATTTCCACCACATAGCCCTGATTCTCTGCTACAAAGTTAAAGTCACGCTGTTCCAGATAAGCAGACACCTGCTCTTTTGGCTCTGCCTCCACATAATAAAACGATGAGCTTTCATTGTGAATATCGCGCAGATCAATCAGCTGCCCATTTTGAATCACGGCCACTCGATCACACATCAATTCAATTTCTGATAATAAGTGACTTGAGACAAAGACAGATACGCCCTCTTCTGAAGCAATCTTACGCAGGTACATACGAAACTCACGAATCCCAGCAGGGTCTAAGCCATTCGTCGGTTCATCTAAAATCAAAAATTTCGGTCTGTGCAATAACGCCTGGGCTAATCCTAGTCGCTGTCTCATACCAAGTGAATACGTAGAGACCTTTTCATGTATACGATTTTCGAGCCCAACCTGTTGAATGACCTCCTGAATTCGTTCCTTCGTTACATTTTTATGCATACGTGCAAAATGTAGTAAATTTTTATAGCCTGACATAAATTTATACATTTCTGGATTTTCAACAATCACACCAACTTTACTAATGGCTTCCTCATAATGCTCCTTAAGTGAAAGCCCGTCGATGATGACATTGCCCTCTGTTGGATGCATAAGCCCTGTCATCATTCGGATCGTTGTTGTTTTCCCCGCTCCATTCGGTCCTAAAAATCCTGTAATTTGGCCTGGATATAAATCAATGTTTAACTTTTGAATTAATTGCTTGCCTCGAATAGTTTTCGATAAATTTTGCAATTGTACAATCGGTTCTGTCATATTTTTCACCCTTTCTAATCTATTTCGCCTGAGCATTATGCAGTCTGGCACGACAACATTGCTTTATTGACGATTCTTTCTTCACCTTTAGCTGTCAATATTTTTTACTGAAGGCCGATAAAATCCTTTCATCCACTCAACTGCATCCTTATTAGCCACATCGCGTAATGTTTCCACGTTCTCATAGGCCATGATTGATCCTGCCTGCAATAAAATAATTTGATCTAAAATAGGCTCTACCTCATATAATTCATGTGTGGATAGCAAGATCGTTTGATTTTCGATGTCCGTAAATTGAATTAAGCCTTTAATCAGCTGCTCTCTGACAATAGGGTCTAGCCCAGCAAATGGTTCGTCCATGATATAATAAGGAACCTCTCGCCCAAGGGTGGCAGCCATTTTCATACGACCACGATTACCCTTTGATAATTGGCGTAGCTTTGTACGTGTATCTACCTGTAAAAATTGTGCGACGATACAGGCCTTATCATAGGAAAAATCTCCAAACTGCGAAGCATAATGCTGGAAAAGCTGTTCACCCGTGTAGTACTCAAAAAACAAATCTGTATCTGGTAAATAAGCAATTTTGTCAGCACTTCTACGTGTGACTGGTTCACCCTCTAGTGTGATCTCACCAGCAGTGGGTCGCAGTAAACCAGCTAAAACTTTCATAAGCGTAGATTTACCACTACCATTTTCCCCAACTAGTCCAATGATTTGTCCAATCGGAAAGGAAAAGGATAGATCCTGTAAAACTGGCTTTTTCTTATATTGAAAAGATACATTTAATAGCTGTAACATCCCTTCACCTCACGCTTTATTTTTCAAAACCACCAGCATTTCTTCCTTTGAAAAGCCTAATGCCTCAATCGATGTTAAAAAATTTTCAGCCAGCTGATTTTTCATCTCTTCCCGCAATAACTCAATGCGCTCCTCATTGCTCGTAATAAATGTACCCTGTCCTCGTTTGGTTTCCGTTATATTCATTGCCTCTAACTCCTTGTATACACGTTGCACCGTATTGACATTGACACCTGTTTCTACTGCATATTCTCGAACGGAGGGAAGTCGATCACCTAGCTGCAACTTCCCCTTCAAAATGTCTCCACAAATTCGATCGACAAGCTGGCTATAAATGGGTTTGTCACGCGAAAAATCCATCGTCATCGTAAAACCACCCTTTCAAGCCACTTCGATGCTGCTAAAAATAGCAGTAGTAGTAATAACGTAATGGCTACTTCCTCAACGACATAAATCGAGCCAAGCATCCATTCCATCGTCATTTCTTTCCCTGTTGGTAGATATTGTTCGATGCTTTGAAGCGAAACCTCTCCATGGAGGAAGATCGTTCGATACAGCTGACTCTCCGTTATCCGCACCCAACCAGCTGTGGTTACATAAAACGCAATCATTGTCAGCACAATCGAAAAACGACCTATTATGCGCTTTAATTGCAAATAAAAAGCTAAAAAGAATAAAAGAAGGATAAATAGCATTAATTGTAAAATAGTCAATATAATAACAACTATTACCAAAACCAATAAAATTTGTCCAGCGCTGGCAATCAGCTCATCCTTAATATTGAAAATGGCTATACTCGTAAAAAGGATAGTGAAGAGGACATAACCTACTAGTGAGCAAACCAATTTTGCGCCGATAAGCTTTGTGATGGAGCTTGTTGAATGGAGCCAGCTCTCCTTTGCTTTAATGTCCAATCGCATTGATGCTAAAAATTGTAAAACAGAATAAAATCCGCCTAGAAAAAGGACGAGCATCGTAAATACAAACTCTAGCTGATTTTCCTGTGCAAAGAGATCAACAAACCGATGTAACACATAGGGAACGATCCAAGATAGCATAAGTCCCATAAATATCCCTACTAGAAACCATGAGCGATAAAGTACCCACTCTTTTTTTAAAAGTCCCGTAAAGCTTTTCAATCACAACACCTCGTGTCATAGTGTACTAGTCACATATTACACTATGACTTTTTCGTTGGCAAGTGGCAAATACAAGAAAAGGGAAATTTAGTTTGCACAACAATTATGCTTATCCTCAAAGAAGGTATTCACCTATTAAACACAGAATATATGGATAGCACTCTAACACTAAGCGTAAGGTGGTACTTGAATGGATAAAAGAGTTGTCTTTGATTTTGAAATTGAATTTACCAATGGCGGTGGCCTACAAGGGCAGGATTTTCGCCTTGATATTGATGGAGATGACATATCGGACGAAGAGCTAGCTAAGTATATTGTGGAAGATATGAGGTTGCTCATGGTTGGTAAGGTAACGATCCTAAACAAAAAAATTATGAATGAAAAACATAAACGAAAACCTCTTGATGAGCAAGAACGGATATGAAGCTCGTTGAAAGCGATACTATTTGATTTAGATGATACCTTACTTAATCGAGATCATGCTGTCGATAACCTGTTTTATATTATTTTGGAAAAATACTATGGTGCTATTCAGGGTATGCTCAAAAAGGACATGCTGGAAAAATTTAAGGAATACGATAAAAGAGACTATGGGATTGCCGATAAAACCAATGTTTTATCATCGTTTTTTGATGCGTTTCCATCAACTTTTCAATTGCCTCGCCATGACATGCAAGATTTTTGGGATCAGCAGTTTCCATATTGCTTTTCTATCGATCAACATACGTTGAATGTTCTCCAAACGATTAAGAGCAAGTACAAGTTGGAATTATCACAAACGGCTCTACACAGCGACAAAAGGCTAAAATCACACATACAGGTTTAGCTAGCTATTTTGATGTTATCCTTATTTCTGAGGAAGTAGGCTTAACTAAGCCTGACAAACGCATATTCGAATTAGCCTTAAATCAGCTTCATGTACAACCAGAAGAAGCCCTATTCGTTGGGGATGACCTAGAAAAGGATGTCGCTGGTTGTCAGCAAGCAAGGATGAAAGGGATATGGTTCAATCCTCATCGCCTCACGAATCCAACTGACATTAAACCTGATGCCGTGATTCATTCATTTGATCCATTAATAAAAGGAAGAGCCCTGTTTAACTAGGACTCTTCCTTTGACTGTTACACCATTTTCCCTACTACTTTTACCTTTAATCTGGTTGCATTTTCTGGATGATACGCGAGAGGTGTTTCTTCTACTTCCACTAGCTCAATGGTATCCTCAAGAGCACCTGCTAATACGGCTTGTTTCACAGCCTTGTTTTGTGCATCTTTTAAGGATTCCTCACGCGGTTCTTTGGAATAAATATAAATCTGCTCATATTGACCACTAATTTGTGCAATCGAGGCACCGATGGCATTCGCTACACCACCATATTCAGATTTTACTATTGTGGAAACGCCTCGAATTTTGTCTGGCACAATAATTCCACCACCTCCTACTAAGACTAGTGACACATCCTCTGAGGAAGTTTTCATCTTATCAATCGCCTGTTCTAGTAACGAAGAAATTTCTTCTTGAACAGCTTTGGCAAATGCTTCATCAATATGTGCAACTAACGTGCAATCGCCTACCTCTGCTAAGCCTAAACGGACAGCGATATCTGTTGTCGTTAAGGTCGAGCCACCGAAAACAAGGGCCTCCTCACTGATTTTATAGCCTACACTATCCGGCCCAACTGTAATTTTGTCACCATTCACACGAACAATACTACCCCCGCCCAGTCCGACTGAAATGATATCTGGCATCCTAAAGTTTGTCCGAATGTCCCCCACTTCAACTGCGACCGAGGATTCTCGCGGGAAACCATCCTGTAATACACCGATATCTGAAGTGGTACCTCCAACGTCCAATACCATAGTGTTTTGAATTTGGGATAAATACGATGCTCCACGGATACTATTGGTTGGTCCACAGGCAATTGTTAAAATTGGGAATTGCTTGGCGTAATCGATAGACATTAATGTACCGTCATTCTGGCATAGATAAACCTCTACATCAAAAATGCCTTCTGCTTGTAACGCCTGTATAAAGCCCTGTGTTGTTGTCTCAATCACCTTACATAATGCAGCATTCAGAATCGTAGCATTTTCACGTTCAATTAACCCGACTGAACCTATTAATGAGGAGCAGGAAATCGGGAATTCCTCGCCATAGACTTCTTGAATCCATTCACGAACCTGCAATTCTTGATCATTTTTAATAGAGGAAAAGACACCAACAATTGCAATGGATTCCACTTGACTACGCCATTCCTCTAGTAGTTTTGTAATTTCCTGTTGATCAAGCGCACTTAATAATTGGCCATCATATTCATAACCACCACGGGCAATGGCATAATGACCAGATAATTTATCAATCATATCCGCTGGCCAAGCTGTATAAGGGAGTACGGAAGCCGTCGCTGGATAACCTAGTCGAATGACACCCACCTTTGCTAGCTTTTTACGTTCAACAATGGCATTGGTGCATTGTGTTGTCCCTAACATCGCATGGGTAATTTTTGTTTTGTCAATATTTGCACCCTCTAGTAATTGTTGCAGTGACTTTTCAATTCCCGTTTTAATATCTAAGCTTGTTGGTGATTTCACACTGTAAATAAGCTGACTATTATGGTCTAAAAGGATGGCATCTGTATTTGTTCCACCTACATCGATTCCAATTTTATACATGCTCTGCTACCTCCTTTTTCACCAATTCCTCAATTGGCGTATACTCATATTCATAGCCAAAGTATTTTGGTCCAGCTGTTTCAATACCTTTTGCTGTACGCCACTTTTCATGTGCTGGTAAGCCAATCACACGCACACGTTTACCATATTTTAAGCTCTCTGTTGTAACAGGCAATAAGGTTTCATAATCCACCAAACAAATTAAGTCTGGTGTCATCGCTATAACCTGCTCGTTTTTCTCAGCTAATAAGTTTTCATTTTGGAAATGAACCTTCATTTGATCATTTTTATAAGATTCAATACCTTCAAGATTCATTTTACCTAGGTTAAAGCCACCTTTTGTTTCACGAATAACATCCACTATTTTTCCTTGGAAAAGCTCATATCCTTCCACAAGCTTTAAAAGGCTTTGTAGCTTATCGTTCACCTCTTGATCTTTCGAGGCAATAACTTCACCGATTTTTTCAGAAAGCGTCACTATATGATGAACACCGCTTTGTTTAATTTGTGCACCCGTTGTTGGGTAGAGGCTCACTAAGGAACTAGCGCCCATTTCTACTGTTGCTGTTCGGGCGATACGCTCGGTCCATTTATTATCAATCGTTTCAAAAATACCAATATTCCCTTTTTCATCGGTGATGGCCATTGGCGTTGCTGAAATCCCATCTAAGTGGAATGTCACCATTTGTAATTCTGGAAATGCACGCCCCATGCCATCACAATCAATCAATGGTAAGCCAAGTTGTGCAGCTACTACAATAGGAATCATCGAATTGACCCCACCTGCTTCCATTGGATAGGTGCCTGCAATTTTTTCTTTACCCAAATATTGCGCGAGCTTTTGGAAAACCTTAACAAACTCACCGCCACGTGGAAATTTTTCTACTAAAACCGATGGCGCCCCCATCATTGCGGCAGGAATGAAAAAATCATCATCCGCAATTTCATCCACTGAATACAACTTTACAGGGCCATTTTTTTCGATGGCAGAAAGCGCCATTAATTTTCCAATATAGGGATCTCCTCCCCCACCTGTTCCTAGAAATGCTGCCCCAATGGCAATATGTTCAATAGCTGCTTGATCTAAATATCTCATCTATGTTCCTCCAATATGACCGTTTTTTGTACAGATACACGATACCCAACATAATAAATCACGAATGAAATAATGATGCCAATCATCGGTTGGTTTGGTAGTGCTGGCAATGCAGGGAATAAGGAGAATACCACTGGCATACAGGCAATGACAGCTCCTACTAGCCAAGAAAATACACCTAATCGATTGACCCCTTCCACTTCATGCCAGCTATCTGCTTTGCCCTTATGAATGACCCAGTAGGAAGCAATCATCACCCCTGCAACAGGCGGAATCATCGCCGATAAAATTGACATGATGGGTGTAAAATAATTTAAAATCCCCACAACGGCTAAGATTGTGCCAATTGTACCCGCCACACCTATGGCTAATCGTTCTTTGTTTTTCGCAACATCAAATACATTAATTAAGGCAATTCCACCTGAAATTGCATTGACCAAGTTGGTTTTCCATGTTGCTAAAATCAGACCCACTCCACCAATAAAGGGTGTTGCGATATGCAGAAAGACTGCTGTAATATCACTTGTTTGATAGGCAATCGTTAAGACAGCTCCCACAGCAATCATTAGCACTCCTGCGGGAATAATCCCTAATGTAGCGGCTTTGAAAACGTCTGAACGTTTTTTGGAAAATTGCGAATAATCACCCGCTATAACAGCCCCTAATGCAAAGGACCCAATCGTTACAGCTAAACCATCCATAAAGCTCATATTGCCCTGTGGCTGATAATCGCGAATGAGCTGTAGTTGCTCACCTGTTAATATTTGGCCTAAACCGTACAGGCAAATGATGACGAGCAATGGTACGGCGATATAGCTTAAAATACGCAACACCTTCATCCCATAAAGTGCGGATACGACCATGACCATACCACTAATGAAGGAAGCGATTGGAATGGGTATATTCAAATGATAGATTGCTAATAAATTTGCTAAGGCTACGCCACACACATTGGCCTGAATGCCAAACCACCCTAAGCAAGCAATAGCTAAGATAATGGATAATATTGTACGAGAGCCCTTTTTACCAAACACCTGTCCTGCTATATGGACAGTGGGCTTTCCTAAATCACTGCTTTGCATGCCTTGCAAGATCATGATGATCACGACAATAGCATAGCCTACAAAAGCAACAGCCAGTGCCTTTGATAAACTCATATTGGTAATCAGTGCGTTACCGACTAATAAACTGGGAATACAAATCATGGCGCCAGCCCAAATAATGCCTAAGCTATACCAAGATTGACCTTTATTTTCATTTTGCATGTGACTCCCTCCTTATTTGGTGATGGATTAATGTTTTTAATTATAGAAGATAGGTAAGAGTCGAGTCTTTTGCGCAAATGAAAAAAATAATCTGAAATTTTGTTCAAAATGACAAAATTTCAGATTATTCTAATCATTAATCAATCGATATAGCATGCAAGCCATATAGGTATCATAAAATTCCGAATACACGGTAACATCTGTGCCAATCAGCTCACTAATTTTTTTGATGCGGTATTTCACCGTGTTTTTATGGATATAGAGGAGCTCTGCACAGCGCTCCACACTAGCATTTGCATCTAATAAAAAGGTTATCAATGTCTGCAAGGAATCATGATCACGTAAAATGGGTTCAATTACAGACAAATATTCTTCAATCATTTCTTCGCCCTGCTTACTGACATCAATTGCCCTTTTCATGGAGCGCACTTCCGCTGCAGTAAACAATTTCCGCATCGGATAAATCGTATGGGCTTTGTCCCCCACCTGATTGACCAATTGATACATTTGACGAACAGACTTTGTATTTCTCATTTTAGGTGCATAAACAATTTCTGCGATTTGGGCGTCATACTGAGTCGTTTCACTATATTCAATGGCAATTTCAAACTCATGATGCTTATAAAAGCAATTGCCTACCAATACAATCATACAATGGTCAATGCATTGGATGACTCTTGTTTGATAATATTTGGACAGTTGCTCTTCTAATTCATCGCGAATTCTTTTTTCTTCTGCTAACTCATGGATGTAGACAAGCCACATCATTTGAATCGCGGAAACATCAATATGAAGGAGATTGGCTAATCTTCTCATTTTCTCCCCCTCATCATTGATAATAGCTTTAACTAAGGCATATTCACTAACCTCATCATGCTTGTCTCCCCATAAATTTATAGCTACTTGCACAACCTCACTTACTTTTTCAATTGTCTTAGCAGGTAATTTTGTATTTTCTTTAATCAGAAATAAAAATAGCGGCTCACCATTTTTTTGGTGTACTCTTTTATAGTCTACGACACAGGCGACATCACTTCTTAGTAGCTCAAGCTTGCCTGCTTCTCTCTGAAAATTGGATTGGGAGCATTGTTCAATGACATTCGCTACATCTAATGATGAATTTCGTGGCCACATCACTTGGTTCACAATCTCAAAATGACTATTAGTGAGCACAATATTAGCCTTCAAACGATCTGAAAGCATTTTTAGTGTAATTTCAACACTTCTTAAATGCTCAGGTAGTAACGATACTTTTTCTAATGTCTCTTTGACAAAATGATCATTAACGCCTTGATTACTAACAATCGCTTCCATAACCTCATAAATAACCTCGTTATAGCGCAGTGAATAATCATTTCGCGGCATACAAATGATAATAAAGCCTTGCGCCTCCGCTAACGCAAGCACTTCCTGTGGAATATCAGGCAATACAATGCCGACATAATATAAAATAAGCCCCAGCTCTCCTAAATCATGTAAATGCTGAATCGTTTCACATTGCTGCTCCACACTATCTCGAATGGAGTAAAAAGAGCTAATGACAAGCTCCTCTGCATACCATTCCTCCTGTACACGGTTAATAATTTTCGAATAAAAATCAACATTCGATACCTCTAATACAGATAGAGATGATACGGTACGATGCAGATTATCTCGCCCTGTTAACACCTCTGCCCCTCGAAAAGATGGCAATTGTAATAATTCATTGACCGTTACCCCATGTTCCACCACCACTTTTCTTTACAACTCTTTTGAAGAAGAATACCATATCCCCTACTATCTTTCAAAATACAGTTTCTCTCTATTTTAACTGGTAGCTTGTTAGTGTTAAAATAGTAATTAAATGGATAAGATGAGAGAGGAAAATGAGGATGTCTAATCAGACAAAAAAAGAGACAACCGTTGGTACAAAAATCCGACATAGTCTACAGGCAGATTGTCAAAGCTGTTTTGGCTTGTGCTGTACCGCTTTAAATATTTTGGCTTCTAGTGATTTTGCGATCAATAAACCAGCAGGCACGCCATGTCCTAATTTGCAGGATAACTATAGCTGTCACATACATAGTCAGCTACGAGAGACTGGTTTTAAGGGCTGTACCGTTTTTGATTGCCTAGGCGCAGGTCAACAGGTTTCACAGGTGACATTTCATGGACAGGATTGGCGACAATCTCGTGAGCATGCGGACAAGATGTTTCATGTTTTTCCCATTATGGAACAGCTTTACGAAATGATTGCGTATGTGGCGGAGGCTTTGTCCTATCAGGTGGATAATATGCTTTATGAACAGCTTCTTGCTCAATTGAAGCACTTACAGCAGACCATAGCTCAGGATGCAGATACATTATTAGCCTTGGATATGGTAGCTATTCGTATGCCGATCAATGCACTATTGCTCCAAACTAGCGAACAAATTCGCCAGCACAGTGTGAAGGGAAAGGCTTCTAGAAACTTGAATCAACGTGGGGCTGATTGGATGGGCAAAAATTTA
The DNA here is from genome assembly GCF_052928325.1 of Lysinibacillus sp. BSL11. Classification (NCBI taxonomy): domain Bacteria; kingdom Bacillati; phylum Bacillota; class Bacilli; order Caryophanales; family Bacillaceae; genus Lysinibacillus; species Lysinibacillus sp. BSL11. The sequence goes on along the minus strand of NZ_JAVGCX010000009.1, from coordinate 384 downwards.
AAAGGCAAGGATTTACGAGCGACTGATCTAAGGGGGAGTTATTTAATCGCAGCAAATCTTCAAGATGCGAATTTACAAGGAGTAGATTTCATCGGAGCTGATTTACGAGATGCCAATTTACGCGGTGCTGATCTTTCAACAAGTCTGTTTCTAACCCAAATGCAAATCAACGCCGCGCAAGGGGATCGTTCGACTAAATTACCTTCTTACATAAAACGACCTGCTCATTGGCAATAAAAAAGGTAGATGGCGTTTTATAAACTGTACCCTATAAGATAGACACTTGAAAAAGGTCATCTTATAGGGCATTTTTGTTTATAATTGAAAAAAACAAGATTCGGAGCCACTACTATGACTAAGAACTTTTTAACACCCCACCAACAA
>NZ_JAVGCX010000008.1:0-221888 GCF_052928325.1 Lysinibacillus sp. BSL11 | reverse complement strand
CGCCACCGATAATTAGTGGGTAGTCTTGACCTAAGTAACCTTCAACTTTATTTAAAGCCTCTACATAAGCATTGTAGTTTGCCTCTTGTGAAAAATCTGTGAATGGTTCGTGTTTGTATGGAATCATGTCAGTTTCCTCCCAGGTATAAGTGGTGCCAAATGATTATGCACCTATTAAGATTGTGTTAATTATATAATGCAATATAATTTGGCATTAATCAACTCAAATTTTAAAACTTTTTTAATTTTTGCATCTGCTTTTCATATTGGTGTTAGAATAAGTTTAATGGAATACAGGAGGACAAAATGGATAACAATGTACTACTAAGTATTTATAAATACGTCATTGAAAAAGGCGATATGGGAATTTGTGTGGTAGACACAGAGGGCAAATTGCTTATTTACAATAAAAAAATGAGAGAATTAGAAGGCGTTAATGAGGATGAATTTGAGGAGAGGCGAGCCTTAGAGATTATTGATTTTGAAATCGAAAAAAGCGATATTTATAAGGTCCTCAGCTCTGAAACGCCAGTGCACAATATAAAAAAAACGTATTGGAATAAAAAAAATCAAGAAGTGACCTACATAAGCAATATTTATCCGTTGCACTATGAAGGCTCTTTAATAGGCGCTGTGGAATTTGCCCGAGATATTACACAGCTTGAATTCATGATGTATCAGCCATTGAGAAGGTATGGCGCTCCATTGACATTTGACATCATCACGGCTGTATCACCAGTCATGAAGGATGTCATTGAAAAAGCAAAAATTGTGGCGCTAAGTAGAATGCCTGTTGTGTTAATAGGGGAATCAGGGACTGGGATTGATATGGTTGCAGAGGGAATCCATCATGATCTAAAGGTGCAAAATGATATGTTTATTGCTTTAATTTGCCGTCGAGATGAGAAAACGGTATTAAAGCAATTTGAAAAATATATTGTGGAAAAGGAGAAAATAACCTTCTTTGCTGAGCGCATTGAATATTTATCTCTAGAAGCACAAGAAAAGATTGTTGAACTTTTTAATAATCACCCTAATCATCAGCATGTTTTAATTGCTAGTGTTGGCAAAGATCCCATTGATTTGATTCAAAAGCATGAGCTATCCAAAAAGCTTTACAGACTTTTTTCAGGTATTACGATTTATGTACCTCCTTTACGAGAAAGAAAAGAAGATATTATGCCTTTTATCGATGATTATTTCAAAAGACATCGTGATAGCTTTGGTTCATCTATTCACGGGCTTTCAGAAGAAGTGCGAGATACTTTTTTAAAATATGATTGGCCAGGAAATTTAAAGGAATTAGAAGTCCTGCTGGATGAAATAACCTCATTGATCACCAATGAAACGATAGTTGAATCACATATGCTGCCAGTGCATTTCAAATGGAAAATCCAAAGCTCTTGTGAGGAGACGGAAAAAGAGGTTTCTACGAGTGACTTGTTTGTCATTAAAAATCAACAGGATATTCGACCATTAGATGTCTATATGAAAGAGGTAGAGGAGTACTATATTTCAAAGGCATTGGATTTTCATCAAGGAAATATCTCCAAAACGGCTGCTGCATTGGGGATTCGTCGACAAAGTTTACAGTATCGAGTTAAAAACTATAAGCTCAATAAAAAAAGCGAAAACATTGATTAACCATGTTTTCGCTTTTTTGGATAGGTTCCCGAAAGTGCAGGATGGAACGATCTAACTGAAGGATAAAAACACGAAACTGATGGATAGCTTCAAGCTTGTCTAATTATTTTCCTTTTTTCGAAAGGCGACCAAGCGCAAATGCTGCTGCTCCTAAGCCAATTGCCATGTTCGTTTTTTTGTTAAACACTTGTTTTGTCACAAGTGCTACATTTTGTGGACGCTCAGCTAAACGACGCATAAAGTAACCGTACCAATCATTTCCGAATGGTAGGTATGTGCAGAAATTATAACCTTCACGAGCAAGGTCTAGCTGCATTTCTTTACGGAAACCATATAGCATTTGGAATTCGAATTTTTCATTTGGAATATTGTGTTGTTTCACAAATTGTTTTACATGGTTGATCACATTATGGTCGTGTGTCGCAATCGAAGTAAATTTACCATGTAGCAAATGATATTCAATTAGTTTTAAATAATTATGGTCAATATCAGTTTTAGATTGATAAGCCACATTTTCAGGTTCTTTATAAGCACCTTTTACAATACGTAAGCGGAAGTTTTTATATTTCTCAATATTTTCCTCTGATTCGAAGAAGTAAGCTTGAATAACTGTCCCTACGTTATCATACTCTTTGTGTAATTCCTCTAATAATTCAAAAGAGCTATGTAAACGCTCGTAGTTTTCCATATCAAAATTCACGAAAATATTATATTGATGTGCAAGAGCTACGATTTCTTTTAAGTTTTCATAGCAAAATGCGTAATCAATATCTAAACCTAATTGTGAAGGTTTAAGAGAGATGTGTGCATCAAGCTGTTCATCATGAATAGCTTGTACAACAGCTAAAATATTATTTTTGGCAGCAATTGCCTCTGATTTTTCGTAGACGAACTCGCCTAGATTATCGACTGTACAAGAAATATTGGCCTTGTTTAATTCTTTAATCGATTGCACAACTTCTGGTAAACTTGTGCCAGCAACAACACTTTGCGCACCCATTTTCAAACCATATTTTTGTGCAGCGCTGTTTAATAATTTGTTCTCGGATAAGTAAATGAAAAAGTCACGTAATACCATTATATGCCTCCAAAAATGAAAATTTTAAATTCTTGGCGATTATAACACTTTTTTTGAAAAGTAAAATGGTTTGATTTTCAGAAAAAATATTTTTTAAAGCCTGTTAGTGAGATAAAACTATTGCAGTCATTGACTTTTTCATGGAAAAAATTTAAATTAAAAATTTTTTTCAAAAAAAAAGGACTTTTCAAAATAAAAGATTTGCTTTATGTTAATTAGTATATGTCTTAATTTGCGCATAGGCATAATGGTATTTAGGACTTAAAATATATAATTATTATTTTAATATAATTTATTAGTGGGTATTCTTTGAAGTGATTCTTAGATATCCACTTTTTCATTTTTCAATTTAAATATCATATTAATAGTAGTTTATAGTAAAAAAAAACAGGGTGTATTATAATAAAATGGTATATAATCAATATTAAATTATGTACGTTTTGTGAATTTAAAGTTACTTTTGATTTAGAATAGTGTGTCTATATAAACAATATAAAAGGGAATATGACTACTCTAAACTAAGATAAGGTGGAAAGTATGGCAAGAGGCAGAAAATTTAATTCAAATGGCGAACAAAGTAAACAACTATTACTTGAAAAAGCGATAGAGCTATTTTCTGATAAAGGTTATCATCACACAAAAATTAGTGACATTGTAAAGGCTGCCAATGTAACTCAGCCTACTTTTTATCTCTATTTTAAAAGCAAGGATGCCCTTTATAACGATTTGAATGCGCAATTTCAAAGCGGATTCTTGGCAGTAATGAATAGTAAGTCAACTGACATTATTGAATATGGATTACAGGGTTTTATCACGCTATTAGAGCAAAAGTTATTGAACTTGTTCGTATACATAATTGAAAATCCTGAATTAACAAAAATAGGTTTTATTGAATCCAAGCAAGCACAATTGGTGAAAAACCAAATGACACAGCAATTGATCCACCTTATTTATCTGCATGATTGTGACAAAGATCTACAACTGTATAGTGTGGATATAAAAATCATGATAGATAGTTTAGTAGGCTCAATAGAAAGACTCATCATTACGAATTTATTAGAAGAAAAAAGGTTACCTGCAGAACTTGCAAATGATATTGTACAATTATATTTTTGGAAAACCAAAGATGTAATATAAAAAACTGTCATCGATACTTATTATCGATGACAGTTTTTTTAATTGCTTATTTTTATATGCTGATAGTAGCCTTTGTGATCTTTGCTCTTTGGGTGAATAAGTAGCATATATTCCTGATTCGGTGATAAAGCACTCTTAGGTGTAACAGTTATTGAACGACCTTCAATTTTAACTGCTACGGGTATTTCCTTAGCTCCTAAAGCAGCCAGTTGAATGTTGCTCTTAGCAATTTGAGAAGTAAGCCCTGTAGGAATTTTCACTGTAAATTTGTGTGTATCTGCTATATTTTTTACCGTGGAAAGTTGTTTATATTTAGGATATTTCTCCTTTAATGCATCGTAATGTGCCTGGAAAATAGGGGCTGTTGTGGTTTGAACATTTGGCTTAACGCCGACTTCATGAATAGTATGACCCGCAGGACCCGTAAATTTACCAACTGTAAGCTTTAAGTAGCTTCCATCCTGTAATGTGTAAAAGCCTTGCATAGCACCTTTCCCATAGGTTGTTTCTCCGTATAAAATAGCAGCCTTCTGGTCTTTCAGTGATGCGGAAAGCATTTCAGAAGCACTGGCACTATAGCGGTTTACAAGAATACGGGTATCTTTAGGAAACTTTGTGTCTTGTTGAACTGCTGGGATGGTATAAGAGTTATGTGCTTCTTCTAATAAATACGCAACTTTAGCAGATTGGAATAATCCTGTTAGTTCTTCAGCTGTTGTCACATAACCTCCACCATTATTTTGTAAATCTAAGATGAACGATGTTGCACCACGTTTTTTTAAGTCTATCAGCGCATTTTTAACAAGCTGTGCACCATCCTCTGAAAAGGAAGCCAACGAAATATAGCCCACATTTCCAAATAGTAGGTCAGTTTGTACATTCGGTAATGTGAATTTCTTACGTGTAATAGTTTTGGTAGTTTTTGAACCGTCACTATTCTTTAATGTAACTTCCACCCTAGTCCCTTCATTACCAATTAAAAGGGAAGAGGCCTCTTGTGTAGAACGCCCGATAATAGATTCACTATTAACGCTAATAATGATATCTCCAGCCTGAACACCAGCCTCAAAGGCGCCACTGCCTTCGATTACTTGTAAAATATGAATTCCATCTTCGTGTTCTTCAATCACCACACCTATACCTATAGTAGATAGGTTAATGCTATTCATATAATTTTCAAATTCTTGCTTAGTGAAGTAGGTTGAGTAAGGATCAAGCATACTCATGATTTCTGAGATGGATGTAGCCTTCTCTAAGTTTCCATTAATTGTTCCAACGTAAGTATCTTTCACAATCTCCTTAATTTCCTTGATAAGCTGTGGATCATTTTCAGCAGCGATAGTAGTTGTAAAAGGGAGAAGGAAGAAGCCTAGAACAAATACGAATGACCATAGTAACTTTTTCATTGGACACCTCTTTTCTAGAACTCAAAATAGAATGTATCATTATTAGGTATTAAATGGATGGTTACATTATGCAATTGAGTATCTGATTTTTATTATACATGAAGCCATAGCCATAGTGGTGGACTTATATGAGATAGAAAAAAAATCTACTTGTCACTATGGGCAAGTAGATTCTTCTAAATTATTTTTTTATCAATTTATGAATAATAAAACCAATTGATGCACCAACAATAGCTGGTAAAAGCCAGCCTAAATTTTGTTCATACATTGGCAATGCCTTTAGGATAGTTTCATAAGGTGTAATTTCAACTTTCATTTGTTTTAAGCCATCATATAGACTGACAAGGAAAGTTGGAACGAGCGCTAAAATATAAACAATTTGTCCACCTTTAAAGAAATGATCTGCTAGTGACAAGACCATCAATACCATAGCTAAAGGATAAATGATTAATAGAACAGGTAGTGACGCACTAATAATTGTTGAAAGTCCCACATTTGTAATAGCTGTACTAAAAATAGTGAAGACAACTAAAAACGTTTTATATGAAATTTGAGGGAATAGCTTATGGAAAAATTGTGCATTAGCAGTTAATAAACCAACAGCTGTGGATATACAAGCTAGTAAAATAGTCGCAGACAAAATAATGCTTCCAAGGTTTCCAAAGAGCACCTCAGCTGATTTTGCAATAATATTTCCGCCATTATCAGAAATACCGATTGCATTGATACTTGTATTACCAATATGCCCTAGAGAGATATAGACAAAGGATAACCCTATTGCAGCAACGACCCCTGCAAAAATCGTTGTTTTTACTTGTTTTCTCGTATCTTTCATACCCATATCACGCAAGGCCTGTAAAATGACGATACCAAAAACAAGAGCACTTAGAACATCCATCGTTAAGTAACCTTGTACAAAGCCTTCAGCTAAAGGTGACACCTTATAGTTTCCTACGGCTTCTCCTGGTTCACCCATAGGAGAGATGAAACTTTTAACAGCAAGCAATAAAATAACGAAAAGCAGCGCAGGTGTTAAAATTTTACCTACTCGATCAACGAGCTTCGAAGGATTAATAGATAAATATAGAATTAACGTGAAAAACACAATAGATGTGATAAAAAGTGGCGCCCAATGATCTCTCATACCTTCAGAAAGAAATGGCGCAATGCCTATTTCAAAGGACACAGACCCAGTACGTGGTACAGCAAAGAACGGTCCAATTGCTAAGTAGACGATGGAGGTGAAAATCACCCCAAAAGCAGGACTAACACGGTTAGCAAGCAGTTGTAAATCGCCTCCTGCTTTGGCAACAGCAACAATCGCTAACAATGGTAGACCAACACCTGTTATAAGGAAACCAATCATGGCTACAGTGACGTTTTCACCTGCTTGTTGGCCCAATAATGGTGGGAAAATAATATTACCAGCACCCAAGAACAAGGCAAATAGTAGTAATCCTACTGCTAAATTTCCTTTGATGAAATGCAAGATGTTTTTCATAAGTATATTAACTCCTTTAAGATTGAAAAGCTAAAACTTTCTAAAAATTTTAAATACAGAAGTGTATGTTATCATAGGAACACTAATCTTGCAATGAAAACAATATTTCAATATAGTCGGATTTCGTCGTATTCTATAAGTTTCCTATAATGTTTGAAAAATAGTCAGTTTTTCCGATTTTTCATGCAATAGTTATCTAGTATGATAGACACACAAGGGAATATTCTAGCACGAACGGAGGCACTTTGGTATGCAAAAGACAAAAAAATGGAGAATTCTTGTTCTAAGTACTTTAGCAACTTCATTTTTAGCATTACAAACAGCAGAAGCAGCAACATATACTGTACAAAAAGGAGATACTTTAACGAAAATCGCCCAAAATCATCAAGTCACGATTGGGGATATTATGAAGTGGAATAATCTATCGAAAGATACGATTTATGTAGCTCAAAAGCTTGAGATTCCAAAACAATCAACGAATGAGGGAGTAAAGCCCGCCACTCCATCAACATCTGGAAAACCAGCAACTAGTTCTCATACAGTAGCAAAGGGTGACACATTATCAAAAATTGCAAAGCTATATAATGTGACAATTAAGGATATAATGGATTGGAATAAGCTTGAAAAAGACACAATTTTTGTTGGACAAGTACTGAAGCTTTCTTCAGCTGCAGTGATACCCGATGGTGATTCTATACATAATAATGTGACTTCAGGTACGGGCACTCCATCAAAAGTAACAGCGAAAGATCCTACAGCTAATGGACAAGCAATTTATAACAAAACAGTTGAAGTTGCCAATACATTGGTTGGTACACCCTATCTATATGGTGGAAATACACCTGTAGGGCTTGATTGCAGTGGCTTTATTTTTTATGCCTTCAATCAAGGTGGTTTAAAAATAGGAAGAGCAAGCAGTGAGGGCTATTTTTACGGTAATACTACTCATGTAGAAAATCCAGTACCTGGCGATTTAGTGTTCTTTGAAAATACGTATAAAGAAGGTATTTCTCATATGGGAATTTATCTCGGTGATAATAAATTCATTCATGCGGGTACAGATGGTGTAGAAGTTTCGGATGTTACGTACTCTTACTGGTCTTCTAAATTAGTAGCCTACAAACGTTTTGATAGTGTGAAATAAAAAGTAGCGATTTTTGTCTGGGCAAAAATCGCTTTTAACAAAACCCCCTTTCTTCTAAAACAGAAAGGGGGTTTTAGGTTATTGTGTTACACGCGCTGTCCAACGAGAGAGGTCAGCACCTTTTGGATTTACTAATTGGGCAGGGAAAATAAATGTCCATGGCTTTGTTGAATTAGGCTGAACTGTTAAGATAGGATCCATTTTAAATGAACCTTTTGCTATTTGTTTTCCTCTCGCATCAATAATCTCAAGAGGTAGTTGTTCCAAGTTTATAGCCTTATTATGACCATTACGAATAAATATAGAGACATTTAAGCTGCCATTATTCATAAATTTAGCTTGCAAACCTGTAAAGTTTACTTCAGTTTCCCCTAATTTGGGTAAAGATTTAACAATTTTGGCAAGTTCCTCTTTTTGTTCTGCTGGTAACTGTTCTTCCCAGGTAGGGTCTAATTCTAGTTGATGGTCACGTAATGATACTAGATTAAAAGCCAATTTCCAGCCTTCTTCTGGTATCTCATCAATTTTAATAGCTGACTTTTCAAATTCAAATACCCAAGGGCGAGCACTTTTCGCAGGGATTGTACCAAGTGCTTTAAAATCAAATTTTTTAGAAGCTACAAGCTTATCGTTTTTATCCATGATAAAAAGTTCGATTTCACCAAGTTCAATGGCTTCAGAAAGCGAAGAACGGAAAAATGCTCGTACTTGCCATTTTCCAGAGCGATCCTCATCAATACTAATTGAAGAAAGAGATAATTGATTTGGTTTTAATGGTTCTAGCTCATTAGCAAGGAAGTTAAAGATGTATTTTTGCTCCTGAGGTACATCCCAATCTGGGTGGAAAGAAAGTTTTGTTTCAATAATATCCTCATTACTGTCATGTGAAGAAGTGTTTCCTAGTAAGTCCTTTGAGTCAATAGTATTTTCTTGACCAACTTTGTCTGATTTTTTAAAGAATGAAAATAAGCCCATTATTTATTGCTCCTCCTGTTGCGCTTCGATTGTTTTCATAAATCCAATAATTTCTATAATGATCGTACGGCGTAATTCTTGGAAGTTTTTAGCGAATAATTCTAAGCCTTCTCGTTGATAAATACGCATAGGATCTTCTTGTTGATAGTGGCGAAGTCCAATTCCTTCTTTTAAGTGAGCCATAGACTCTAAGTGCTTAATCCAACCACTATCTAAGTTGCTTAACATGATCTGAGGGATGACATCTATTACTTGTTCATTTTGAGCAAACGTATCCATTTTTGCAGTTAACTCATCTACAGGGGCTTGTAGGGAGTCTAAAATAGGTATAACCTTTCCAACTTCTCTATCAATTGTAATAGGAGATAGGAAGAGACTATTTAAAGTTGCCTCTATACCATCATAGTCCCATTCAAACGGTGGAATATCATCAGGTGTAGCATCGCGAACTGCAAAGTCTACTGTTTCATATAACATTTGCTTTAATTGATCTAATAAATCTTCTCCACCTAAAATTTTGTCACGAAGTCCATAAAGAACGGTACGTTGGTCATTGATAACATCGTCTAATTTTAGGTTATATTCTCGCATGCCATATTGGGAACCTTCAACGATACGTTGTGTTCGGTCAATAAGCTCTTGAACCTCTTTATTTTGAATAATACCCTTATCATCTACAATCATTTTTGCAGAGAATTTTTCTACTTCTTCTTTTGCGTAACGGCGGAACATATCATCTTCAATAGAGAGAATGAAGCGGCTTTCACCTACATCACCTTGACGGCCTGAACGCCCACGTAGCTGATTGTCTACACGACGGCTCTCATGCTTTTCTGTCCCAATTACATATAAACCACCAAGCTCGTGTACACCATCACCTAACATGATATCTGTACCGCGACCAGCCATGTTTGTCGCTACCGTAATACGACCCTTTTGACCTGCCTGTGAAATAAGCTCAACTTCTTGTTCAACTGTTTTTGCATTAAGTAATTGGAATGTTAATTTTTCCTTTTTCAGATAGTCAGCTACAGTTTCAGACTGTAAAATCGATGTTGTCCCAATTAAAATTGGCTGGCCTTTTTCATGACGTTTTTTAACCTCAGCTGCAACATACTTATATTTTGCTTCCTGTGTGCTAAAAATAAGATCAGGCTGATCAATACGCTGACGCGGACGGTTTGTTGGGATTTGCACAACTTCCATGCCGTACACTTCACGAATTTCTTTTTCCTGTGTTTTTGCTGTACCCGTCATCCCAGAAAGCCTTGGATACATACGGAAATAGTTTTGAATTGTTACTTGAGCCATTGATTTATTTTCATCTGTAATCGTTACGCCTTCTTTCGCTTCAATCGCTTGATGTAAGCCATCAGAAAGTGAACGACCTTCTAAAATACGACCTGTAAACATATCAACAAGCTCGATTTTGTCTTCTTTGACAATGTAATCAACATCGCGCTTAAACATAACATGTGCACGTACTGCTTGGATTACGTAATGGAAGAGTGTTTGGTGTTCTAAGTCATATAAATTATCGATATTGAAGGCAGCCTCAACCTTTTCAATACCTTTATCCGTTAGAGAAGTAGCCTTTGTTTCATCGTCAAAGTCATAATCTTCATCTTTCTTGAATCGTTTGGCTAACATAGCAGCAATGCGGTGTAATTCCTCATTAGAAGGCATTTTACCTGCGATAATTAAAGGTGTTTTAGCCTCGTCGATTAATACACTATCTACTTCATCGATAATAGCGAAGTGATAAGGACGTTGTACTTTATCTGCTAAGCTATAGGCCATATTGTCACGTAGATAGTCGAAGCCAAATTCAGTACCTACACCGTATGTAATATCTGCGTTATAGGCTTCTTTCTTTTCACCAGGTTCCATCATCGGTACATTTAAACCTACAGTTAAGCCAAGGAAACGATGGATTTGACCAACTAGCTCATAGTCACGCTTTGCTAGGTAATCATTAACCGTGATGACATGAACACCTTTACCTTCTAATGCACGCACATAAGAGGGAAGGGAGGCAACTAGAGTTTTACCTTCACCTGTTGGCATTTCAGCAATATTACCTTCTGTTAATACTAGACCACCGATAAGCTGCACATCAAAATGACGCATTCCTAATACACGCTTTGAGGCTTCGCGTACAACAGCAAATGCGTCGGGGATAATCGATGTAAGAGGCTCACCTTGTTCTAATTGCTCTTTGAAAATAAAAGTCATTTCTCGTAATTCGGCATCTGACTTGTTAACATATTTTTCTTCAAGATTATTAATTTGATCTACTATTTTGTAGTAGCGTTTTAATTGACGAGCACTAGTTTGCTCTTTGTTACTTTTGAAAATTGAGAACATGAAATATACGCTCCTTTAATGTTGTCTACATGCTAGACACACCATTATTCTATCAAATTTTACTTATGGTGACTACAATTGACTATATAGGAATCTATTAATGCTAAAATGTACAAAATATTTGTGAAATCGTGGAAAATGTTTAGAAAAAGTATATTTCAATGCTTGTTCATGCTATAATCAATTTGGATTTCAATGTAGATTATTTATTTGAGGAGGAGAGACATGCTTTACGTGTCTTTAATAGCAGCGTTTGTTGCATCCATTTTGTTAACTCCATTAGTGAAACGTTTAGCGTTTAGAATAGGTGCAGTTGATGCACCAAACTATCGAAAAGTACATGCTCGAATTATGCCAAGACTTGGCGGTTTAGCCATTTTCCTTGCCTTTATTATTGGCGTGACGATTTTATACTCATTCTTAGTTCATACAAAACATGGTAGTAATGAGGCTTTATTAGCTATCATTATTGGTGCTTGTATAATCGTAATCACAGGTGTTATTGATGATATGCGTGAGATTTCTGCGAAAGCAAAAATGCTTGGTCAGCTAGTTGCTGCACTGATTGTTGTTTTTGTAGGCGGTATTGAAATTGAAATGGTTAATCTACCTTTCTTAGGTACATTAGACTTTGGTTTATTAAGTATTCCATTAACGATCATTTGGATCATCGGTATTACGAATGCCATTAATTTAATCGACGGCCTTGATGGTCTAGCTGCAGGTGTTTCTACGATTGCACTGATTACATTAGCTGTCATGGCATTTATTATGAGCAATGTGTTTGTTTTAGCTTTAGCAGCCATCTTAGCTGTAGCTTCACTTGGTTTCTTATTTTATAATTTCCACCCAGCAAAAATCTTTATGGGTGATACAGGGGCATTATTCTTAGGATTTATGATCTCTGTGTTAGCGTTACTTGGTTTTAAAAATATTACATTCGTAGCTTTAATCATCCCAATTATTATCCTTGGTGTTCCGATTTCTGATACATTTTTTGCGATTGTTCGTCGTGTTCGCATGAAAAAGAAATGGTCTGACCCAGATAAATCACATTTACACCATCGATTACTTGATATGGGCTTTACACATCGACAAACAGTCCTAATTATTTACGGAATTGCAGTAATGTTTGGATTAGCAGCTATCATTTTCTCTATGGCAAAGGTTTGGGGAGCTATATTACTTGTAGCGGTCATCCTAACAGCTATTGAAATCTTTGTAGAGGTCATCGGGTTGGCTGGTAAAAACTATAAACCATTATTAAATTTTGTACGGATATTTAGTAAATAAAATATAAGCAATCATACAATTTGTATGATTGCTTTTTTGTTGTTAAATAGGGTTACTATTAAAGTCATTAGACACTGAGAAATTCTTTTAAACCGATTATATATAGGGAATGGAATAGAAGGTAAACTTAAATAAACTTGTTTATCGATTACTAGGAGAGGTAAATGAAAAGGGTAGTCAATCAATGGAGAAGCCACATAAAAAGACCATAGACAAGTTGTTTGTCTATGGTCTGAAAGGTCTATTCAGTAACTGAATTGTCATCGCTGCTAGCAGCACTATCTGTTCCAGTATTGCCACTTGTTAGACTTGATGATTGTTCATTTAGGCCAAGATGGTTTTTGAAAATCTCTTTTGTTTCTTCCACAGAATCTTGATTTAACTGGTAATAATAAATACCTGTAGATGTATCATCCGTGCCATCTAATGTTAAGGAATCGATACGTGGTGCACCTTTTGATAAATAAGATAAGAAGGACTTCATTTCAGTGAATGTCATATCTGTTTTCATGTTATCACCAAGAGCTTTAATGACATCATCATATTTCGTAACAGACTTAACAGAAGCGACTTTTTTAATAATCGAAGTAAGAATTTCCTGTTGACGTTTACCACGCTCAATATCACTATCTTGCTTACGAGTTCTTGCAAGGGCAAGGGCCTGACTACCATTTAAATGCTGTAACCCTGGCTGTAAATTGATTGTAAACTTATCAAACTCATCTAATTCATGTAAAGCATATGGTACTTCAGCTTCAATACCACCTAAAGCATCGACTACATCAATAAAGGCGTTGAAATTCATACGTACATAGTAATTGATAGGAATATCAAATAGTTCCTCTACTGTTTCAATAGTAGTAAGCGTTCCACCCATAGCATGTGCGTGAGTAATTTTATCTTTATAACCTACTTTAGGAATATAAACATATGAATCTCGAGGAATGCTTAGCATTTTAATTGTATGGGTTTTATTATTTAATGTAGCTAAAACGAGTGCATCGGAGCGTGAATGATCCGAACCTTGCCCTCGATTGTCACTATCATCAACACCTACAAATAAAATAGAGACATTGTCTTGTACAGGCTCTACTTTCTCTACACGTTGCGTTGAAACCTCTCGACCTTCTAACTCCTCATATGCTGAGTCTGCAGCATGCTCTACCTGTTTTGTAAGGTAAACAGCATAAGCCGTTACACAAATCACCAAGCTTGCAACAAGGAGTAGTGTAACTTTTATAATTAATGAAGCTTTAGAAGACCTCTTTTTAGTCGGACTAATAGATCTTTTTTTCATAATAAATATATTCTCCTCTAATTATTGGGAATAATAATGCGATAAAGCTAAATTTTATTCAATTTTAACTAAGTAATTGTGTGGACAATAAAATAGCTTAACAAAAAAATTATACTATGCATATTTAGTTTCGACAATTAAAACTATTTAATTGACAATAAATTCTACAAATTGAGCATCTTCGAAAGTGATGGTAGCCTGTCCATTTGTCATTTCTGTTATCCAACTTCGGAACTGTTCTTCTTCCTCTTTTAGCACAGATACAATGATTTCAACACCTTCCAAATAACGTATTTCCTCTAAAGAATATGATGAACTTCTTATTTCATTTTCGACTTTTCCTAGCCATGTATAATCAATAGCTACTTTCATGAAATGATGCAATTTACGTTCAACTATCTGTGCAGCAATTAATCCCTCTGTAGTTGCTTTTCCATAAGCACGAATAAGACCACCACCACCGAGCTTAATGCCTCCAAAATAGCGGGTCACAACAACGACCGTATCTTTTAATCCTTGTTTTTTTAAGACCTCTAACATAGGGACGCCTGCAGTACCACTAGGTTCCCCATCATCATTTGCCTTTTGAATATGATCATGCTCTCCAATAATATATGCGGAGCAGTTATGTGTTGCATTAGGATGCAATTTTTTTATACCATCTATAAAAGAAATTGCATCCTCTTCCGTTTCTGCACGTTCTATATAAGTGAGAAAGCGAGATTTGGAAATGACAATTTCGCTTTCACCATATCCTTTTACTGTTAAATAGTTTTCTCTCATTCGTATCAATCTCCTTTTAACTAGAGTTCTATTCTATAATTTTCATGAAGAAAAAGCATTAAATTTTAGCATGGTAATGCTATAATAGGTGTAGACTATGGAATATGTGATTTTAGTCTATTAAATTAGTAAGTAATCATAAGACATTAGACTGGGGAGTATACTATGTTTTCAAATGATACCTTCGATTTAAAGTCGCTTGATGACATTTTTAATCGGATGTTAGATACAATCATGAGCTCAAAGGATGATATCTTTATTATAAGTGAACAAAGCCGCAGAAGCTTTGAAGATATGCAAAAAGAGCTGGAAATTGTTCGAAAACAAATATCAATCGTAATTGATGATGGCGATGCATTGGAAAAAAGTACGCAGCTTGCTAAGCAACGACTTGTGCTAGTGAGTAAAGCTTTTGATAATTATACCGAAGAACAAGTTAGAGAAGCATATGAAACTGCACATGATTTTCAAGTAAAGCTCTCCGTTATTAGAACACAAGAAAAACAGCTACGGGATAAAAGAGATGATCTAGAGAGAAGATTAAGAGGATTACTCGATACGATTGAACGTGCTGATCATATTGTTAATCAGGTAAATGTCGTTTTGAATTACTTAACTTCAGATTTAAGAAATGTTGGTTTAGCCCTTGAACAAGCAAAAATGAAACAGGATTTTGGGATACGTATTATTGCAGCTCAAGAGGAAGAGCGTAAGCGTTTATCAAGAGAGATTCACGATGGACCTGCTCAAATGCTTGCAAATGTCCTTATGCGCACTGATTTAATAGATAGAACGTATCGTGAAAAAGGTATTGAAAAGGCTTTGGCTGAAATTGCCGATTTAAAGAAAACGGTACGTAATGCTTTATCTGAGGTGCGACGTATTATTTATGATCTACGACCAATGGCACTTGATGACTTGGGAATTATTCCGACATTAAAGAAGTATTTATCGACAGTGACTGAATATAATCCAGGTGTTGAAATTCATTTCCAATCGAGAAGTACAGAAAAACGTATACCTTCAAATTATGAAGTATCCATTTTCCGATTAGTACAAGAATGTGTAACAAATGCCATGAAGCATGGTAAGTGTAAAGACATTTGGGTAAAGCTTGAATGGTTAAAAGATGCCGTCAACATTGTTGTAAAAGATGATGGCATAGGCTTTGACCCACAAGTAGTGAAAGATCATTCCTTTGGAATATTAGGAATGAAAGAACGGATTGAAATATTAAATGGTACTATCACCATTAGTAGTGAAATCAATCGAGGTACGACGGTGTTATTTAAAATACCGTTAAAAACTGAATGATGTAATTGTTGCAGAAATTTAGGGGGTAAAGGACAAATGACAAAGATTATTATTGTAGACGATCACCAGCTATTCCGCGAAGGAGTAAAACGCATTTTAGATTTTGAAGATACGTTTGATGTAGTAGCAGAAGGTGACGATGGTACAGATGTGGTTACGTTATACGCTGAAAACGAACCAGACGTAGTGCTTATGGATATTAACATGCCAGGCAAAAACGGAGTAGAAGCAACGGCAGAGTTAATTACTGAATTTCCAGATGCAAAAGTGATTATGCTGTCTATACATGATGATGAAACATATGTTACGCATGCATTAAAATCAGGTGCTCTTGGCTATATGTTAAAAGAAATGGATGCAGATGAAATCGTTGAGGCGATTAAAGTTGTTGCCAACGGCGGTTCTTATTTACATCCAAAAGTAACGAAAAACCTAGTAGCAGAATTTAAACGACTTTCAGAACATGAAAATAAAGGAAACTTCCATCAAACTGAAATTCGTCGTCCATTCCATTTGCTAACTAAGCGTGAATGTGAAGTATTACAATTATTAACAGATGGTCAATCAAACCGTACAATCGGTGAAACACTGTTTATCTCTGAAAAAACAGTTAAAAACCACGTATCAAGTATTCTACAAAAAATGAATGTGAATGACCGTACACAAGCAGTTGTAACAGCCATTAAAAATGGTTGGGTTGAAGTACGCTAATTGCTAAAACTGTTTTTAAAAGCTACTTTTTTTGAAGTAGTTTTTAAAACAGTTTTTTATTGTTTTTTGGTAATAATTTGTATTGAACTTACTTGATGAAGAACAGGTCATTCACAATTTTGTAACATTACTTTTCATTAGTATTAATATGTTAACTAGCAATTCATGCAACATTTTACAGCCTAATGCGTCATAAGGAAGATGTAGCACTTAAATGTTGAAAAGGCACAACAAAATTCCTACGAAAGCATTTATATGCTACAATATGCGCGGGAGGTTTTTTGATGTTAAAGAAAAGTTTTCTAGCAGTTCTAATCTTATTAGTGTTAACTGCCTGTGGTAATAAAGATGAAAAGATGAGTGATGAAGAACGAGATAAAGTAATAGAGGATGGTACAGTTGGTTTTGAAATGATGGGTGGAAACGTAGAAAAGGCTGATAATGTACCAGCGGAAGATGAAAAGGCGATTTTAGCATCTTTTGATGAGTATATTGCTGCATTAAATGCTGAAGAAATTGATCGTTATATGAATACAATCTCGAAAAATCCAAAGGGTTTTAAATACGATGAAGAAAAAACATATGCATCAGAAGTATTTGATCAATTTGATATTAAGCGTGAAGTAGAAAATGTAACAATTGCAAAGTATGAATCAGAAGAGGCGCAAGTATTTGCCAACATGAAAATGCACTCACTTCAGCTTGAGACAAATGTCGAACATGAAAGTGCAGGACGTCAGGTAACAGTCTTTGTGAAAGAGGACAATGATTGGAAAGTGACGAGTGTCTTTTATATTGGCGATGACTCACAGTCAAGTACAGGAAATTAACAGAAGCTATCTTCATTCAACATAACAATTGAGTGAAGATATGCCTATTATACATAGACAATGAATGTGAAATGGAAGCTAGCTTACTAGCATAACTCTAGAAGGGCGAGAACGGGAATCCGACGTTCGTCATTCATTTCACATTCATTTCTTTTTGTTTTTCGTAATATATGCAAAAGCGACAGTAACAACAACGAACAACAATTGCACCAAGTAGAAATAGATTGTAAACTAAGAATTATAGGAGAGTGGACATGGATGAGGACGGCAATCGTAACAGATAGTACTGCATATATTACAGCTGAGGAACGTGCACGCTTAAACATTCACATGATACCTTTAAGTGTTAATATCTCAGGTCAATTATTTGCAGAAGAAGTAGATATCACAGCATCTGAATTTTATGATAAGGTGCGTGGAGCTAAAGAATTTCCCAAAACAACACAGCCTCCAATCGGAGAATTTGTCGCTCTTTTTGATGAGCTAGCAAAAGATTACGATGAGATTATTTCCATCCATTTATCGAGTGGTATTAGTGGAACATACCAAGGTGCAGTACAGGCCGGTGAAATGGTGGAAGGCATTGATGTTTATACCTTTGACAGTGAAATATCCTGTGCTGTTCAAGGCTTTTACGTATTAAGAGCAGCTGAAATGGCGAAAGAGGGTCATTCAGCAAAAGACATACTTGCAGCATTAGCGGACATGCAGCAGTCTATTCGTGCTTACTTCATAGTAGACGACTTAGCACATTTACAGCGTGGTGGGCGTTTATCTTCTGCGGCAGCATTAATCGGTGGTTTATTGCAAGTAAAGCCTGTTTTACATTTTGTGGATAAGGTAATTGTACCTTTCGAAAAAATCCGAACACGTAAAAAGGCATTAAAGCGTGCGGAAGAATTGCTAGCAGAGGATGCCAAAAAGTATGCAGCGATGGACGCTGTTGTCATTCACGGGAATTGCCCTGCCGAAGCGCAAGAATGGCTAGAGCAATTAGCCGCAACGTACCCGAACGTAAACTTTAAACTAAGCTATTTCGGTCCTGTTATTGGTACCCATTTAGGTGAAGGATCGATGGGATTAGGATGGACAAAAAAATAACGAATTGTGAGAAGTCTCTACAGCAAAAGTAGAGGCTTTTTTCTATGAAAGGGGAGGTTTTAATGAGATATAGGGGTTGGCTGTTGCCCCCAGCATTACGTGATTTTCATGAAGGTCGCATTTGGTTAAAAGAACATTCGCCATTTTCATCTGAAGATATTGAGAAAGCAATACAGCGAAAATACGTCAATATAATAGAAGGAATTCAAATAAAGCCAGTTATGAAATGCAATCGTTGTCACAATACAGACCCACACTTATTCACAAAATTCGATTGCTCAAAATGTCAGCAACAATGTGTCTACTGCCGACACTGTATTAAGATGGGGAGAGTCAGTAGCTGTACACAATTGATAATTTGGACAGGCCCCAGGGCGATAAAAATTAACAAGCATTCATTAAAATGGGTAGGGCAATACACCGAACTCCAGCAACAGGCTGCAAATGAAATCTTTGCAAGTGTGAAAGCAAAACGCTCGCATTTAATTCATGCAGTATGTGGTGCAGGCAAAACAGAGCTACTTTTCCCATCTGTGTATGATGCATTAAAGCGAGGGCTACGTGTTTGTATTGCGACACCACGGACAGATGTAGTGTTAGAACTGTATCCACGCTTTCAACGGGCTTTTCCTGAAACAGTTATTCATGCTTTATACGGTGGAGTACCTTACCAAAATGGCTATGCACAGCTTGTTATAGCAACAACCCATCAACTCTACCGATTTGATAAGGCATTTGATGTCATTATTGTAGATGAGGCAGATGCTTTTCCTTATACATTTGATGAAACTCTACAAAGAGCAGTAGAAAAGGCTAAAAAGGAAAATGCTCCTCTGGTATTTGTGACAGCAACCCCATCAGCATCATTACTCCATACTTTCCAGCAAGAAAGCCACTCTTTTATTCCAAAACGCTATCATAATCATCCATTACCAGTTCCACAAGTTCGTTCTTTATGGAGCTATAATAAATGCTTTATGCGAGGTAAAGTCCCTAAAAGGTTAAAAAAGTGGGTGGAGGAGCGCTTACGCCAAAAGGAACCCTTTTTACTATTTTTCCCGACAATTGACTTAATGAAACGTGCGATACCTCTTGTTCAAGAGTTAAATGAAGGCATATTAGCTGTACATGCAGCTGACCCTGAGCGGAAGGAGAAGGTGTTAAAGCTACGAAATAAAGAAGTTCCCGGCTTATTAACCACTACGATATTAGAAAGAGGCATTACAATCAGCAATGTACAGGTGGCTGTTATTGGAGCAGAATCATTGATTTTTACCGCCAATGCCCTCATTCAGATTGCAGGTCGAGTTGGGCGAGATGTTCAATTTCCTGATGGGGACGTCCTATTCTTTCATCACGGCATCACGGCAGAGATGGATGAGGCATGCGCAAAAATTCAATTTTATAATAAGAAGGGATTTTCTGAATGAATAAAATAGAATCTCATTGTTTAATATGCACCCAGCCGTTAAAAATAACTATTTCCTGGAAAATTATTCTAACCAAGCAATTCTCGCCAACTATATGTGAAAGATGTACCGATCGTTTTGTACCTTCTCAATCTGCTACATCCCTTTATCAATATAATGAGGCGATGAAGGATTACTTACACCAGTTAAAGTTTCTTCAAGATGCGGCTCTTGCAAAGGTATTTCGGCAGGAGCTTCATAATCGTCTCAATAGAGAAAAAGCGATTATTCTCCCCATTCCAATGCATCCTTTCAAGCAGCAGGAGCGTACTTTCTCGCATACTGATGAACTATTAAAGGCAGCGCATATTCCTTTTATGCAATTATTAGAGAAGAAAACGACAGAAACCCAAAGCTCCAAAAATAGAGAGCAGCGTATACAGGCAGCTCCACTTTTTAGATTAAAGGAGGGTGCACAAGTCGAACATAAAAATTATCTTCTTTTTGACGATATAAAAACTACAGGGACAACTCTACAGCATGCTACAACTGTTTTAATGCAGGCGGGTGCTAAAAATGTCCAATACTTCACATTAATTGAAGGATGAAAATACCAATGCATTATGTATAATAGTTAATGAGACAGCAACCGTAGATAAATTTGCTAGAAAGAGGAGGAAAGGCCAATGGCAGAGGTTCGTAATTGTCCGAAATGTAATGAGTTTTTTAATTATACAGGAGTCCGAGAAGTGTGTCATAAGTGTGCACAATCAGAGGAGGAGCTTTATCAAATCGTTTATCGTTTCTTACGTAAACGTGAAAACCGTGCGGCAACTGTAGAACGTATTGTAGAAGCAACGGGAGCAGATAAAGACTTACTATTTAAATGGGTCCGTAAAGGCCGTTTACAGCCAGCAATGTTCCCGAATCTAGGCTATCCATGTGATAACTGTGGCCATCTAACGACGACAGGAAAGCTCTGCTCGAAATGTCAGGATGAATTAAAAGCAGACTTACGGACATTTGAAGCTGCCAAAGAGTTTCGCCAAAGTGTTGAGGAACGTGAGAGAGTAACCTATCACTCAGAGCGTAAACGTTAATTACTCCAAGTGTGTTAATTTTAAACAAAATTAGCACACTTTTTTCTATGTGAAAACTTAACATTATGTGAGACAATCCGAAATAATAGTAAGATAGGATTTAGAGATGGGGGGTATTGAAATGAAAATTACATCTTATGGAGTTAATGCAGTAAACGCCTATAAAAACCAAGTGCGCAATGTGAAATCAAATACAAACAAGGCATCTTTCGCCGATAAAATTGAAATTTCAAAGGCTGCACAAGAGATGCGAGGTGTTTCAACCTACAGTTCGGAGCGTGCAGACCATGTTCAACAGTTGAAAAAGGATATTGCTTCTGGAGAATACAAAGTAGATGCGCGTAAAGTGGCAGAGGATATGCTGAAATATTATCGTTTCTAGGGAATAGCAGAAAGGGTGTATAACGATATGTCTGTAGAAGCAATTAGTTCTACACTAACAATGCTAGAGAGAATGCATAAAAGCTTACTCGAACTAGCCTTTAAAAAGACAGAAATTATTAAAGCTGGCGATATCGAAGCGCTAGACCAATTGCTCAAGGATGAGCAGGCCCACGTAGCAGCCATCGATAAGCTCGAGCAACAGCGTCAGAAACAGGTAACGGACTACCTTGAAGCAAAGGGACTTGCTTCAGCTGACAAAACAACTGTCGCGGATGTCATCGAGGCTACTGAACAACAAGCTGACAAAGCAACACTATCAGCAGTTCGCGAACGTTTAATGCAAATTATTAATGACCTACGAAAACAAAATGATCTAAATCAAAAACTCGTTTTCCAATCCTTACAAATCGTCAACCTAACATTAGATGCAGTAAGACCTCGTACAGAGCAAATGAACTATTCCAGCAATGAGGTCCGTGGCACAAACAATATAGCTAAAAAATCATATTTCGATTCACAAGCATAACAAGGGAGGAAGAAACATGCGCTCAACATTTATGGGCTTAGAAGCTAGTAAACGTGGCCTCTTCACACAGCAAACTGCTTTATATACAACAGGTCACAATATTTCCAACGCCAACACACTAGGCTACTCTCGTCAACGAGTAAACATGCAAGCTACACCAGGTTTTCCAACTGCTGGACTAAATTCACCTTCATATCCTGGTCATCTTGGGACGGGTGTCGAAGCAACATCTATCCAACGTATTCGCGATGAGTTTATTGATCGCCAATATCGTCAAGAAACGAATAAATTTGGCTATTGGGAAGCCCGTTCTAATGCGATTTCACAAATGGAAGATATTATGGATGAGCCATCCCAATTTGGCTTAAATGCAGCATTAGAGCAATTTTGGAAGGGGCTAGAGGATGTTAGTACGAATCCAGAAAATGCATCGTCCCGAACAGTAGCGATTGAACGAGCAAAACATCTTGCACAATCATTTAATTATATGGACACGCAGATAAAAACAATACAAGGTAATTTAGGAAACGAAATTAATGTATCTACAGATCGTATTAATTCTATATTAAAGAGAATTGCATCCATTAATAAGCAAATACAAGAGGTTGAGCCAAATGGGCATGTTCCTAATGATTTGTATGATGCGCGTGATGTGTTAATTGATGAACTAAATAGCTATATACCTGTATATATTGAACGTGTTCCGTCGGGTGGGGTTGCTAGTGAGGTGGCTGAGGGTAGTCTAACAATAAAGTTTAAGCCGTATCCATCAGGTACGCCAATTGAATTAGTTAATGGTACTGAATATGCAGCATTAACTACTACGGGAACAGATACAACAGGTACAGTAGCAAGTATTGATGGCAATGATTTAACAAAGGTTTTTCAGGAAATAAAAATTTCCAAGTTAGGTGAACCACCAACAAAGCCAGCTGCTGATGCTGTAGGATTGGAATCAATTAAATATAACGAACTTGAGCCTGGAAAAGGTAAACTACTATCACTTATTAATTCGTACGGATATGCTGAATATGACGCGGGAGGTGCTTTTTCAGGTATAAAAGGTTACTATCCAGAAGCATTAGCAAATTTGGATAAACTAGCTTCTACCTTTGCTAATACATTTAATGCTGTACATAAGGCAGGCTATGATTTGACAGGTGTACAAAATGGATTAAACTTCTTTGAAACGATGGATGGTTCTACAACAATTAATGCTAGCAACATTAAAATAAATGAAGAATTTTCCAAAGATTCTTCGAAACTAGCTGCTTCTTCTGCTCCTAATGAAGTAGGTAATGGTAAATGGGCAATTGAGCTAGCCAATTTACAATCAAAAGCAATTGGTGCTGGAGGATTTACAATTACAGTTGGTGCAAATTCTGTTGTAATTCCACCTTCAACAGAGCATCTTGATAGCGCAACTTTCAACTCTTTCTATCAAGGAATGATTGGAAAATTGGGTACAGACGGTGAAGAAGCCTATCAATTAAATAAAACCTCTGAAAACCTGTTATTATCAATAACTTATAACCGCGCATCTGTCAGCTCGGTGTCCTTAGATGAAGAAATGACGAATATGATTACGTTCCAACAGGCGTACAATGCCAATGCACGTATGATTACAGTTGTCGATGAAACTTTAGATAAAATTATCAATGGTATGGGCCGTGTAGGACTATAAAATTATTAGAAAGGGGTTTTTCTTAACATGCGTGTGACACAAACGATGCTATCAAATAACATGCTGCTTAACCTAAACAGAAGCTATGGCAGAATGTCTAAACTACAAGACCAAATTAATTCTGGTAAAAAAATTACTAGACCCTCTGATGATCCTGTTATTGCTGTAAAGGGAATGGGCTATCGTCGTGATTTGGGACGAGTTGAACAATATACACGAAATATGAATGAGGTCAATAACTGGATAGATACAACCGATGAGTCACTGAACCAAGTAGGTGAACAAATGAAGCGTGTTCGTGAACTTGTGATTCAAGCAGCCAATGATACAAATACACCTGATGAGCGTGCAAAAATTAAGACAGAAATTGATCAAATTCGCCAACAGATTCAGGATGTATCGAATACAAAAATTGGTGACCGTTATATTTTCAGTGGTACGAATACGGATAAACCTTTATTTGTAGATGCGACTCCCCCAAATACTGATGGTTCAAAAATAATTAATGCGGATTATCAACTTTACGATGGAACAAATATTATTTCTACAGCAGCTGATAAATTAACAGCACCGAATGCTGATGTTCAAATTGAGGTCTATGATGGGATTAAATTACAAGTGAATGCACCTGGTGCTGATTTATTTGGGAATATCGATTCATTAATGGGGAAAATATCAAACTTATTGGATCCTGAAAGAGTTCCTGGGCCAGCGACCAGCGAAGAAATTAGTAAAGCATTAGGTGGTTTTACTTCCAATAGTAAATCGGATGATATAACAAATATACACAATAAAATCCTTGAGACACAGGCCGATATGGGGGCACGCCAAAATCGTGTGGAATTAATGGAAAATCGCTTGTCGCTTCGGGAAATAAGCGTAACTAAACAATTATCAAACAATGAAGATGTTGATTATTCAAAAGCGATAACGGAAATGGTTACTTCAGAGTCTATTCATCAGGCTGCATTATCTGTAGGCGCAAGGATTATTCAGCAAACTCTAGTAGATTTTATTAGATAATACGCACTAGTCATAATCTGAAAACCAAGAGATTATAGGGAAAAGCAAAGTGATAATAGGTATAGCGAACAAATTTTATAAATGAAGAAGGAAAGCGTTTGGACAATTCGTTCAGACGCTTTTATTGAAAGGAGAGGTAAAATGAGACTCCCTCAAATTCAAATTCGTACAACAGATGCCAAATTAGATCTTCATATAGGAAAACCACAACAACACATTGAACAACCAGAGGCTACTCTGCATATTGAACAACCAGCCGCTATCTTGGAGATTCATACAACAAGAGGTGTTTTAAAAATAGATTCCTCACAAGCGAGGAGAGATTTAGGGTTAATTGGACCAATTGAAGCGACTAAAAATGCTGCTAAAGAAGGTCAACAGACTGCTCTAAATGGTATCGAGAGACGAGTAAATGAAGGGCGACAAATAATGATGTCAGCTGGTAAAGGACAAGGACGCGCTATTATGCAAAATATTGCTAAACAAAATCATGGGCCCCATCGTGCACCGTTCAATATCAAATTCGTGCCATCCATAGGCTCTGTAAAAATCGACTATACTCCTGGCACAACAGATGTCAATATTGAGCGGAGAGAGCCAATAATTGACGCAAAGGTGAACAAACCAATCTACGAATACACACCAGGGAAAGTAACTGGTACAATGGTACAAAGACCAAATGTTGACATTGATGTAATTGGTTAAAGGAGAGAGTAATCTAATGGATATTGAAACAAAATTTTTAGGAACAGTTGAAATTAATGAACAAGACATCTTAACATTTGAAACAGGACTGCCAGGCTTCCCAAATGCTTGTAAATTCGTCTTGTTACCTCTCGATGCAGATTTACCGTTAGTAGTCTTGCAATCTGTTGAACATCAAGAACTTGGCTTTGTGCTCGCTTATCCATTTGCCTTTAAAAAGGACTATGAATTCGAAATTGATGAGGACGTTAAAGAGGATTTGCAAATTGAAAAAGAAGATGATATTGTACCTTACACAATTTTGACATTAAAAGAAACGTTCCAAGAATCTACAATGAATTTACTAGCTCCAGTTGTTATAAATACAGTAAAAAAACTTGGAAAACAAATTGTGTTACAAGATAGTGCAAGCTATCCATTACGCTATCCAATCGGTGCTGCGGAAGGAAGTGCCAAGTAATGCTTGTATTATCTAGAAAAAAAGGCGAATCCATCATGATTGGCGACCAAATTGAAGTCAAGATACTTGCGGTCGAGGGTGATCAAATAAAGCTCGGCATCGTGGCACCAAAATCAGTGAAGGTTCATCGCTCAGAAATTTTTGAAGCCATTCAAGAACAAAATAAAGAAGCACTAGCAACTTCTGCAGACTTTTTAAGTAAATTGCAAAAAAACAAATAAAATTTTTTTGAAAACTATTAAACATTCAATCTATCGTACGATATATAGATTGTAAGGCAGAAGTAGTACATACTACAGAAACCAAGCTCTCCCACAAGGATGTGGGTTACAAAAAAACAATTCAAGGAGGAATTCCAAATGAGAATTCAACACAATATTTCAGCGTTAAACGCACACCGTAACTTAGGTTTCAACAACACACAAGCTTCAAAAAACCTTGAGAAATTATCTTCTGGTTTCAAAATTAACCGTGCTGGTGACGATGCTGCTGGTTTAGCAATCTCTGAAAAAATGCGCGGACAAATCCGTGGTCTTGACATGGCTACGAAAAACTCTCAAGATGCAATTTCTTTAATCCAAACTGCTGAGGGTGCATTAAACGAAACTCACTCAATTCTACAACGTATGCGTGAATTGTCAGTTCAATCAGGGAACGATACAAACGTTAACCTTGACCGTGATGCAATCCAACAAGAAATTGAGCAATTAACAAAAGAAATCGATCGTATCGCGGGTACTACAGAGTTCAACACTCAAAAATTACTTGACGGTTCATTCAGTGGTAAATTCCAAATTGGTGCAAACGAAAACCAAGATATGAGTCTTGATATTGGTAATATGGATGCTGCAACTTTAGGTCTAACTAAAACAGTAGTAGCAGACTCAGGAGTTGCTGTTACTGGACTAAAAGATGGTTCTTACAAAATTGAAGGAACTAAAGTTTTAGATGCTAAAGGACAAGAAGTAGGTAAAGTAGCTAATAATAAAATTCAATTAGCTGATGGTTCAGATGCAGCTGAATTTACAAAGGCTACTAATGGCGCAGCTTTAACTCCTGGTTCAATTATTAATATTAAAGATGGCAAAGCTGAATTACGTACACCAGCAGATGCAGATGTACAAAAGCTTGCAGCAGGTAAATATGAAATTAGTGGTAGCAACGTGTTAAAAGATGGCGTTAAAGTCGGTGAATTTGCCACTGGTACTGCAACAATTAAAGTTAATGGTGCAGATGTAGCTATTACTAATACTAAATTAGGTTTGCAGACAGCTTTAGATGACGGTGAAGAATTCACTGTTGGTGGGGTAGATGTTTCTACTCGTGAACAAGCAACAGCTACTATTACATCAGTTGATGATGCAATTAAAAAAGTATCAGAGCAACGTTCTGCACTAGGTGCTGTTCAAAACCGTTTAGAGCACACAATCAATAACTTAGGTGCTGCTTCTGAAAACTTAACAGCTGCTGAGTCTCGTATCCGTGATACAGATATGGCAAAAGAAATGATGGAGTTCACTAAGAACAATATCTTAATGCAAGCAGCTCAATCAATGTTAGCGCAAGCAAACCAACAGCCACAAGGTGTATTACAATTATTAGGTTAATTCCTAACAAGGAGCTTGAAGGTATTTACCTTCAAGCTTTTTTTATGAAGGAGTGGTGAAAATGGGAAAAGTAATGTTAGTTCCTAAAGGGACAGAGCAATTTCGATGTATCGGGGGAGCTTGTGAGGACTTTTGTTGTCGAATATGGAATGTCGATATTGACCGTGTAGGCTTTATGAAAGTAGCAACATCCAGTAACCCTATTATTAAACCGTTAGCAAAAAAAGCTTATCAAAAAAACCAAAAGGCTACGAGAGATGCTAACTATGGGCGAATGAAAATGAATGAACAAAATGAATGCCACTTTTTAGATGATAATAAATGGTGTTTAATTCATAAGGAGCTAGGTGAAAATTCGTTATGTAATACATGTGCCATTTATCCGAGAGAGCACCGTGAAATTGGTCAGTATATCGAGAAATCTTTAACATTATCATGTCCTGAGGTTGTTCGCTCATTGCTATTGCAAATAGAAGGGATAGAATTTGAAGAAGTGTTGGCACAGCCATCAGAACGTATTCAAAGTAAAGCTTTTTTAGATGGGGAACATGCAGATATTTTATGGGCTATTCGAACATTTGTGATTACTTTATTGCAAGAACGGAGTATTTCATTGGACTTGCGTATGATGTTACTTGGTTTACTTGCTGAAAAGTTAAACGAGCAACCAAAAACATTAGAGCATACAGAACAAGTTATCCAAATGATGCAGCAACGCTTTTTAACACCACAATATATAGAAGCAGTTATGCAAATTAAAGGAAATGAACTGGTTCAACTCCAAATGCATAAAGAACTCCTTCGTACAACGGTAGAGGAACTTTCGTTTAACGTACGATATATTGAAGTCGTAAATCAATTTATCCGAGGCTTACAGACAGGTCCATTAGAGAACAAGGAAATTAAAGAAGAAACTTTGCAAAAATATATAGCTGCACAATCTGTTTATCAGCAATTTATTCAAGAGCATCATTATATTTTAGAAAATTATATAGTACATTATATTTTTACAAATGTATTTCCGTATAATGGTAAAACGATATTAGAGGCATATGAAGATGTTGTTATTAATTATCAGTTGATTAAAGCTTTATTAATTGGTATTGCCTCCTATAATGGAAATTTGACTGTTAATGATGCTGTGCTCGCAATTCAAAGCTATACAAAGGCTGTTGCTCATAATAATAAGAGTTATGGCATATTACGTCAGAAGATTAAAGAATCTAATATGGAGACAATAGCATTTTTATTTGCGTATATTAAAACAAATGGATGAAAATAGTAATTATAAGAGGTCTTTGTTAGTAGAAATCTGGGTATCTATTTTGGGATTTCTAAAGAAAATAAGTGTTTTTACTATAGTGGAGAAATGTATTCTAGAAAAAATAACTCAACAAGAGAAGCAACGATTTATTGACATTTGGGTTATTACGCATACATTTTAGCATTTACCTTCGTAGTAATTAGCTATGTTGATAATGTGAATATAATTGTGAAGTATTGCTTTGTAGCGTACGGAAGCTTGCGTATTTTTGAAATTTTAATTTATCAACTAAATGTGATGCTTGTACATCCATATGAAACAAGCAATTATAAATTAAATAGTTACCGCCGTATGACCATTGCATTAATTCATAACTATTTTGAAATTGTCTTTTGGTTTGCTGGCACTTACTTAACATTTCAGTTTATAAATGATATGACACCAGGCGATGCAATATATCACAGTTTTACACATATGGTAACGTATAGCTTAACAATTGATAGCAATAAATGGTCAATATTCACACTAATTGTTTTACAGAGTCAGGCATTAATGGGTGTCTTTATGACGCTTATTTCCATAGCTCGCTTTATTTCACTATTTCTACAGCCAAAGTCAATGGATGAAAATGAAAACAATGACGATAAAAGTGAAGAACTAGCTGATATAAAAAAAGAGTTAAAGGAAATTAAAAAACTTTTGCATGAAAAAACTAGTACCATATCTAGGAAAGAAGATGTCTGAAAAGCCACTATCTTAATGTGTAGGGAGAGATAAAATAATGAATGAATTATTACTAGATACACAACAATCTTACTATGATTATGTTGTAAAAGTACAAGACGGCTGCCAAATGATTGCAAGCTCTTTTCAATCAAGTAATCTAGAACAAGCCTTTCAAATGATTGCAGATTTTAGTGAAGGGCTCGAATGGCTAGTAACAGTAGAGCAACATATGCAAGCTAATCATTACGTTATTAATAGCCGTATACAGGAAGTTATCGAACGACTAACAATCTTAAACGGGCTATTGGAAAAAAGAGAGATAGAAGCAATAACGTATTTATTTCAAAATGAGATTGCACCACTGTTTGCTAGTGCCTCTGAATGGACGTTTAAAAAAGTTCAAATGTAAGTGGCTAGATGGTACTAGCTGCTTATTTAACCTAGTATTATACATTTTTAGAATTGACAAAATAGAATATAAATGTAAAAGAGTGAATTGTCAAAATACATATAAATGGTTTTAATGTTACGAAACACTTTTGAAGGGTTCTCAACAGAAGTACATGTAGATAACATATTTTCATCTGTTAAGAAGAAATTGTTATCAGGTTTTTATAAATATATTCATTATAACTTGTATATCAATAAACTTAAATGAAACAAGGCTGTGCAAATCTATTAAAGGTTTGAATAGTCTTATTTTGTTATATAACTACTAAATAAACCTATGACTTGCATTTGATAGTTAATTAATGAAATAGATAGGATTGTATTCCTCCTATAATTATCCACATAGTTTCAAAAAAAACTGAAATTCTCTGATTTTTATCCGATATTAGTAACAATCATATCTGTATTAGATTCAAGGAGGATGAAATTATGCGCATTTCAGGAAATGCAGATACTGGTGCAGCAACTATTCAACAGCAAGTCTCCTCTAATGCACCAGCAGTGGAGAAAGTAGTAACGCAAGGAAGCGACACTACAATGAAAAGTGCTACACCAATTGTTGAACAAATACAACAACTTAGTAATGATGATGAAACAAAAGCAAAAGTACAAGAAGTTGTCGATAAAATGAATAAAATGCTGGAAGTAAATCAGAGTGCTGCAAAGTTTAAGTATCATGATGGTTTAGAACGTTATTATGTAACTGTAGTAGATAGTGCTACTGATGAGGTATTAAAAGAAATCCCACCGAAAAAATTATTAGACGCTTTTTATGAAATGCAAAAGCTATTCGGAATGATTGTAGACGAAAAAATATAATTATATTTTAAAATGGAGGACTATTTATGGTAATGCGAATAGGTGGATTAGCATCAGGAATGGACATAGATGCTTTAGTAGAAAAATTAATGACTGCAGAAAGAGCGCCATTAAATAAGCTTTTACAAAATAAACAAAGATATGAATGGCAACGTGATGCTTATCGGGATGTCAATACAAAATTAAAAACATTTGATAACTTTATTTCAGATAACTTTGTTATTAAAAACTTAAGTTCAAAAACGGCGAGTAGCTCGAACTCAAATTTAGTTTCAGCTATTGCTACTAGTAAGGCTACGGGAACACTTTCTATTGAAGGTGTTTCACAGTTAGCAGAAGCTGCACGTACAACGAGTGGACAAATTGATGGTACTGGTTCGACAAAAATGAGTGACTTAGTTGGAAGTGATACGAAATATATTGAATTCACTGCACCTTCAGCTGATGGTTCCACTCCAGTAAGTGTAAAAGTAGCCATTACATCCAATATGACAGTCGATAGCTTTGTAGAAAAAGTAAATGAAAGTAATATGGGTGTCTCAGCAATTTTTGAAAATGGTCGGTTCTCCTTCACAGCTAAAAATACTGGTAAAGGCGATATTGCTGTTAAAGGGATTGATGAAAATGGTGCAAATACGAATATAAGCAAATTAAAGTTACAAGAAGGAGAAGGAGCAACCGTAACTGAAGGTAAAAATGCCGTTTTCCAGGTAAATGGTATTGCCACAGAACGTAACACAAATACATTTACACTCAATGGCTATAACATTACATTAAATAAGACGTTTAATGGTACAACAACAAATGTTAATAAATACCTTGCAGCAAGAACTGAACGTGATAATGCGGTGGCAGCTTATAATTCCAAAAACGCAGCTTATGAAACAGCACGTGATGTATATTACGGGGCAGGAGCAACTGATTTCCCATCTTATACAAATACACATCAAGCTGCGTATGATGCCTTATTTGGAAAGCCTCTAAAAATGGTAGAGCAACAAACTTATAACTCAATTGGTTCCTCAGTCTTTAAAGACTTAACAACTGATGAAATTAACTTCTTAGGTAACTATGATGCTACAGGTAAAAGCATTGATCAAATTAAAAATGATATTCAGATTAGTAGTCTAGATGACGCTAGTAAAGCAAAGCTAAGTGGTTTAGGTGATAAATTAGAAAAAGTAGCATCTTTAAATACAACGGATTTAAATAAATTTAGTGATTATGCGAACTACTCCGTCTATGGTAAGAAACTGAAAGATATAGATATCGATTCTCTGAAAGGCTTTAGCTATGACAGTAACGATGACTTAGAGACAATTCATGCAAATATAGATGCCGCTGGGTTTTCTGATGAAATGAAAACGGCATTGAAGTCTTTCACGAAAGATCAGTTAACTAATTTAGTAGCAATGGCGCAATCACCAGATACAGATACAGTCGATGCATTAAATCGTTATAAAGGGCTTGCCCAAGAGGAAGCGGAAGCAGATGATTTACTCGCAAAATATAATAAGTTTGGTGATAAACTAATTACGGATTTGGTTAATGATCCAACAAAAGTCGATGGATTATCAGAAGAACAAAAGCTTTTATGGAATGATTTATCCGCATACCATACTGCATTTAACAATTATGCTGAGCAAAATATTCAAAGAGCAGATTATATTAAAGCAAACAGTGAAAAAATAGCTGCTGAAGCAAGGAAGAGTAATGCTGAATCAGCGTTTTCTACAGCTAAGGCAGAAGCAGATGCTGCAGGTATACTAGAAAGTGGAACCGAGGACATTAAAGCTGGACTACCTACGAATCCAACTGATCCAGCAGTTACCCTATCATCTACAACAAATGTAGATGACATGATGAATAAAATTAAAGACTTTGTGAATACGTACAATGCTTTAATTAAGGATTTAAAAGAGCAAACAACACAAAAAAAATATCGTGATTATGCCCCTCTAACAGAAGAGCAGAAAAAAGATATGAAGGAAAGTGAAATTAAGCTATGGGAAGAAAAAGCGAAAAGTGGCTTACTTCGCAGTGATTCACTTCTTCGTGACGGGCTATCTAAAATGCGCTCACTTGTTTATGAAGCTGTGCCTGGGCTTGAAGACTCAAAATTCAATACATTATTTAGTGTTGGTATCACGACTACGAAAAATTATAATGATGGTGGCACACTAGAGATTGATGAAAAGAAATTACGTGAAGCATTAGAGGCAGACCCAGATGCAGTGGCACGTCTATTTAAAAATGATGCTGGTAAAGACAAAGATGTAGTAGATGGTAAAGTTGTTGATACACGTGGCTTTCTTGCAAGATTACGTGGATCAATGGATGAGTTTAAAATTTCAATTGAACAAAGAGCTGGCCGTGCTACAATGACAGATCAACAATATACGATTGGTAAAAACTTAATTGATACAGATAAGCGTATTTCGACATGGCAAGATAAGCTCAAAAATATTGAGGCACGTTACTGGAAACAATTCTCAGCAATGGAGCAGGCGATGAATAAGGCAAATCAGCAATCTGGAATGTTCATGCAACAAGGCGGAGGCTTCTAAATAAGGTAGGGGAAACATATGCAGCAAATAGATCAACTATTGCAAGCTTCAGCAAATTTATTTAAGCATTTGGGTGAAACTCCAAAAGGTGAAGACCGAGATGAATATATCGACACTATTAACAACATGTTAGACAAGCGTGGTGCCATTATTGAAGAATTGATGAATGATGGATTTCGTTTCGATGAACAAAATCGCATTCATCGTACATTGCTAGAATTAGATAATGGTATTAAAAAGCGTTTAGCAGATGTAATGGATGCAGTTAAACAAGACATGGCAAACCTACAAAAAACGAAGAAAAGTGAACAGCAATATTATAATCCTTACTCGAATGTTCGCGTAATGGATGGCATGTATTATGACAAAAAAAATTAATCGTTTATCTTCATTCATCGTGCTGGAAGTTGCTAGATGAATGAAGATAAAGCATTGGCAGATGTCATCCGATTTTAAAAGAAGTGAATTGTGATCATACAATTCAAAATCCAGACAAATTTACGCTGAGACGTAAATAGCTTTTCTTCGGAAAATGGTTTAAACTAGTAAATAAGTAACCTTTCAAAGGAGTTGTCCTTTATTGGCAGCAAATTTAACAGCACAAAACGCGTATAAACAAAATAGTGTGACTACAGCTTCACCTGGCGAATTGACATTAATGCTTTATAATGGATGCCTAAAATTCTTGCATAAGGCGAAACAAGCTATCCAAGATAAGAATATTCAAGAGAAAAATACAAACATTCAAAAAGCTCAGGCGATTATTAGTGAACTGATGTCTACACTCAATATGGATATTGAGATTTCGAAACAAATGCTACCTCTTTATGAATATATGAATCATCGTTTAGTAGAAGCCAACATTCAAAATGATGTTGCCATTATTGAGGAAGTGGAAGGATTTGTGACAGAATTTCGCGATACGTGGAAGGAAGTAATTCGCATTAATCGACAACAGCAATTTGGTCAGGGAAACAGCGGACAAATTTAGACACAATTAGAGACCATCGAAAGTGATGGTCTCTTTTTTGTTAAATCGTTATGATCATGAAATAGTCATAAATTAGGCCATACAAAGGTAAAATATGTTACTTATTCCCTGTGGCTGTTAGTTGGGCATCATGGCATAATCAAAGCAATAAACATGTTTAAAAGAGTACTGGGGTGGGAATATGATCTTTAAGCGTCAAGAAGGTTTCCGATTTAAATTTAAGGAGCCTATTCAAATAACTTTTGCTATTTATGAGAATGGAAAGGTCAATCATGGCCAAACGGCTATGGCTGACTTGTTGGATATTAGTCCACGTGGGTTGAAGATGTTTACGGAAGTGGATTTAGGTATAAACCCTCCTCCATTAGATATCCATTTTGTGCTTGATACACAAGAAGTTCGCGCTTATGGAGAAGTAATTTGGAGTCGTCCATTTGGGAATGGCAAGCAATACGGCATCTATTTCAATAATCAAGGACCCGTGGAAGATTTGATTATTGAAGAGCTAAAGCTTCGACGAAAAAAGGAAGCAGCAGAAGCGAAAAAACAAAATAATAATTTATAAAAATTTTTGTAAAAAAAAGAATGATTTTAGAGGAATTTCACACACTTGTGTAGAAATAGATAGTATAGCAGTTATAAAGGAGGAGTTTACATGTTAAACTTTAACATTCGTGGTGAAAATATTGAGGTAACTCCAGCTATTCGAGAGTATGTTGAGAACAAAATCGATAAAGTTGAACGCTATTTTAACGAAGATGTTAATGCCAACGCTAATGTCAATTTAAAGGTTTACAATGACAAACAAACGAAAGTGGAAGTCACTATTCCAATGAAGAATCTAACTCTTCGTGCTGAAGAGCGTCATAATGATATGTATGCTGCTGTTGATCTAATTGTTGATAAATTAGAGCGTCAGATCCGCAAGCATAAAACAAAAGTAAACCGTAAATTCCGCGAGCGTGAAGGTGCAGGCCTTTATTTTGCTACTACTCAAGCAGCCGCTGATGCTGTGTCAGAGGAAGAAGAATACTCAATTGTTCGTACAAAGCAATTTGATTTAAAACCGATGGATCAAGAAGAGGCAGTTCTACAAATGAATATGCTTGGACATGATTTCTATGTCTTTACAGATGCTGAATCGAACGGCACAAATATTGTATATAAACGTAAAGATGGAAAATATGGCTTAATTGAAACTACTTAAAACTTCATGATGACGAAGGCTCTCGCGATGGCGAGGGCCTTTTTTTGGTATGACAATCATATGTAGCCGGGGTGACAGTTTGCATGAAACTGTTACACAATGGTAAAATGAAAGTTGAATCTATATAGGAAGTGAAAAACATTCATGGCAAACCTATTAAATAAATTATTTGATTTCAATAAACGTGAGCTAAAAAAATTAGAAAAAATCGCTGACCAAGTTGAGAGATTCGCTTCTCAAATGGAACAGCTTTCAGATGATCAACTACAAGCGAAAACAGATGAATTTAAAAAGCGCTACGCTGAGGGTGAGCATTTAGAGTCGATTCGTGCCGAAGCGTTTGCTGTTTGTCGAGAAGCGGCAAAACGTGTATTAGAGATGTACCCATTCCGCGTTCAAATCATGGGGGCAGCTGCTCTTGATGAGGGGAATATCGCGGAGATGAAAACCGGGGAAGGTAAAACTTTAACAGCGACAATGGCTGTTTATTTAAATGCGATCACTGGTAAAGGTGTACATGTTGTAACAGTCAACGAATATCTAGCGAGTCGTGATGCTGCTGAAATGGGACAACTTTATAATTTCTTAGGCTTATCTGTTGGGCTTAATCTGAATAGCCTTTCAAAAGATGAAAAACGTACTGCTTATGAGGCTGATATTACGTATAGTACAAACAATGAGCTAGGATTTGACTACTTACGTGATAACATGGTGCTTTACAAAGAGGAACGTGTCCAACGTCCATTGCACTATGCTGTCATTGATGAGGTGGACTCGATCTTAATTGATGAAGCGCGTACGCCATTAATTATTTCGGGTCAAGCTGGGAAATCAGCACAGCTTTATAAACAATCGAATGCCTTTGTACGTATGTTAAATGCAGAGACAGACTATACGTATGAAGAGTCCACAAAAGGTGTTACGTTAACAGATGCAGGTGTGGAAAAGGCGGAAAAAGCATTCGGCATTGATAATCTGTTTGATTTGACACATGTTCGTTTAAATCATGCGATCAATCAATCATTAAAGGCGCATGTGAGTATGCATAATGATGTGGATTATGTTGTGCAGGATGGCGAAATTGTGATCGTTGATGGCTTTACTGGTCGTTTGATGAAGGGTCGTCGTTATTCTGATGGCTTACACCAAGCAATTGAAGCTAAAGAAGGCGTTGAGATTCAAAATGAATCGATGACAATGGCGACAATTACCTTCCAAAACTACTTCCGTATGTATCAAAAGCTTGCAGGGATGACAGGTACAGCGAAAACAGAGGAAGAGGAATTCCGTAATATTTACAATATGAATGTCGTCGCTATTCCGACGAATAAACCGATTGCTCGTGATGACCGTGCTGACTTGATTTTTGCAACGATGGAAGGGAAATATAAAGCAGTTGCTGCTGATATCGCAGAGCGTCATAGAGCTGGTCAACCTGTTCTTGTTGGTACAGTTGCTATTGAAACGTCTGAGATTATTTCTAAACTATTGGATAAACATAAAATTCCTCATAATGTATTAAATGCGAAAAACCATGAACGTGAAGCTGAAATCATTGCGAACGCTGGTACAAAGGGTGCAGTGACAATAGCAACAAACATGGCTGGCCGTGGTACAGATATTAAACCTGGCGAAGGTGTACTGGAAATTGGCGGTTTAGCGGTAATCGGTACAGAGCGACATGAATCACGTCGTATTGATAATCAGCTTCGTGGCCGTTCTGGTCGTCAGGGGAATCCAGGGGTTACACAATTCTACCTATCCCTTGAGGATGATTTAATGCGTCGTTTTGGCTCTGATAATATGAAGTCGATGATGATGCGCTTAGGTATGGATGATTCCCAGCCATTGCAATCTAAAGTTGTGTCGAGAGCTGTAGAATCAGCGCAGAAACGTGTCGAAGGTAATAACTTTGATGCGCGTAAACGATTATTACAATATGACGATGTACTACGTCAGCAACGTGAGATTATTTATAAAGAGCGTTATGATGTGCTGGAAACAGAAAATATGCGTGTGCTTGTTGAGTCTATGATTCAAGAAACAATTGATAATGTTGTTAGCCTGTACACTCAAGGTGAACAGAAGGATTGGAACCTAAAGGCTATTGAAGACTTTGTAGCAGCTAATCTTTTAGAGGAAGGTCAACTTAAAGTATCTGATTTCCAAGGCAAGTCTGCTGAAGATATTAATCAGTTAATCTCTGATGCTGTTCATGTTCGTTATGATGAAAAAGAGGCAGAACTGACACCAGAGCGTATGCGTGAGTTTGAAAAGGTTATTTTATTACGTTCAATCGATACAAAATGGATAGATCATATTGATGCAATGGATCAACTACGTCAAGGTATCCATCTGCGTGCTTATGGTCAAAACGATCCACTTCGTGAATATCAACAAGAAGGCTTTGCAATGTTTGAGGATATGGTAGCCTCTATTCGCGAGGATGTTGCGAAATATGCGATGAAAGCAGAAATCCGCAATAATCTGGAGCGTGAAGAGGTGGCGAAGGGGCAGGCTGTTAATCCAAAAGAAGAAGGTGGCACTGCGCCGAAAAAGCAACCAGTACGTAAAGCTGAAAACATTGGCCGTAATGATTTATGTCCTTGTGGTAGCGGTAAGAAATTTAAAAACTGTCATGGCACAGCTCAATAATATCTAGGTGAAAGA
Source organism: Lysinibacillus sp. BSL11 (assembly GCF_052928325.1). Lineage (NCBI taxonomy): Bacteria > Bacillati > Bacillota > Bacilli > Caryophanales > Bacillaceae > Lysinibacillus > Lysinibacillus sp. BSL11. The sequence continues at coordinate 183,715 of NZ_JAVGCX010000008.1, read as the reverse complement.
ATCATTTTAACTACGTGTTGAAATGATTTTTTCTTTGTAAAATAACTCAAAAATGAAGAAATTTTAGTATAAAAAGTCAGAATTTATAGACAATTGAAAAATATGGGTATACAATAGCTGTAATAATAGGTATATAGTACAAGTTATTGATCCTATTATTATCCTGAATTTTTGATTGTGATACTAAGTCTTAAGGAGGATCGGAATTTTCAAGCAATCTTACTCATTGAAAATAGCGGGAATGTACGCATATTTAGTATATTCCTTTTTATTTTGACTGGAAGCAACATAAAATGTATAAAGGGGGACTATAGATGCATAAAAAAGATATTATGAATAGTGAAACAATGATGTATATGCCTGTGTATGATTCCTTTGGAAATTTATGTACGCAGGTGTATGAGAAAAATAATGAGTATATATCTACGCTACCACCAACGAAATTATTGGACTTTAATCTGCGTTATTTTGGTTCTAGTTTAAGAGGAGCGTTCGATGGTTCGAAAATGATCCTAGGCAAGCTTAATAAAAATCCTATTGTCGTGCACGAACGTTGTAATATTTTATGGTTCCCTAGTAGGTCTCCTCTACATCCTGACTGTATTTGGTTCGCTGTCCATCATATAGATGACTATGTAGCTGTGGATAAAAAGAGGACAAAGGTTACTTTTATGAATGGCAAGGAATTTATTGTAGATGTCAGTGTGAATGCGTTAGAGTCACGGATTCAAAGAGCTTTTTTATTAAAATATAGACTAGAGAAACGAACAAAATATTTACTTGTTCAGTATGACCGTGTGAAAGTATTTCAACGTCTTGCCAAGAATATGTTTGAGGACGAGACGCAGGATAGTTGACTTATTTCCACAAAACATCTGCTAGATAGTATGTTTTCGTTTCTAAAAACGTTATAATAAAAAGATACGGAGCTTTATGAATAAAGTGTTAGCTCCATGACTAACGTTCGGAGGATTTAACGATGATTGAATTAGCAGATGTACGCAATGTATTAGACACTACAGCCAAAAAATTGGCGGACTTTAGGGGGTCTCTTTGACTTAGAGAACAAAGAGGCACGTATTCAGGAGCTAGATGAAATGATGCTAGAGCCAGGCTTTTGGGATGATCAGCAGGGTGCTCAGGTGATTATCAATGAAGGAAATGGCTTAAAAGCGATAGTCAATGAATATAAAGATTTAGTGGAAACACATGAAAATTTAGATATGACACTGGAACTTTTGCGTGAAGAACCAGACGATGAATTACAAGAAGAACTAGGCAAAGAACTAGCAGAATTTCAACAAAAGATGGCTGATTTTGAGCTTCAATTACTGCTAAGTGGCCCATACGATCAAAACAATGCCATTTTAGAGCTGCATCCTGGTGCTGGTGGTACGGAGTCACAGGACTGGGGTTCAATGCTATTACGTATGTATACACGGTGGGCTGAGAAGCGTGGATTTAAAGTGGAAACAGTGGACTATCTACCAGGAGATGAAGCTGGGATTAAATCTGTAACATTGTCAATTAAAGGTCACAATGCTTTCGGTTATTTACAAGCGGAAAAGGGTGTGCATCGTCTAGTACGTATTTCTCCATTCGATTCGTCTGGCCGCCGTCATACATCTTTCGTTTCCTGTGATGTTATGCCAGAGTTTGACGACAATATTGAAATCGATATTCGTACAGAGGATTTAAAAATTGATACGTATCGTGCAACAGGTGCAGGTGGTCAGCATATTAATACCACAGATTCTGCCGTTCGTATTACGCATATTCCTACTGGTACGATCGTACAATGTCAAGCTGAGCGCTCACAGATTAAAAACCGTGAAAAAGCGATGACGATGTTAAAAGGGAAGCTATATCAATTAGAACTTGATAAACAGCAGGCGCAATTAGATGAAATACGCGGTGAACAAAAGGAAATAGGCTGGGGCTCCCAAATTCGTTCGTATGTCTTCCACCCATACTCGATGGTGAAGGATCATCGTACAAATGAAGAAACAGGTAATGTGGGTGCAGTAATGGATGGCGATTTAGATCCATTTATTAATGCCTATTTACGTTCAAAAATAAATTAATACACAGATTCCCCAAGAGTGAGATGCTCTTGGGGAATTTTTGTTAAAAGGGTGGATGGTAGGGTGCATCTTGGCTAAGCTGTTTTCGTTCATTCATGTAATATTTATACAGCATAGAAGCGTTAAGAAATTGTTTACTAATGGAAGCATATCGAATAGGTAGTTCGATTTGTTTATTATTTTTTAACGTTACAATACACCCCATTTCACTAGGTGTAATATTAATAATTGCATGAAGCCCTATCCATATATTGTGAATGGAGCTGGGTGAATAAGTTGGCAGAAAAATACAGGGATAACCGTAATCAAAGGCCACGACGATTGGTAGCTTGTGTTGATTGCCGAAAAAACGTTTAGCCGATTGTTTTGCGGCTTCATAAGTTGATCCTAATGAGAGACAGGATTTTCGAAGGACATGCATCGGTTTGCGTGTAACAATCAGCTCATTATGCTTATCAATCACATGCGTGAAGACTTTGGAGTCATGCTGAATAGGTTGCAGTAAATAAGTATTGAATGACATTAAGTAGCCGTTTACAAAGTTAGTTGTCATATAGGGAGTGCCTCCTTTTTTCTAGTGATAACGGTAGTGTAAAACAGAATATGACTTTCTTAAATTAAATGAAATAGTTGAAAATCGTTCAGAAAAGCGCGAAACGCCTAGAGAATTTGCTCTAAATATCAATTGATTAATAGCTAATCCAAGATATTTTCGAATCGTAAGCATTGCTTTTTAATTTCAATTTTCATATAATTTAGAAAAGGATCGAGGTGAGATCGTTGGATAAATATTATTCGTATACAGATTTTCTGAAAGCCGTTGGTCAGTCGAAAAAAGTTGATGAGGCAGAGAAATTATTAAACGAGATTTATTTAGATTTATTTTTAAATCGTATCCAGCGTATGCATCGGCAAGAGCAGCTCATGGTTCTGATAGATAGAGCACTCGATGAAAAAGATGAAAACGCATTTTATCAATACGCATCCGAACTAACTTCCTTACAGCAAACAGAAGATGAATCATATTGACGAACCCGCTCTCCATATCTATTGGAGAGGGGGATTTTTTTTGCTTTTGAAAATAGTTGCAGTGGATGTGAGGAGTGTATGTTTTGGTTAGAAGAAGTGGTTTTGCTTATAGAATGTGGAAAGTCATTTAAAAAGTTTGAGACGCTGTTTATAAAAAAAGTGAGAGCCGCTCCAAAGGGAAGCGCCCCGCTCATAAGAGGAGAAGAGCCGCTCCAAAGGGAAGTAACCCCGCTCATAAAAGAATAGAGCCGCTCTAAATGGACAAAGCCCCGCTCTTGAGAGAGTGTGAGCTGCACATAAAGCAAAACAGGAAATCTCATCCATTGATGAAGCTTGAAAAACTAATAAAACGGCTATTATAAGAGTAACAAGTTAAATTGACCGTATTGTTATGTAATAAAAATTTTAGAGATGAAAAAAAAATTTACAAACATTCGTTCGTTAAATGTTCGAAATTTTAATATTGCTATGCTAAAATGTATGTACAAATTGGAAGGAAAGGACGGGGACATGAGTGCAAACATTTGATTTACAAGCGCCATATCAGCCTAACGGGGATCAGCCACAGGCCATTGCGGAATTAGTGGAGGGTGTGAAAGCAGGCAAACGTCATCAAACATTGCTTGGTGCTACTGGAACAGGTAAGACGTTTACCATTTCGAATGTCATCCAGCAAGTCAAAAAACCAACACTAATCATGGCACACAATAAAACACTAGCTGGCCAGTTGTATAGTGAATTCAAAGAATTCTTCCCGAATAACGCCGTTGAATATTTTGTCAGCTACTATGATTACTACCAACCAGAAGCTTATGTACCGCAGACAGATACCTATATAGAAAAAGACTCTAGCATTAACGATGAAATTGATAAGCTGCGTCACTCTGCTACCTCTGCATTGTTTGAGCGTGAGGATGTCATTATTATTGCATCTGTGTCCTGCATTTATGGTTTAGGTTCTCCCGAAGAATATCGAGAAATGGTTGTTTCCATTCGTACAGGTATGGAAATTGAACGTAATCAGCTATTACGCAAGCTTGTGGACGTTCAGTATGAGCGAAATGATGTTAGTTTTACTCGCGGAACATTTCGGGTACGTGGAGATGTTGTGGAAATCTTCCCAGCCTCTCGTGATGAGCATTGTATTCGTGTGGAATTTTTTGGGGATGAAATCGATCGCATTCGTGAGGTAGATGCACTAACGGGAGAGATTTTATCGGATCGAGAGCATGTTGCTATTTTCCCAGCATCCCACTTCGTTACACGAGAAGAGAAATTGCGTAAAGCGATTGAAAATATTGAAAAAGAATTAGAGGAACGACTTGCATTATTACGTGCAGAAGATAAATTACTAGAGGCACAACGTTTAGAACAACGTACACGTTATGACTTAGAGATGATGCGTGAAATGGGCTTTTGCTCTGGGATTGAAAACTATTCACGTCATTTAACATTGCGTGAAGCAGGTGCTACTCCATATACGTTACTAGACTACTTCCCAGAAGATTTTTTACTTGTGGTTGATGAAAGTCACGTAACACTTCCACAGGTACGTGGGATGTACAATGGTGACCAAGCGCGTAAAGGTGTGCTCGTAGAACACGGCTTCCGCTTGCCATCTGCTCTAGATAACCGTCCATTACGTTTTGAAGAGTATGAAAATCGTATACATCAAGCAATTTATGTATCAGCCACACCAGGTCCTTATGAGTTGGAGCATACACCAGAAATGGTAGAGCAAATTATCCGACCAACTGGATTATTAGATCCATTAATCGATGTACGTCCTATTGAAGGGCAAATCGATAATTTAATTGATGAAATACAAGATCGAATTGCGCGTGATGAGCGAGTTTTAGTGACAACGCTAACGAAGAAAATGTCCGAGGATTTATCGGCCTACTTGAAGGAAATGGGCTTAAAAGTAGAATACCTACATTCAGAAATTAAGACACTAGAGCGTATTGAAATTATCCGTGAGCTACGCAAAGGAACGTATGATGTGCTAATTGGTATTAATTTATTGCGTGAAGGTCTTGATATTCCTGAGGTGTCCCTTGTGGCGATTCTAGATGCTGATAAAGAAGGATTTTTACGTTCAGAGCGTTCTTTGATTCAAACTATTGGTCGTGCTGCTCGTAATGCGAATGGTCATGTCATTATGTATGCAGACCATGTAACAGACTCGATGAAAAAGGCGATTGATGAAACGAAACGTCGTCGTGCGTTACAAATGGCTTATAACGAGGAGCATGGTATAACACCTCAAACGATCATTAAGAAAATCCCAGATGTGATTCGTGCAACACAAGTAGCAGAAGAAGAGGAATCCTATGTAACAAAGGCAACAAAAGGCAAAAAGCTGACAAAGGCGGAAAGAGAACAGCTTGTTGCTTCTCTAGAAGTCGAAATGAAGGAAGCAGCAAAAGCGCTTGATTTTGAACGTGCGGCTGAGTTACGAGATACAATATTTGAATTGAAGGTAGAAGGGTGAATGACTTGTGAAAAATACTGAAATCGTCGTGCAAGGTGCACGTGCTCATAATTTAAAAAATATTAATGTCACAATTCCGCGTGACCAATTAGTCGTTTTAACAGGATTATCGGGCTCTGGAAAGTCTTCTCTAGCATTTGACACAATTTATGCGGAGGGCCAGCGTCGTTACGTTGAGTCCCTTTCCGCGTATGCCCGTCAATTTCTTGGACAAATGGATAAGCCAGATGTCGATGCGATAGAAGGTTTATCCCCTGCTATTTCCATTGACCAAAAAACGACAAGTCGTAACCCACGATCTACTGTTGGTACGGTAACGGAAATTTATGATTATCTACGTTTACTTTATGCCCGCATTGGTAAACCAATCTGTCCAAATCATGGTATAGAAATCACTTCCCAAACGATTGAGCAAATGGTGGATCGTTTATTAACCTATCCTGAGAGAACTAAGATGCAGCTCCTTGCTCCAATGGTTTCTGGACGTAAGGGTACCCATGTTAAACTGCTAGAAGATTTAAAAAAGCAGGGGTTTGTTCGTGTACGAATTGATGGGGAATTGCGTGATTTAGATGATGCTATCGAACTTGATAAAAATAAAAAGCATTCCATCGAAGTAGTAGTGGACCGTGTTGTTATGAAGGAAGGGATTGCTGCTCGTCTGAGTGATTCTTTAGAAACGGCTTTACGTCTGGCAGATGGACGTGTGCTTGTCGATGTGATGGAACATGAAGAGTTACTATTTAGTGAGCATCATGCCTGCCCATTATGTGGTTTTTCTATTGGTGAGTTAGAGCCTCGTATGTTTTCATTTAATAGTCCGTTTGGTGCTTGTCCAAGCTGTGATGGCTTAGGTTCAACACAAGAGGTGGATTTAGATTTAGTGGTGCCTGATTGGGATCGTTCCTTGTTAGAGCATGCCATCGCACCATGGGAACCAACAAGTTCGCAGTACTACCCACAATTACTAAAAGCTGTATGTGATCATTACGATATTCCTATGGACGTGCCTGTGAAGGATTTGCCAAAGGAAAAGATGGACAAGGTTTTATATGGCTCTGGAAAAGACAAGATACACTTCCATTATGAAAATGAGTTTGGCAATGTGCGAGATCAAATGATTGAATTTGAGGGTGTTGTGCGCAATGTTGAGCGACGTTTTAAAGAGACGACATCCGATTATGTTCGTGAGCAGATGGAAAAATACATGGCACAGCAGGCTTGTCCTTCATGTAAAGGTTATCGTTTAAAGCCTGAAACGCTCGCAGTGAAAGTAGCTGATAAACATATCGGTGAGGTCACACAATATTCAATTCAGGAAGCAGACACATTCTTCAAAGAGCTTAATCTTACTGAAAAGGATATGCAAATTGCTCGATTAGTTTTACGAGAAATCGAAGAACGATTGGGCTTCCTTGTGAATGTTGGTTTAGACTATTTAACATTGAGTCGTGCAGCAGGTACATTATCCGGTGGAGAAGCACAACGTATTCGCCTTGCTACACAAATTGGTTCACGATTAACGGGAGTCCTCTATATTTTAGATGAGCCTTCGATTGGTTTGCATCAGCGAGATAATGATCGACTGATTAGCACATTACAAAATATGCGTGACATTGGAAATACGCTGATTGTGGTAGAGCATGATGAAGATACGATGCTTGCTGCAGATTATCTCATCGATGTAGGACCTGGAGCAGGCGTCCATGGCGGTCAAATTGTGGCAGCAGGAACACCGCAGGAAGTTATGAATAATGAAAAATCTTTAACTGGACAATATTTAAGCGGTAGAAAGTTTATTCCTTTACCAATAGAAAGACGCCAACCAAATGGTCGAAAGCTCTCTATTAAAGGTGCCAAAGAAAATAATTTACGCAATGTTAAAGTAGATGTTCCACTAGGCTTATTTGTAGCAGTGACAGGTGTGTCTGGTTCAGGGAAATCTACACTGATTAATGAAATTTTATATAAATCTTTGGCACAGAAGCTGAATCGTTCAAAGGTTAAGCCTGGTGAGCATAAAGAAGTGACAGGCATTAATGAGCTTGAAAAAGTAATCGATATTGACCAATCGCCAATTGGGCGTACACCTCGTTCAAACCCAGCAACTTATACAGGTGTTTTTGATGATATTCGCGATGTTTTCGCAACAACAAATGAAGCAAAGGTACGAGGCTATAAAAAAGGACGCTTTAGCTTTAATGTCAAGGGCGGTCGCTGTGAAGCATGTCGTGGTGACGGCATTATTAAAATTGAAATGCATTTCCTTCCAGATGTTTATGTACCATGTGAAGTATGTCATGGCAAACGGTATAACCGTGAAACACTTGAAGTGAAGTATAAAGATAAGAGTATTGCAGATATTCTCGATATGACGATTGAGAATGCAGTAGTGTTCTTTGAAAATATTCCAAAGATCCAGCGTAAGCTACAAACGATTGTTGATGTGGGATTGGGCTATATGAAATTAGGGCAACCAGCAACAACCTTATCAGGCGGTGAGGCGCAGCGTGTAAAACTAGCCTCTGAATTACATCGACGCTCAACAGGGAAATCCTTCTATATTTTAGATGAACCAACGACAGGATTACATGCCGATGATATTGCTCGTTTACTTTTCGTTTTACAGCGTCTTGTTGAAAACGGTGATTCGGTATTAGTTATTGAGCATAACTTAGATGTGATTAAAACAGCTGATTATATCATTGACTTAGGTCCAGAAGGCGGAGACAAAGGTGGTACGATTGTTGCAACTGGTACACCTGAAGAGGTAGTAGAAGTAGCAGGCTCCTATACGGGCAAATACTTAAAACCAATCTTGGAACGTGATCGTATGAGAATGGATGCATTGCTAGCAGAAGCTTCTAAATCTTAAGGGTTTTACATTCGAACGTAAATGATTAATCTGGATTGAAAGGTGATCTGAAAGTGGAGAAAGTCGCTCAATCCAGATTGAAAATGATCGAAAATAGGAAAGAACCCGCTTAAACAGAGGTCAGAAATGATCCAATAGGAGAGGCCCCTGCTCTATTCAAAGAAAAAGTGATTTAAAAAACGATGTTGTAATGAAAAGACCCAATTTATTCAATTTTGCAGTGAAACTTTTCACATGATGAATCGTATAAATAGTATAACGAACTGAGGGAGGCTATTTATTTATGCAAAATGAACGTCAACGAATTTTAGAACTTGTAGAAAAAGGAACAATTTCGGCACAAGAGGCGATTACATTATTAGAAGCATTAGAGCAACCTGGCAAGTCTACTCAACATGTTATGAATGATGTGTCGAAAGAGACGCAATCCTTTTCAAGTGAAAAAGAGCCATTATTTGAAGAAAAATCAAAAGATGGTGACAAGAAAAAAGATGATTTTATGAAATACTTCCAAGATGAAATGCAGGATTTTCGTAAGGATTTAACGCAAATCGGTTCTCTTTTTATGGATATGATGAATACGGCTGTTAAAAAGGTAAAGGAATTTGATGTAGCTTCTCCATTTGGAGATAAAATTGAATTTACCCATACAGAAGAAGTGGCTGCTGCCAATGTAGACAATATTATCGTTGAATTACCTAATGGTAACTTCTCATTGGAATCCAGTGAAGGAGAAACTATTCAGGTGATTTGCAAGGTAAAGGCACCTTTGATGAACGAAAGTGAAGAAGAAACTCGTAATCACTTCTTAGAGCAATTTGTTGTGAAAGAGGAAGAGCAATCACTTCGTATTTTGAGCCAATTAAAGCTTGTTCAAGTCAATGTGAAGGTGCTAGTACCAAAGGATAAACTTGAAAAATTATCTGTTCGTCTAATGAATGGTAGTGTTTCATTACAGGATACAGAATTTGAAGAATTAAAAGTGAAAACGTTAAACGGTGCCATTAAAGGTACGAAGTTTAATTTTGGAAAAGCTGAAGTGGATTCTTCTAATGGTTCCATTGAATTAACGAATGTTCGAGGTAAGGATTTAGAGGCTGAAACATTGAATGGGCGTGTTTATTTGGATGGCGCATTGGATGAAGTTGAAGCTAAGTCTGTCAATGGACATGTAGTCGTAACAACATGCTCGACAAATTCTTCTAAAATTAAAGCTCAAACAGTTGCTGGAGCAGTGGAATTGTATGTCCCACGAACAATTTCATTGAGCGGTAAAGTCGTTACGAATTTCGGTAAAGTGGATGTGGGTATCCAGGATGTTTCTAAAATGGAGTCACAAGATCAATTCTTATCCAAAGTAGTCCGTTTCGACAAAGAAGTTGAAAATGCGAATCGCCTATTTATCGAAGGTGAATCGAAAACTGGTGCTGTTTTAGTACGCTACACAACAACAGATGAACAACAAATTTAACAGTAGAAGCATTCAAGGTAAAGCTTGAATGCTTTTTCTTTTCAAACAGGATTCGACCTAGCACATAGAGGCGAATCTTGTTTTTATTTTTGTCATATTTTTAAGGATAATGGCAAGGAAAGAATGAAATAGAAGGAACTGCCACGGATTGAAATGAAACTGTAATAAAAAAACAGAAATAGAGTGCTATAATAGTAAAAGAAATACCTCTTACATAGATGAGAGTTTTAGGTGGTTTAATCATGATAGAAATGAAAAATGTGACAAAGAAATACCCAAACGGTGTTGTTGCGACAAATGGTATTTCCGTTAATATAAAGCAAGGCGAATTTGTGTATGTAGTTGGCCCAAGTGGGGCAGGGAAATCCACATTTATTAAATTGATGTACCGTGAAGAAAAAGCAACATCAGGGCAAATAATTGTAAATGGTATTGATTTAGCAACTTTAAAGAATAAGAAGGTTCCTTTTTTGCGCCGTCAACTTGGTGTGGTTTTCCAAGATTTCAAATTGCTACCTCGTTTAAATGTCTATGAGAATGTAGCGTTTGCGCTTGAAGTAATAGAGGAAAAGCCAGATGAAATCCGACGTCGGGTTATGGAAGTGCTAGAACTAGTTGGATTGAAGCATAAAGCAAGAATGTTTCCAAATGAACTTTCAGGCGGAGAGCAGCAACGTGTATCGATTGCTCGTTCAATCGTCAATGTTCCAAAAGTGGTGATTGCAGATGAACCTACAGGGAACCTTGACCCTGAAACATCATGGGAAATTATGAATTTATTTGAGGAAATTAATGCACGTGGGACAACGATTGTAATGGCGACCCACAACCGTGAAATTGTAAATACGATTCGTCGTCGTGTTATTGCCATTGAAGGCGGCTTAATTGTCCGTGATGAACACGGAGGTGAATACGGCTATGAAATTTAGTACAGTAAAGCGCCACTTCCGGGAAAGTATCAAATCACTTGGTCGAAATAGCTGGATGACTATTGCCTCTGTCAGTGCCGTTACCGTTACGCTTATTCTAGTAGGTGTTTTTGCGCTTATTATGATGAATTTAAATAAAGTAGCAACGGATTTAGAAAACGATGTCGAAATTAAAGTGCTAATTGATGAGACAGCAGATGAAGCTGCGGAAAAAGCACTCATCGAAAAAGTCAAAAAATTGCCTGGTGTCTCCGAGATGACATATTCCACTAAGGAAGATGAGTTAACCAAGCTAGTAAAAGACTTCGGTGATGATTTTAAACTATTTGAACAAAGTAACCCTTTACGTAACGTTATTTATGTAAAAGCCGCTGATCCACAGCAAACAGCCAAAGTTGCGAAAACCATTGATAAATATGAGTATACATATGATGTAATGTATGGCGAAGGAAAAGTTGAAAAACTATTTAACTTCTTAAATATTAGTCGTAATGTAGGAATCGTACTTATTTTAGGGTTATTATTTACGGCAATTTTCTTAATTTCGAATACAATTCGTATAACGATTATAGCTCGTCGCGATGAAATAGAAATTATGAAACTTGTAGGGGCTACAAATTCATTCGTGCGTATCCCATTCTTATTAGAAGGTATGTGGCTCGGAATTTTAGGTTCAATTATTCCGATTGCGGTTGTCACAACCCTTTACCACAATATATATAAAATTATTGCACCACGTTTACAAGGAGAGCTTGTTCAATTACTAGATTTTTCGCCACTTGTGTATCAAGTAAGCGGTCTTCTGTTACTCATTGGTGTACTAATCGGTATTTGGGGAAGTTTCATGTCAGTACGTAAGTTTTTAAAAATTTAGTCACAACAGATATTTGTGAAAAAGAAAAGAATAGTCGAAGGGGAGTTCAATCGGTGAAAAGTAAGGCGAAAAACACATTAAAAACACTTGCAGCAGCATCTGCTCTAATTCTTTTTATCCAAACTCCATCAGCATATGCAACAAGTTTATCGGATTTAAAAGAAGAAAAGAAACAAGTTGAAACAAAGAAGAATCAGTTAAATTCATCTATCAGCAATAAATCAAATGCAATTACAGCTAATCAAGAAAAGCAACAACAAATCTTAGATCAAATTCAAGCATTGAACGCTGAAATCGACAAAACTAATAGTAATATTAAAAAAGTACAAGCAGATATTCGGGTAACAAATGAGGAAATTAAAAAGTTAGAAGCTTCTATTGAAGAGCTTTTGCATAAAATTGAAGAGCGTGATTTATTGTTACAAGAACGTGCACGTGCCATTCAAGCTGGGGGCTCTGTAAGTTATTTAGATGTATTGCTAGGCTCTAATAGTTTTGTAGACTTTATTGATCGTTTCTCTGCAGTTAATGCATTATTGGAAGCGGATCGTCAAATTATTCAAGATCAAAAAGATGATAAACAAAAATTAGAAGAGCAAAAGCAAAGTGTAGAAGAGAAACGTAAAAACCTAGAAGATAAAAAAGCTGAGCTTGAACGATTAAAAGCATCCTTAGACAGTCAAAAAACTGAGAAAAATAAACTAGTCGACCAATTAGAGAAAGAGCAAGAAAAGCTGAAATCCGAAAAGGTATTACTTGAGAAAGAATACTCGGAGGCTTTAGAAGTAAGTCAGGAATTGCAAGATCAAATTATTGCTGAACAAAATCGTTTGGCTGAAATTGCGCGTCAGCAAGAGGCGAAACGTAAGGCAGCCGCTGCGGCCGCAGCAGCAGCTGCTGCTAACAATGGTGGCGGATCATCTGGTGGTACAGTTCATGCGCCTCAATCAAACGGAACATGGATTAAACCAACGAATGGTCGCTTAACATCACCATATGGTTGGCGAAATCTTGGAGCAGGACCTGAATTCCATTATGGTGTCGATCTTGCAAATGCAACAGGAACACCAATATGGGCAGCAGCAGATGGCGTAGTTTCTTACGCAGCACCACTTAGTTCGTATGGTAATGTTGTCATTGTGACGCACTCAATCGATGGACAAATTTATACAACCGTTTATGCACATTTAAGTGCATTTAATGTTAGTGTAGGACAAGAAGTAACACAAGGTCAGCAAATAGCAGCGATGGGTAGTACAGGTCGCTCTACTGGCCCACACTTACACTTTGAAGTGCATATTGGTCCTTGGAAAGGACAAGCAGTCGGCAGTGTAAATCCACTGAAATATATTCCATTGTAAACATAAAAGCTATACACTAGTGTTTTCTAGTGTATAGCTTTTAATATTTCATCGAATGTTTCACCATTCATCAGTTTATAGGTTTGCCCATCTACTGCCAATAAGCCATTATTGAAGAACAATATTTTTAATGTATGGTCATAGTAAGTAATGTCCAATTAATAGACAACATCAGCTTGTTTGTTATTTAATAAGGTTCTTTTTACTTCCCAAGTACTTAAGGCTAAACGCATATCCTCTAATCGAGGATCGTCACGATTGATAATGGCAAAGCTTTTATTGGTACCATTGTCAACTTCCCAAACGGTTATCTTATTTATTATTTCTAGAAGATCTTTATTAGGTAAAAAATCTTGTAGTAAATTCTTTGTTCGATACTCTGGGTACAGCATCAGAACACTAATACTAAGACAAATAGCAACAATCCATAGTATAAGTCGCTTTGAAAGTATAACTCCTCCCCTTTTCTCATTTTGCGAAATATTCCACTGAAAGTTTCATCACTATTATAAGATTCTAAATAATGTTATGATGAATATATACGTAGTGGGGTATTTTTAATGTTGTTATTTCTGAAGATTTTCTTAAAACAGTGTGAAATAGTCTTTTTTTAAAAAGGTTCTATGCTATGCTTTCGGAGGAGGATTCGTTGACTTGATAAATACAGAGTGGTACTCGATACGGACGTTAACTTTACCAGCTACTGCAGTCGCTTTACTTATTACTTTTTTTATTGTGTGGCTTATCTTGCGCTTACAATTTTCTAAAAAGTGGTCTGAGCTATATAGTGATGCCATTTTCACCTTTATTATTGTTTGGAAGTTAAGTTTGCTTGTGACAGATTTCAAAACGGTAGTAAACAATCCAATTACATTGCTTTATTTTAATGGCGGAACAATGGGTGTTCTTCTCGGTGTCATCGTAGCATCCTTGCAAATATGGAGAAAGCGACAGAGTCTACAGCTTGAGGAAAAAGAGATGATAGCTGGTAGCTGGGCTATTATTCTAACGCAATCCATTTATCAAATGCTTGCTGTGCTACTTAATGACAACAACATATCGAGTGAAGTTATAACATTAGCTGTGCTAAGTGTAGTCACGCTCGTCATATTATGGAGATTAGTAGCGGGGAAACAAGCTCTCATACTCTATACAATTAGCTATTTGATAGTGGCTATCTTACAGCCGCTTGGTATAGGGCAAACAGCTGTGGGTGTTAGTGTAATACTACTTTGTTTGGGCTTAACTATTCGGCATGAACGAATCTATGTGGGAGGTAAGGAATGAAAAAAAATATTGGGCTGCTGATCGTTGTGCTATTAGTGGTTGCGATGATTGGTACATATGTAAAACAACAAATTGACGAAGAACGTGCTATTGATAAATCGGCCCTAGGTAAGGATATGGAGGAGCTAGAAACCGGCTTAAGCAAAGGCGATATACCGCCTGATTTCACCTTAACAAGCTTAGACGGGGAAGATATCACGTTAAGCGATCTTCGTGGAAAAAAAGTCGTTTTAAATTTCTGGGCGACATGGTGCCCACCTTGTAAGGCGGAAATGCCGCATATGCAAAGCTTCTATGATGAGTACGCAGAAGAGAAAAACGTTGAAATTATAGCGGTCAATTTAACAGAAGCCGAACGTGATGTGACCGCTGATGCCAAAGTGGACACAGTGATGACATTTAGAGATAGCTTTGAGCTAACTTTCCCTATTTTATTGGACCCTGACAATGAAGCTGGCTTAAATTATCAAGTCATCACGATTCCAACCACTTATTTTATTGATTCCAAGGGCCTCATTCAACGCGCCATCAGAGGACCCATGGACGTGGATATGTTAAATGATTATGTAGATGCACTAGATTAATTCATAAAAAATCTGCTCGTTTTCTATAGTAGAAACGAACAGATTTTTTTATTTTTCATGAAGCCAGGATGAATACCCGCGAAGTCGAGGTGAATACTCGCGGAAGCAGAGTAAATACCCGCGAAGTCAAGGTGAATACTCGCGGAACCAAGGTACATTCCCTAGAATCAACAACCAACATGCATGTATAAAGTGAAATATTCTCTCTTAACAAATTTGAAAGGTAATTTTGTATGTTTGAAAAAATAGAGTCATACAGTAAAAGAGACGGAGGAGGGAAGATTTGCGCAAATTAACAGCCGGTGTAGGAGTCCTACTTAGTAGTTTGGTGGTAGGCAGTGGTATTTACTTTGATTGGTTTAATATTGGCGATAAAAAGGAGCCTGTTACGGAGGTTGATACTATTGGTGAGGCTATGACAATCATTGAAGAAAAATCAGTATACAGTACAAAAAAGGATGCATTGGTGGAGGGGGCTCTTCGTGGGATGGCTGATGCCATTAAAGATCCTTATAGTACGTATTACTCCAAGGAAGAGGCTGAGCAACATCGGCAAATGCTAGCTGAGGAACGAGTAGGCATCGGTATTGAACTAACAGAAAATAAAGGGAAGTTTATCGTCGTGTCACCTGTTCGCTCATCACCAGCAGAGAAAGCAGGCATGCGTTCACTCGATGAAATTGTACAAGTTGATGGGGTACGGATAGATGGGAAAACAATGAGTGAATTAATGCATTTAATTCAAGGTGAAAAGGGCACGAAAGTAACCATTGTTGTCTATCGTCCAAGTGAAGATAAGCATATTAAGATGACGATGGAGCGCGCAGCAATATCCAATAAAACGGTAACTAGTGAGGTAGTGAAGGTAGAAGATACAGCCATTGGCTATGTAGTGATCTCATTATTCGGTGAAAAAACCGCCAATGAATGGGTGGCAGAAACGAGTAAATTACTTCGTAAAGATGTGGAAGGAATTGTGATCGATGTACGGGATAATCCAGGTGGTTATTTACATAGCGTCGCAGCGCTACTGAGCACAGTATTGGACAATGGCAAAGTATTTGCATATATGCAAAATGCGGAAGGTGCTATGGAACCATTAAAAACGCAAACAAAAGGCTTTGATGAAAAATATATAGAAACAATGAATAAAATTCCAATTGTTGTTTTGCAAAATCAAGGTAGTGCATCTGCAAGTGAAGTATTGAGCGGTGCTTTAAAAGGCTGGGGACGCGCTTCACTTGTTGGGGTTAAGAGCTTTGGAAAAGGGACTGTACAAGAATCTTGGGAGCTTTCCAATGGCGGGGAGCTTAAATTATCAACCAACAAATGGCTAACACCAAAACGTGAATGGATTCATGGGCAGGGCATTGAAGCCAGTTTAATGATCGAGCAAAATGAATTATTTGCTTTTCAACTTCATCCACTAACGGGTAAGTTTAAAGTGGGTGATATGAGTGAAGAGATTTCCTATTCACAAAATGCCTTGCAGAAACTAGGCTATCAAATCGATCGTTTAGATGGCTATATGGATGAAACGACCGCAGAGGCCGTTAATCTTTATCGTAAACAGAAAAAATTAAAGCTAGCAGAAGATGAATTTTATATGGACACGACTTTCTTTAATAGTTTAAACGAAACGTTAAAGGATTTTAAAGCAGATCGTCAAAATGACCAACAATTCCAAATGGCCACTAGTTTTTTACTGCATACGATTGACCAATAAAACTTGCTGACAGAACAAAAATACCATAATACAAAGCTTTCTATGAGTTTGTACTACGCAAGCGTGTAGTCCTTTGATACAATAAATTCATAGTATTCAAGAAAGAAATGGCGGGTGTTCGTATGGTTAGTGAGATATTAATAGAAATTGTAACAGCGATTGGCCGCTTTTTACTCAACCCATTACTGTATATAGTCATAATATTTGCTATTATTTTAGGTTATCGTCGAGTAAAACAGGAGCGTAAATATTTTAATAGACGTATTATTTGGGGCTGGACGGAGCTAATCGGACAATGGAAAGATGGGTGGCTCTATGCACTAATTATTTCTGTCATTAGTATTGGAGCAGGTCTAACTGTCCCAAAGGAATTTTTAATCATTTTAACGGCAGTTTCTATAGTAGCACTTATCTTATTTGTCATGAATGCAATGTCACCTATTTTGACAATGGGGATTGCCACACTTGCCATATGGGGTATGTCCTATTACAATTGGTCATTTTCCTGGTGGAAAATTTCAGTAGAGGATGTCCATTTAGAGAGTGGTGCAATTGTGACAATTACCATTCTTGCGGGCCTTTGTGTCATTGCAGAAGGGCTATTAATTCGACGTATGGCGATGAAGGTTACAACACCTTGTATTGAGAAAACGAAGCGGGGTATGCAGGCAATTGTCTATCGGTCAAAAAATGTATGGGTATTACCTATTTTCTTTGTTATTCCTGGCGATTCGATTTCGGCTATATTCCCATATTGGCCACAGTTTACGATAGGTCATAGTAGCTTTGCACTTGTGTTATTTCCACTTGTCATTGGCTTTACTAAACTGACAAGAAAGGAATTACCAGCTTACATGTATCCAAAAATTGGCCGACCTGTTTTTTTACTAGGACAGCTTATTTTAATAGGAGGATTGGCTGCATATTTTGAGCCATTGATTGGATACATTACACTTGCAGTTGGTGTAATTATCCGTATTATAATTACTATCTACTATGCACAACAGGAAAAAACAGATCATTATGCAGTTGCGCCGAGTACGAAGGGTGCTATTATTGCAGCCGTGCTTCCTGATTCACCTGCTGAGAAAATGGGCTTACTTGCAGGGGAATGTATCCGCAAAGTAAATGGTGTGTCAATTTTTACAGAAAATGAGTTATACGAAGCACTGCAATTAAATGCAGCTCATTGTCGTCTCGAGGTTTTAGACCGAAACAATGAATTACGTTTAACGCAACATGTGATTTATAGCAATGATCATTACCGCATTGGATTATTATTAGCTGAGCCGAGGGAAGTATAATGGACGTTTTTGGGAAAATGATGTTAGCATTATTCATACCAGCTTTATTGGTATTACTATTCACTAGAATTACCTATAATCGCTATGTTGCATTATTATTAGCCATTGCACTTATTGCTGCCTCAGTATATGCAGGCTATACATCCCCACCTATTATTTTCGTCATTGATGCATTTTCATTAACAGTAGGCTTTTGGCTAGCAAGTAAAATGAATAAATAACGAAAGGTCAGTCCAGGCAATAAACTGTACCCTATAAGATAGACACTTGAAAAAGGTCATCTTATAGGGCATTTTTGTTTAATTGAAAAGAAAAGATTCGGAGCCACTACTATGACTAAGAACTTTTTAACACCCCACTAACAAAATGAATTAAAAAAGAATCCGTATGTAAAAGCTGTAAGCACAATAAAGCGATTACGTATACGGATGAGTTGACCTTTTTACATGAAAAATCGCACTGCTGCCATAATGATTACTCCTGCAACTACTGTAATCGATAAGCTTTTTGTGACAAGGGCAATAATAAGAGTAGGAACAAATGTAATAAAGACTGGCCAATCAAGTGTCACTACTTTGCCGCTTTCAGTATCTATTAAATTTTCAATGACAAGAGCACTTAATATACAAACAGGAATAAAACTAAGCCATTTTAGCACAACATCAGGTAGTGTTACACTACGCACAAAAATAAATGGAATGACACGTGGTAGCCATGTTACAAGTGCGCAGCCGATAATAAGCCAGACCATATAAGAAGTTGTTGTCATTTATCTGTCACCACCCCAATTGTTGCGACAATCACGGTTGCCAGGAGCACAGCTACATGTGAAGGGACTACAAAAGAAAGACCGTACATAATAACCGCCATATAGCCAATTAACTTGATATAATGCATGATTTTACTTTTGCCAACACTGCTCAATTGCAAAACTAAAAGTGCAATAAACATGGCAACCAAGGCAAAATCCAAACCCCATTTTTCAGGATTTGCTACCCACTGTCCTAAAAAGGCACCCGTAACACAAGAAAGAATCCAGAAGATATAGGCTGTTATATTTAACCCATCCATCCATTTACCGTATAATTTACCTGTTTGCATTTGCTTTGTTACTGCTACACCAAAGGTTTCATCCGTTAATAATGTACCAAAGCCAACATTTCTAAGCATGGAGTAGCGCGTAAAATGAGGTGCTAATGTTAAACTCATTAATAAATGGCGTAGATTCACTACGAAAATGGTTACAATGATAGCAGAGGCAGGGCTACTTGTTAAAAGAAGTGCACAAAAAATAAATTGTGCAGAGCCTGCGTAAATCAGTATCGTTAATAGCGCGATTTCAAGGACAGATAACCCTGAAGCGGAACCTACAACCCCAAATGCCAGTCCTATACTAATATAACCGAGTAATGTAGGCACGCAATCTTTCACGCCTTGTGAAAAACTGTCATTGGAAGAGCTTGTTGTGTCATCATGTTGAAGCTCTGTTGTACTTGTCATAAATAGGTCATCCTTTCTTGATAATTTCCATGTATACTATTGATGGAATTGTTTGATAGTTCTTGATGTTTATTAAAGTATACATATGTCTGATAAAATAAACAATAGAAATTGGTGAGTAAAGATGGAACAAATGAGTCGAAATTTAGCATTTCAATTAAAGAAAATTAGACAGCAACGTCATTTAAGTCTCGATGATGTGGCCAAAGCGACAGGTGTCAGTAAAGCACAGCTTGCACAAATCGAAAAAGGAGAGGCCAATCCGACTGTTTCAACAATTTGGAAAATTGCAGCGGGTATGCGTATGTCATTTTCTTCATTATTACAGCCGCCAACTGCTCATTACATGCGTTATAGCAGTAAAGATGTACCACATGTAGATGAGGATGAGGGACGCTATCGTGTCTACTCCATTATTCCGTATAATCCAGAGCGAGGCTGGGAGTTTTATAAGGTTGAAATGGAGCCAGGGGCAGTTAGTAGGAGTGAAGCCCATACAGAAGGGGTAGAGGAAACTGTAATGGTTATTAAAGGACAAGCAGTTATTTCTGCTGGAGACATGCATGAATTACTAGATGAAGGGGATACACTAGTATTCTCAGGGCATCAACCCCATGAATATCGTAATACTTCAGAAGGGTTAACAATTTTTCATTTAATTTTACAGTATAAATAGAGGTGTCGACGTTGAATGAATGGTTTACTGTAGAAAATATTGAACAGGTTGCGGCACAGTATCGAACGTTTGGCCCAATCATTGGTTTACTGCTCCCATTTTTAGAGGCATTTTTACCATTCCTACCATTAGTCGTATTCGTTGTGGCGAATGCCAGTGCATTCGGCTTATGGCTAGGATTTCTATTATCTTGGCTAGGCTCTGTAGCTGGCTCCTATGCAGTTTTCTTACTTGTGCGTCATTTTGGCAAACATCCAAGACTGCAATTTTTAACAGGTAGTAAAAAAGTACAGAAGCTTATTAAATGGGTGGATATGAATGGCATCAGCCCTCTTTTTGTCCTCCTCTGCTTCCCTTTTACACCATCTGTGATTGTCAATATTGTAGCGGGATTGTCACATATCCATAAAAAATTTTACTTAATCGTTTTACTTGCAGGAAAGTTTGTCATGATTTTAGGTATGAGTGTATTAGGCTATGATTTAAAATCGCTCTTGACAAGCCCAGTGAGATTGATAATTGCAGCTGTGGCCATTGTTATTTTATGGTGGGTTGGGAAGTTGATAGAGAAGCGTTTGAATGCCCGTGTCGAAAGAGATTTAAAGCAAGCGCGAAATTTGACGAAAAAGCAGGACCACCATGCCAGTTAGTAAATAATCTGTAGCCTCTTTCATTATGTGAAGAGGCTGCTTTTTTGTGTAATAAATCAACCTAATTATAGGTAGGTGAAGGTTGATAGATAGTATTTACTAGGTTTTTTCGATAGAATTTAAGATAGATGATTTATGTTGTTTTGAGTAGGCTGGGAAAACTGCTCCACCATAGATGAGAAGTGATCAATTGAATGGGGAAACTGCTCAAAAATCGGTGAGAAATGATCAATAGTGTGGGGAATCCGCTCCAAAATAGATGAGAGATGAGAAGTAATCAATCCAGTGAAAGAATCGCTCAAATAAAAGTACAAATCTTTATTTCAACAAAAGAGACACCCGCAACAGCAAGTTAATGAGGAGGGGGAAAGCAAATGACATTGCGTATTGTTTCAGGACGTTCGGGAACAGGGAAATCGGCATTTATTCATCAGGAAATTGTTGAGCAATTAAAGACAGATCCATTGGGGCATCCGATTTTCATTATAGTGCCTGACCAAATGTCTTATTCTACGGAATATGAGCTGACAAATAAGCATGGTTTACAAGGCTTGATTCGAGCACAGGTGATGACGTTTAAACGTTTAGCATGGTTGGTTTTACAGGAAACAGGAGGTATTGCTCGTAAAGAAGTGAATGGCTATGGCTATCGAATGCTTATTCGTAAACTTTTGGAGGAACAAAAAAGCGAGTTTTCCTTATTTCGACAAGCAGCAGGAAAACGTGGTTTTACGGAGGAAATTGAAACCCTTTTAAGAGAATTTAGTCGTTATAGCGTCAATAGCTCAGTCTTGGCAGAGGTAATGGAATCGTTAAAGGCAATAGATGCACCCAATACATTGCAGGCGAAAGCGAATGATTTACATGTTGTTTTGCAGGCATTAGAGGAACGCCTTGGTACGACATATGTTGACAGCGAGGGCTATTATCCGATTTTAACGGAGCAACTGAAGTATGCCGAAACGATGAAGCAAGCGACCATCTATATTGATGGCTTCACCGCTTTCACTGTGCGGGAGTTAGAACTGGTTCGTGAATTGTTAAAGGTAACGAAGCAAGTAACGGTCGTCCTTCCCTTTGATCATATTGATGAAGCCTATGATGAACAAGCTTTATTCCATGAAGCAGCCTTAACGAATCAACGTCTTCATGATATAGCAAAAGAAGAGGGCATTGATGTTGAATTACCAATACATTTTTATAAGACTCAAAGATTTCATTCTAAAGATTTACAGCATGTGGAGGCAAAGTTTGCTGATTTGGAGCCCCAAACGAAAAAAACTTCAGGAGATGTAACCGTGCTTGAAGCATCAAATCGTCGAGCGGAGGTACATGCGATTGCCCGGGAAATAACAAAACTGACAAGAGAAGACGATTTTCGCTATCAGGATATCGTACTTTTGTATAGACAAGCAGATCTATATGATCCACTTATTACAAGTATTTTCCAACAATATGAAATTCCTATTTTTACAAATACAAAAAAGACAATGCTACATCATCCATTAATAGAGCTAAGTCGTTCAGCCTTGGAGGTTATGACCTCTAATTGGAAATATGAGCCAGTTTTTCGTGGTGTCAAAACAGATTTGTTTTTTCCATTACAAGCTGAGTTAACAATTTGGCGTGAGCGAGCAGACCGATTAGAAAATTATTGCTTGGCACAAGGCATCTATGGAGAACGATGGTTTGAGGAGGCACGTTGGTTTTAT
Source organism: Lysinibacillus sp. BSL11 (assembly GCF_052928325.1). NCBI lineage: Bacteria > Bacillati > Bacillota > Bacilli > Caryophanales > Bacillaceae > Lysinibacillus > Lysinibacillus sp. BSL11. Next base: position 161,159 of record NZ_JAVGCX010000008.1, on the reverse strand, counting down.
AAAAAGTATCGCGGTCTAGAATTCCATTCGCGTTTACAAACAGATGAAGAGCGTGCAATGCAGGCAGAAATCGAGGCCATTCGAGATGAAATTCGCCAACCTCTAAAACTATTACAAGACAAGCTTGATAGCGCCAAGAATGGCAGAGATATTGCGACTGCTTTATTTGAACTTATAGAGTCATTACAGGTATATGACAAACTGCAAGCCATGAAAGATCGTGAGCTAGAGCGAGGTGACGCATTAGCTGCAAGTGAACATGAACAAGCTTGGAATGAATGGATTGCTGTTCTTGACCAATTCGTTTATATGTTTGGTGAGCAGGAGATGTCTGTAGAGCAAGCAGCCAAAATTCTTGATGAAGGCTTTGATACATTAGAATTTTCAAGAATTCCGCCAACCCTTGATGAAGTAATGGTGGCTACTGTTGATTTAGCTCGTTTATCCAATATCAAAGTCGCTTTTGTAATAGGAATGAATGATGGTGTTTATCCAACTCGGATGGAGTATGAGGGCTTGTTGTCAGATATCGAACGTGAATGGTTTAGTCAAATTGGCTATGAACTTGCCCCTACCTCTACTAATCGTTTATTACAGGAAAATTTCTTGTTCTATCGTGCTATTACAACGCCATCTAACAAATTGTATATGACCTATCCTACGGCGGATGAGGAAGGCAAGGCACTCCTAGCCTCACTTTATATTAAGAAAGTAATAGGAAATGACAAAAAGGCTGGGCTATTAAGTGGTGTATCGATAGAACGAGTGGTAATCGACCCGATTGAATTACTAGATGGAGATGTTTTACCATATTTACGCCATCCAAGGACTGCATTGGCACATCTAATGGTACAGCTACGTCAAGCTGAACATAGCCGTGAACTAGCTCCAGAATGGCTAGCTTTACAAAGATTTTATAAACAAGATCCTTATTGGGCACTCATTTTCGACCGCGTACTTTATCCAATTACCCATAAAAATGAGGCTGAGCCACTTGAAACCTATATTACACAGGAATTATATGGTCAGAAGCTAACATCCAGTGTGTCGCGAATTGAGAAATACTTCAGATGTCCTTTTTCTCATTTCACTACGTATGGTCTACGTCTTGAAGAACGAGCTGAGTATCGGCTAGAAACGTTTGCAATGGGTGACTTATTCCATGAGGCATTAAAGTGGATTACAGAGGAAACACATCGTCAGCAATTATCTTGGATTCGTTTAACAACAAAGCAAATTAAACAATTAGCACGTCAAGCAGTAGAACAAATTGTTCCAGTCTTTTCCCATCAAATCCTATTATCCAGTGCCCGCTATCGCTATATTCAGCGTAAGCTAATTCGAATTGTTGAGCGTACAATGACAGCACTGACACAGCATGCAAATGTATCACACTTCAAACCAATTGCAATTGAGGCGTCTTTTGGTCCTGGACAACATGAACAGCTACCACCATTAGAGATTGATTTGACTGGTGGTAAGAAAATGTTTATGCGTGGACGTATTGACAGAGTGGATAGTGCAACGATAGATGACCGCTCTTATTTGCGGATTGTTGACTATAAATCCTCAGCTCGTGACCTTGATTTAAATGAGGTTTATTACGGATTATCCTTACAGGTCCTAACGTATTTAGATGTGGCAATGGAAAATAGTTCTTACTGGCTATCAGGTGAAGCAGAGCCAGCAGGGGTACTGTATGTCCATGTCCATAATCCGATGCTGAAGCTGGATAAAGATTTGACGGACAGTGAAATAGAAGAGGATCGTTTAAAGCAGTATAAAATGAAAGGTTTGCTATCTGAAAATGCTGAAGCGATTTTATCGATGGACGAGCAATTGGAAGAAAGTAGTGGGCATTCAAAAATCATTCCTGTCTATATGAAAAAAGATGGAACACCGTCTGAATCACAATCGCGTATAGTTCCTGTCAATGATATGAAAAAGTTGCAACATTTCGTTCGTCGTAAACATCAGGAGGCAGGGAATGGTATCTTATCTGGTGATACGGCCATTAGTCCCTATAAATTAAAAGCCAAAACGGCATGTGATTATTGTCAATTTGCTGCAGTTTGCCAATTTGATCCATCAGATGGTAAACAAAACTATCGTCAATTAATGCAAGCAAAGCCGAATGATATTGTCGATAAAATTCGGAAGGAGATAGAATAGAATGGTACAAACAATTCCTGTTAAGCCAGTAGATGTCACATGGACAGACGATCAGTGGAAGGCCATTTATGCTAGCGGTCAAGATACGCTTGTATCGGCTGCAGCAGGGTCTGGGAAAACAGCGGTTCTGATCAATCGTATGATTGAAAAAGTCATTGCTACTGAAAATCCGATCAATGTAGATGAACTATTGGTAGTGACCTTTACAAATGCCTCAGCCGCTGAAATGCGTCATCGTATGTCTGAGGCATTAGAAAAGGCGATAGCAGAAAATCCAACATCTAATCATTTAAGACGGCAGCTTAGTCTTGTTAATAAAGCACAAATTTCTACACTGCATTCCTTCTGTTTAGCAATTGTGAAGCAATATGCGTACTTACTTGATATAGACCCAGGCTTCCGTATTGCCAATGAAGCAGAAATAGCATTATTACGAGATGATGTTTTAGCAGAAGTTTTAGAAGATGCCTATGATGCTGAGGATGAGGCTTCCGTCCAAGCCATCTATCGTCTTGTCGATAGCTTTACCTCAGATCGTGATGATCAAGCCATCGAAACGCTGATTAGTAAACTTTATGATACGTCTCGTGTCCATGCCGAGCCTCAAAAATGGCTTTGGAGCCTGCCGAAAGCATATGAATTAGCTGAGGAAGTGACAATAGATGATTTAGAGCTATCTCAATACGTCAAATTAACCGTACGTCATAGCCTGGAAGAGGCGTTTATGTTAATTTCTGAAATGCGCGCAATTACATTACAACCAGATGGACCTGCACCCTATGCTGAAACGGCAGAGGTAGATTTTGCTATGATTCAGGAAGGGATTCGCATTAGTCAAAGTGGGACATGGCAAGAGCTATTTGATTATTTTGCAACGGTTAAATGGTCTACCTTAAAGCGGGTATCGAAGGATGCACTAGTTAATGTAGAGCTGCAGGAGCTTGCAAAGAAAAAACGAGAAGCAGCCAAAAAAATGATGAATAAAATCAAGGAGACATATTTTGTTCGTACGCCTGCAAGGCTACTTGAGGAAATAAGGTTAATGGCACCGACCATTACTACGCTAGTTGAATTGACCACTACATTTAGTGAACAATTTCGACTAGCCAAGTTAGAACGGGGAATCATTGACTTTTCAGATTTAGAGCATTATGCACTTCAAATTTTAACGGTAGAGATAGATGGTGCACTTCATCCATCACCGGTTGCACTAGATATGAAAAAGCGTTTTAAAGAAGTACTTGTAGATGAATATCAGGATACCAATATGCTACAGGAAACCATCTTACAGCTTGTCAAAACGGGCGAAGAACAAGATGGAAACCTTTTTATGGTTGGGGATGTGAAACAAAGTATTTACCGTTTCCGATTAGCTGAGCCAAAGCTTTTTATGAGAAAATATAGTGAATACTTGGAGTCACCTGATGTAACGGGGATGCGAATAGATTTAAACGCTAACTTCCGAAGTCGAAAAGAAGTATTAAATGCTACAAACTATGTTTTTGCACAAATTATGGGTGAGCGTGTTGGTGAAATTTCTTATGATGACAATGCGTCACTAAAGCCTGCTGCACCCTATGATGAGAAAGAAATACCTGTTGAGCTGGTCGTATTGCATCCATCGCAGGAAGAGGAAACAACAGAAGAACTGGAAGAACTAAGCAATGAGGCAACGGAGCTTGAGGAATTAAAAAAATCACAATATGAGGCACGATTTATTATCGATCGTATACGTCAGATGATGGAAGATGGAACAACTGTATACGATACGAAAACAAAAACAGAGCGACCATTAAAGTATAGTGATATTGTGATTTTAATGCGCTCGATGACATGGTCAACAGACTTAGTGGAGGAATTTAAGCTGGCAGGGATCCCACTCTATGCAGAATCATCTAAAGGCTATTTTGACGCACTCGAAGTAATGATTATGTTAAATGTCCTGAAGGTAGTCGATAATCCCTATCAGGATATTCCCTTAGCCTCTGTACTGCGCGCACCGTTTGTTGGTTTAACGGAAAATGAGCTGGCGAAAATTCGTTTAGCCGATCAAAAGGTACCTTTTTATGATGCTTTACGACAATTTATTCGTAGTGAAGGACATGGTGTGCAAACCACTACATTTGAGAAGTTGCAACGCTTTATGCTGGCCTTTGAAAATTGGCGTGATTTAGCACGTCGTGGATCATTATCAGATTTAATTTGGAAAATTTATTTAGATACACACTATTATGAAATGGTTGGGGCAATGCCGAATGGCAAACAGCGTCAGGCAAATCTACGCGTATTACATGATCGTGCATTAATGTATGAAAAAACGGCATTTCGTGGACTATTCCGTTTTTTACGCTTTATTGATCGTATGCGTACGCGTGGCGATGATTTAGGTACTGCCAAAGCAATTGGCGAAAAGGATGATGTAGTACGTCTGGTGACAATACACTCATCCAAGGGTTTAGAATATCCAGTCGTCTTTGTTGCAGGAATGGGACGTCCGTTTAATAAAATGGATTTTCATCAGCCCTATATGTTTGATCAAGATTTTGGACTAGCTGTTAAGGCCATTGATCCCGAAAATCGTATCACATATACATCGTTACCGTTTTTAGCATTGAAGGAGAAAAAAGAACTGGAGATGCGTGCAGAAGAAATGCGTGTCTTATATGTTGCAATGACGCGAGCGAAGGAGCGTTTGATTTTAGTCGGCTCAGTGAAGAACTGGGAGAAAACACGCGACAACTGGCAGGACGCACAAAGTTTACCAATGGATGCACCGCTTCAAGAATATTTACGTGCAAGAGCTAATAGTTATTTGGACTGGGTTGGCCCAGCAGTAGCAAGACATGCAGATTTTGCAGCTGTAGCAAGCACATCTTATAAAGAAGTGGAGGATCAATCACATTGGTTGGTTCAAGCCATCGATACAAAGCATTATTCATATGAGATAGAGGCGATGAGTGATGAAGTACAGCAAGTGCTTGCGATACAAGAGGATGAGGACTTGCTGGCTGAAATCACTACCCGCTTTCAAGCGCAGTATGTCTATCAAAAATCTACAAGAAAGCGCTCCAAAACATCTGTTAGTGAAATAAAGCGATTAGAAAATTTACAGCGCCAGGAGGAACCTGAATTTTATTTTGCCTCTCCTATCAAGCAAAAGGCTTCGTCCATTGCACCTCGCCCCGCTTTTTTACAGGAGCAACAGCTAACTGGTGCTGAAATTGGTACAGCTGTGCACACAGTGATGCAGCATGTTCCTCAATATGGCTTTAGTCATATCGATGCTGTAAGGGACTTTGTGGAGGATTTAGTGACAAGACAGCTTTTAACAGAGGCGGAGGGCAAAGTAGTTCCGCAAGCGAAAATTTATCGTTTTTTTGAGACAGAAATAGGGCAACGCTTTCAACGCGCAAGGCAGATACGTAGAGAAATGCCGTTTACAATTAGTAGAATCGATGAAGATGGTGATGCTCAAATTGTGCAAGGGATCATTGACTGCCTATTTGAGGATGAATACGGTAATTGGGTCTTGTTGGATTATAAAACGGACCGTATACAATCTCATTTTGCGCAGGAGCCAGCCCTGTCAAAGGAAATACTAGGTCGTTATGCCGTACAGCTTCGTGTTTATAGCGAAGCCATTGAATCAATTTTACACATCAAGGTGAGCGATAAAGTATTATTTTTATTCGATAATGAACAGACCATACACGCATAAAAAACTTGTTACGGTCAAAGGGGGGCAAAGTTTTTTCTTGCCCTGCTTTCACCATAGCTGCTAGTCAAGAGGAGGCTATTTTGTGGAGTTAAAACCAACAATGTTGCAGGAACGAATAGCAACATTAGATATTTTACGAGGTATTAGTTTAGTAGGTATCTTACTTGTAAATATGTATACCTTTTATTTGCCAATGCCGCATATTGATTTGGCATCATGGTTTACAACCCCATCGGATATTGTTTGGCAGAAAAACATAGATATATATGTGCAAGGCAGCTTTTACCCGCTTTTTGCCATGCTATTTGGTTATGGGCTAGCCATGCAGTGGCAAAAGGCTCAAAGTCGTGACCAAAACTTTTATACGCTGGGGCTTCGTAGACTGTCCATCCTGTTTGCCTTTGGTTTTATCCATGCTGTGCTAATTTGGTGGGGCGACATCTTAATGATGTATGCATTTTGTGGCGTTTTCTTAGTGCTATTACTACGTTTGAGTCCCATCTGGCTATTAGCGAGTGCTTTGATTATTAATGGCTTGATGCAAGCTTTTATGCTCTTTGTAGTAGGGATTGTAAATTTTAATACAAAAGTAGATGATTACTTAGATATCGTATCAGTAGAGAAGGCCATCACGGCTTATGGGACAGGAAACTGGGTAGATGCCTTTATGCAACGCTTAACAGATTTATCGACGCAGGCAGGCATCGAGATGTGGTTTGTCGCACTGTTCACGATTTTACCGTATATGTTAATAGGTGCCGCTGCCTCTAAATGGCGTTTAGTAGAACGGGCTAAAGAACTAAAGTGGCTCTGGCTGTCGTTTGCAATTGCTGGATTGGTCATCGGTATTGGTATAAAAAGCTTATCTATTATGTTTACAAGAACATATTTACTAGATTATTTAAAGGTATACATAGGGGGGCCTGTTCTATCGGTGGGCTATATTGGGATCATTGTGTTACTTTGCTTAGTGCCAATAATGCCAAAGGTACTTAGTCCTTTTGCTAAAATTGGTCGTATGTCATTAACGATGTATATTCTTCAATCTATTATAGGTACTTGTTTATTCTACCAATTTGGCTTTGGCTGGTATGGTAAAGTAAGTGTAGAAACAGGGGTATTAATTGCTGTCGGCATTATTGTTGTGCAAATGATCATAGCAGAAATTTGGTTGTCTAAGTGGAAACAAGGGCCGTTAGAGACAATATGGCGTAAATTAACATATAAGCAAAAAGTAGAAGTGCATTAATATATTCCTCTTCACATGCATATTTTATGAAGATATAACAACTTATAAAAATGTTGTCGCAAAAATGAGGTAATTTCTATCATATTGTTGTATTATGTAGAAAAAAGAAGGAGCTCTTTCAATCATGAAAATTTTATCATTCAAATTAGGTGGACATGTAAGCTTTGGACCAAAAGTAAAAAAAGAAGAAGCGGTATGGGATGTACTCGCTATTCAAAGTGAACTTCAAGTTCTCCCTTCTTTTTCAAGCTCAATCGTGGATGGCATTGCTTTAGGCTTTGATTTTGTGGAACAGATTCGTAAATTAGTAGAAGCAGCAGAAAAATCAGATAATGCTAATAGTTTTAAACGTGAATTTACAGAGATCGAATGGCTTTCACCAATTCCACGTACACCTAAAAATATTATGTGTATTGGTAAAAACTACGATGAACATGCAAAGGAAATGGGTGCAGAAGCAGCACCAACGGATTTAATGGTATTCACAAAATCACCAACTGCAATTGCTGCAGATGGACAAACAATTTCCATTCATGCAGATCTTTCTTCAAAAATGGATTATGAAGGTGAGCTAGCTATCGTTATTGGTAAACGTGGCAAAAACATTCCTAAAAATTTAGCGTTTGATTACGTATTTGGTTATACAATTGCCAATGATGTAACAGCTCGTGATTTACAAGAGAAACATAAACAATTCTTCTTGGGTAAAAGCTTGGACGGTACTTGCCCTCTTGGACCATACCTTGTGACAAAGGATGAGATCCCAAATCCACAAGACTTAACAGTAGTCACAAAGGTTAATGATGAAGTACGTCAAAATGGCTCTACGAAAGATATGATGTTCTCTGTTGAAACGTTAGTAGCCATCCTATCTCAGCATGTAACATTAGAGCCAGGTGATGTGATTTTAACAGGTACGCCATCAGGTGTTGGCAAAGGGATGAACCCGCCACAATTCTTAAAAGCTGGAGATACAGTAAAAGTGTCTATTCAAGGAATTGGTACTTTAGTCAACCATTTTGAATAATAATATCAATCCGCGAGAGTCTATACTTCGCGGATTTTTTTACTACTTTAAGGCATAGTAACAGAAGTAAAAACTATGAGATGCAATGATTCCAAGTTTTAAATGATGTAAATTGTGTGAACACTATTGTAATATTTGAAACCCTTTCCATCGCATGGTAGGATAGAGTTTGATAGAAAAAGAATGAGGGGGACAAACATGAGTTTTTTAACTAGCCAAACGCATTTGCATATTACTACGTGGGTAGTAGGTATTGTCATCTTTTTAATTGCGGCACTAATGGGCAAGCAATCAAAAGGCTTACATATGACATTACGTCTGTTTTATGTACTAATAATCATCACAGGTGGAGCATTATTTATCGAGGCAATGGACTATGGTAAAGGTATGCTTTACGGATTTAAATTCTTAGGTGGTATACTTGTAATTGGTATGATGGAAATGGTATTAGTGCGCCAAAAGAAAAATAAACCAACAGCTATGTTTTGGATTTTATTTGCAGTATTCTTATTAATCACTTTGTTCCTAGGATTTAAACTGCCAATGGGTCAAGATTTCTTAGCATAATGATTTAAAAGTCGTGAAGTAGCTGCTTCACGGCTTTTATTTTGTAAACGAAAACGGAAGACGGAATTGACACCTTTTTGTCGTAATTCATTTCGCATTTGCGCAAAATCTTTGGAAAAGATAGCGACGTGACAGAGTTATTTGGTAAAATGACGTTGATTGGTTTGAAAGAGAGGGAATAACAGTGAAATTTAAGAAGTGGATAAGTGCGACGGCTGCATCACTTTTATTAGCAACTTCATTCGTAAGTACACCAGTAGCACATGCGGATGAATCAGCGACTAGAACAATAGCAGAGGAAAGCATCTATGATTTACTCGTTGACCGTTTCTTTAATGGCTCGGGCACAAACGATTTTGATACAAATACGCAGGACCCTTCGAAATTTGCGGGGGGCGATTTTACAGGTTTACAGGATAAACTGAAATTTATCGGTGAGATGGGCTATACAATTGTTTCTATTGGACCTATCTTTTCTACAGAGAAATATGATGGATCAATGCCCACAAGCTATACTACAATTGAACGTCATTTTGGAACAACGGAAGAATTTCAAAGTATTGTAGAGGCCTACAAAGCTAAAAATATGTCCATTATGGTGGATTTTCCACTTACAAATGTGAGTCCAAATCATGAGTGGGCAAAGGATGCATCGAAAGCGGATTGGATTGCATCTACCAATAATGGACAAGTACAATGGGATTTGTCGAATAAGGATGTGCAAGAGGCACTTATTCAAGCAGTAACTGAATTTGTTTCTACATATGACATCGGTGGTATTCGTTTAACAAATATCGCAGGGGCTGATACAGCGTTTATCAATGCAGTAATAACTGCATTAAAAGAGACAAAAACGTCACTTTATGTGATAGCAAATGAAGAAAGTGATGCTGACTTTGATGCAACTTTCTCACCTGTAACAGCAGATATCTATCGTAATATATTTAAAAACGTGGATATGGATTCTTCAAAATTAATGGAACCCTTCACAGGAGAAAAACCGACACAAATTATGGTGGATTCACTTGAAACCCATCGTTTTACATTTGACTCTGCTAATGAAAATATGTTCCCACCTACCCGCTTAAAAATGGCGATGGGTGCTTTATTTATGCTACCAGGAATTCCTGTCGTACAATACGGGACAGAAATTGCTATGAATGGGGAAGCAAAACCAGATACACACCAGCTTTATAACTTTAAAACAGACGAAGAACTAATTGATTATATTAAAAATGTTCAATCTTTACGTAATCAATCAGCTACTTTACGTAATGGTGATTTTGAAGTCATTACAAATGAAAATGGCCTTCTTGTCTTTACACGTTCTTCTGACGAAGAAAAGTGGGTAATCATGGTTAATAATACTGGTAAAACACAACGCGTCGACTTAACACCTGAACAACTTGGTGAAGGGAAAATGCTGAACGGTATTTTACATGAGGAAAAAGTTCGCATAAATGAAAAAGAAGTTTATCCTGTTATTTTAGACCGAGAAATGGTTGAAATTTATCAAGTTCGCAATGATGAAGGCTTAAACACTCCTTATATGGTAGCTCTTGGCTTAGTATGGGTGATCTTTATTGGCTTTGTTGTCATCATCATTAAACGAGGGAAAGTTCGTCGTCAGGAGCAAGACGTCCAATAATAATAACACGACAAAAAAGCATGCCAGGAGCCATCCTAGCATGCTTTTTATTAGCCTTCAAAGCTTTTATTTGTGAAGAAAATTGCAATAGTCCCAGGTCCGACATGTGAGCCGATCGCGGAACCTATCATGGTAATTTGCACAGCTTGAGGTGAAAAACGCTCCTGGATAGAGGCTTTTGCTTCATTCGCAAAGGCAGCGTCGTCACTATGGCTAATACCTACGATTTTATTTGTAAAGCTGCCACCACGCTCCTGCATTAAATCTAACATACGATTAAGTGCTTTTTTTCGACCGCGTGACTTTTCAATCGGTACAAGTTTGCCATCTTCTACATTTAAAATAGGCTTAATACTAAGAAGGCCGCCTAAAAATGCACTAGCTTTTGATACACGACCACCTTTTGCAAGGTAATCTAAGTCTTCTACTGTAAATAAATGCTCGACCTGAGGTGCAAGGGTATTTATTTTAGAGGCCATATCTTCTAAGGATACTCCTATATTTCGCAGTCGTACAGCTTCTTCCACGACAAGGCCATGTCCTAGTGATGCGCATTTTGAGTCGATAATGGCTAGTTTTAAGGAAGGATACTGCTCAAGTACCTGATTGCGAATCATTTGAGCAGTACTATATGTGCCTGATAATTCTGATGAAAACGCGATATAAATACCTTCTTCATCATTTTTGGCTAGCTCCTCAAAATGCTTCAAAAAGAGCTCAGGTGACACTTGTGATGTTTTTGGCTGAGCACCTTGGCGTATTGCATCATAGATCTCTTTGGAATCAATTGAAATCACATCTTCATATTCTTTGTTGTTCAATTGCACTCGTAAAGGGAGTAGCACGACATCATTTTCTTCATAGTAAGATTTTGGTAGATCACATCCACTATCCGTAAAAATCTTCATTCTCTTGTCCCCCTAATTTCAACTTACTTTTAAAGCTTTTTAACTTTCTTCAGTAGATACTCACTATAAATGGAAGGGGTACCACTGAATAAAGTTAAACTGGTAAAAATGGAATGTTAACTTGAACTTACTACTTAACTATGATAATTTCAAGCGATCGATGAGTATTTTTGCAATTCCATCATCATTATTCGTTGCAGTTATTTCATTTGCAATGTTTTTAAGACTTGAGATACCGTTCCCCATCGCTACACCAAGTCCAGCATATTCAATCATTTCTAAATCATTGTCTTCATCGCCAAACGCGATAATGCGCTCACGTGGGATACCTAAATCTTTTGCCACATGCGCTATGCCAACAGCTTTATTTAAGCCTCGACGCACAATTTCAATAATATGAAGAGGTGCGCCCCAGCGACGATGCTCGATGACTTCAGCATGCACTGCCTGTAAATGATCACGTATAATAACCGAATTGGCTTCATTTGCCTGAATCAGCAAACTTGTGGGATTTTCCAAGAGATGTGTGTATAAATCGCCAAGTGTAATTCTTGGATTCCCCATATTAAAAATATTTAAAATACGATCGTCTTCTGTGTGGACATAAATATCATCTTTTACCTCAGCGATAATATTTTCGTATTCATAACTGTTAATAGAATCAACAACATCATGTACGACACTTAAATCAATTGGTGTGTGCATATGTTGCCAAGAGACATTTTTAGGATGATGCACATATGCGCCATTAAAATTAACAATGGGTGTAGTGAGCCCAAGTTCATGATAATAAAGATCGCTTGCACGGTATGGACGTCCCGTCGCAATCATCACTTGATGCCCTTGTTCCTTAGCCTGCAATAATGTTTTTTTTGTTTTTGCAGAAATTTGTTGTTGATCTGTTAATAAAGTTCCATCTAAGTCTAATACGATTAAATGCGGTTTCATAGCTCGTTGCCCCTTTCCTATAGTTTGAATAGTATCTCTTTGTCTTACATTCGTCAAAATTTTGTCACAGTGAAAAAAGTTTGCTAACATAAAGATGAGATAATAGTTGGGAGTGACAATAATGTTTGTAGAAAAAGAAGTGTGGGGAAATATTCCTTTATTACATATACATACAGACAAGATGAATGAAGAAACCCCGGTAGTCATTTTTTTGCATGGCTTTATGAGTGCAAAAGAACATAACTTACACTATGCATACCAATTAGTGCATAAAGGGGTGCGTGTCCTATTGCCAGATGCAAAATTTCATGGTGAGCGTGGCGAAGGCCTAACGGAAATGCAAATGAATTTAAATTTTTGGGACATTGTTTTAAATTCTATTCATGAAGTACAACAATTATATGATGAATTAAAGAATAAAAATTTATTAGCTAGTCATAAAATTGGTATAGGAGGCACTTCAATGGGTGGCATCGTGACATCAGGCTGTCTGAAACTTTATGATTGGATACAAACAGCTGCAATATGTATGGGTGCACCTGGTTTTATAAAATTGGGTGAATACCAATTGCAACAATTTGCTAGAAGCGGAGTTAACTGGCCGATGTCAGAGGAAGACGTTGAAAAAGTTAATGAAGCCCTTGCTAAATATGATGTCAGTTTCACGCCAGAAAAATTCGCGGGTCGCCCTGTATTCTTTTGGCATGGAGAATTAGATAAAACAGTTCCTTTTCACGAAACATATAAATTTTATGAATCATTACGGGAATACTATGAAGCAAACCCTGAATATTTAAAGTTCATGGTGAACAAAAGGGCTGGACATGCTGTACCACGTGACGGTATGCTAGCAGCTACAGCATGGCTTGCACAGCATTTGGCATAACAGGGTGCATCTGCTATGATAAGGTTAACACTATGATGGAAGGAGAAATACGAATGGATCAGGATATGAAAGATAGCATGTTAGGTGCTTTAGAAAACGTAATTGACCCTGAGCTTGGCATTGATATCGTCAACTTAGGTTTAGTATATGATGTGGAATTAGATGATGAAGGTGTTGCAACTGTTACGATGACACTAACATCTATGGGTTGTCCACTTGGTCCAGTCATTGTGGATCAAGTGAATACGGCGTTAGGTGAACTTCCAGAAGTGAAAAGTACAAATGTTAATATTGTATGGAATCCACCTTGGTCGAAAGATAAAATGTCACGCTATGCAAAAATGGCATTGGGCGTACGTTAAGTTAAAATGGATTATTTAAAACCCTGCTTATTGAAAAATAAGCAGGGTTTTTGCTTGTAACGAAACTAATCGATACGGCATATTTGTAATGGACAATTTTCACAGGCAATTTCATTTTTTAAAAATTGTAAATCATGAATGGTAATAAATCCTTTATCAAAAGTGATAATCTCATGTTTTTTTAAATCATTCAGCATACGATTAATCATTTCCCGACTTGTCGCACACAAATTTGCAATTTCTGTATTTGTTAGCTGAAAATCAATAAAAATCGCGTCATTTTCTACAGGTTTACCATACGTATTGGACAGTCGAATGAGCGTTGAAAATAGAGCACCTTTTTTACCGTTTAACACTAAATCGCGCAAACGACTCTGATGCTTTAAGTTTTCTGTTTGTAGCCACTTCATGTATTCCACCATAACAGTCGGCTGCTCTTCTAGTAAATGCTCCAAAGATTTACGACTCAAAACATATAACGTAGAGGGTTCTAAAACTTTGGCAGTCATTGAATTATAGACAAGATTACAAAATAACGAACCTTCTCCTATTATGTTGTCATGGCCACAAATGCGAATGGTTAATTCCTTGCCCGTCTCGGATTCTTGGCTAATCGAAATAACACCTGATTGGATGTAATAAATTTCTTTTGCCCGCTCACCCTCTAGAAAAATTTTATTTCCTTTATTCACTTTGATAAAAACACCGTGGTTTTGAAAAAGATCTTTAATTTTTTCAAACATATTATCCATTAAAACCATATCTCCAACACATCGCTTTCTTTTTGTAATAAATGGCGATTATTACAAAAGGATAGTGGATTTCGATACTAAAACACAGAAACATATCATTATTATAACGTAAACTTCCATAATAAGTGAAAAATTTTTAGGGCGATTCCTTTGCTAAGCTTTGTCGAGTGATGTAAAATAAAGTTAGTCAAAAAAGGTCAAACTTTTTTCATATAAACAAGAGTGGGTATATAAATAATGAGAAATATGAAAACAAAGGAGTGCTAGCTATGCAATTTCAACAAACAGACAATAAAAAACCATTAGAACAATTTGGCCGCAATTTAATTGAAGAAGTAAAAAATGGCAAGATGGACCCTGTGATTGGGCGTGATGAAGAAATTCGAAATGTAATTCGTATTTTAACACGTAAAACGAAAAATAATCCTGTATTAATCGGTGAACCAGGAGTTGGTAAAACGGCGATTGTGGAAGGTTTAGCGCAGCGTATTGTAAAAGGTGATGTACCAGAAGGCTTGAAAGAATGCGTATTATATGAATTAGATATGAGTGCGTTAATCGCTGGTGCAAGTTATCGTGGACAATTTGAAGAACGCTTAAAAGGTGTGCTAAAAGAAGTAAAAGAATCAGAAGGACAAATCATTCTATTTATTGATGAAATTCATACGATCGTAGGTGCAGGGAAAACAGATGGCGCTATGGATGCAGGAAATATGCTAAAACCTATGCTAGCACGTGGTGAATTACACTGTATTGGTGCTACTACATTAGACGAATATCGTATGTACATTGAAAAGGATCCTGCCTTAGAACGTCGATTCCAGCAAGTACTAGTGCGTGAGCCATCTATAGAGGATACAGTATCCATTTTACGTGGTTTAAAAGAACGCTTTGAATTACATCATGCCGTACGTATTCATGACAGAGCAATTGTTGCGGCAGCAGAACTATCCAACCGCTATATTACAGAACGATTTTTACCTGATAAGGCCATTGATTTAATTGATGAGGCTTGTGCAATGATTCGTACAGAAATTGATTCAATGCCACAGGAGTTAGACGCAGTCACACGTCGTATTATGCAGCTTGAAATTGAGGAACAGGCATTGCGTAAGGAAAAGGACGAGGCAAGTAAAAAACGTTTGGAGCAATTACGTGAAGAATTAACAAAGTTAAAAGAATCCTCTGAGGGCATGCGTCAACAATGGGAAGCCGAAAAAGAAAAGCTACACGATATTCAGAAAAAACGTGAAACATTGGATAAATATCGTCGTGATCTAGATGAGGCAGAAAGTAAATATGATTTAAATAAAGCTGCTGAATTACGTCATGGTAAAATTCCGACACTTGAAAAAGACATTCAGGTCCTTGAAAAGGAATTAGAGAACGGTGCAGAATCTCGTATTTTACGTGAAGAGGTAACAGCAGATGAAATTGCTGCAATTGTTTCACGTTGGACAGGAATCCCTGTAACAAAATTAGTAGAGGGTGAGCGTGAAAAACTATTACGTTTAAAGGATACATTACATGAACGTGTGGTTGGACAAGATAAAGCAGTTCAATTAGTGACAGAAGCGGTATGGCGTGCACGAGCAGGTATCAAAGATCCACACCGACCTATTGGTAGCTTTTTATTTTTAGGTCCAACTGGTGTAGGTAAAACAGAACTTGCCAAGGCACTTGCTGCACAATTATTTGATTCAGAGGATCACTTTATTCGTATTGATATGAGTGAATACATGGAGAAACATAGTGTGTCTCGACTTGTTGGGGCTCCTCCAGGCTATGTGGGCTATGAGGAAGGTGGACAACTAACGGAAGCAGTTCGCCGAAATCCTTATTCTGTGGTGCTACTAGATGAGATTGAAAAAGCTCATCCTGATGTGGCGAACATTTTATTGCAAATTTTAGATGATGGGCGCATTACAGATAGTCAGGGACGAATGGTGAATTTTACAAATACAGTAGTCATTTTAACTTCGAATATCGGCTCTAGTTATTTAATGGAGGCAAAGGAAAATGATGCTGCTGTGGAGGACTTAGTTATGACAGCCCTACGACAACATTTTAAACCTGAGCTTTTAAACAGAATGGATGATATCATTTTCTTCCATGCATTATCTACTAAACATTTTACTGCGATTGCCTGGAAGTATGTGGAGCAATTGATTAAACGTGTCGCAGAGCAAGAAATTACTTTATCTGTCGAGCAAGAAGTCATTGATTGGGTAGTAGAGCAAGGGGCAGATGCCCAATTTGGAGCAAGACCACTAAAACGCTTTGTACAGCGACATATCGAAACAGCCGTTGCTAGAGAACTCTTACGCGGAGAAGTTTTACCAGGGGAGACGTTGCATGTGAAAATGCATGAGGGACAATGTGTTGTGGAAAAATAACAGAAAAAACCTGTTCGGCATGAAGCTGAACAGGTTTTTTCTAGCTGAATTAATGATGGTCTGCAGCTTCTGGTGTAGGGTCGTTTGGAATGATTGCTCCAATAATAAAGATAAGGATGGAGAATACAACAGAAACGATTGCTCCAGTTTTGAAATCAAATGGTACACCAAGTACAGAGCTGACTACGTAGTTTAACATAGAAACTAGTAGGAATGACCATATGAACGTTACGATATATTGCATTAATTTCACCTCAACCGAACTTTTTTCATCATAAGGTTTTACTCATATTCATTATCATATCATAACATAAATCAAAAAAAAATGAACCATTTATGTGAAACATGGCGATTTTGTCACAACAAATATGAGATTTAGTATTTTATGTTTGGTAATGTAAAGTATTTAGGAACAGCTCTGAAATAGGGGAATGCGCTCCTAAGCGAGTGAAAAGTGCTCCAAAAAGAAAGGACACCGCTCATACATGATGCAAAGCGCTCTGAAATGCTCCACAAAGTATGATAAAGCTCCTAAATAAGAATAACCTCATTTCATAAATTTCTTCACTTCTATAATCAAAGAACAATACCCTTAGCTGCATAAATTTTAAATCATCTTGCGTCATTCCTTTTATATGCGTTATAATTATGACCAGTTACTAATAATTGATAGTAAGAAAGCTGAGGGGTTGCTATATGAACGCTGGTATTATAGGAATAGGCAAATATGTTCCTGAGAAGGTCGTTACAAATTTTGATTTGGAAAAAATCATGGATACTTCTGATGAATGGATTCGTACTCGAACAGGCATTGAAGAACGTCATTTTGCGGCAGATGATCAGGAAACTTCAGATTTGGCAGTAGCTGCGGCAAAAGAAGCTATTGCAAATGCGGGTATTACGCCTGAGGAAATTGGTTTAATTCTTGTAGCAACTGTCACACAGGATCAAACTTTTCCAAGTGTAGCTTGTATGGTTCAGGAACAACTCGGAGCAGTGAATGCTGCAGCAATGGATCAAGCAGCAGCATGTGCAGGATTTATATATAGCTTAGTGACAGCTAAGCACTTTGTTGAGGCAAATGCTTATAAATATGTCTTAGTAGTAGGTGTTGAAAAACTGTCGAAAGTCGTTGATTGGGAAGATCGCAATACAGCTGTATTATTTGGCGATGGTGCCAGTGCAGCTATCATTGGGCAAGTCTCTGAAGGTAGAGGTATTCTATCCTTTGAACTTGGTGCAGACGGTACAGGCGGAAAGAATCTTTATTTAACGAAGCAAGATACAATTGCGATGAATGGTCGTGAAGTGTTTAAATTTGCTGTTCGACAAATGGGTGAATCGGCTGTTAATGTATTAGAGAAAGCAGGATTAACAAAAGAAGACGTTGACTTCTTAGTGCCTCATCAGGCAAATATACGTATTATGGAATCTGCACGTGAGCGTTTAGAGCTACCACCAGAAAAAATGTCAAAAACGATTCATAAATACGGAAATACTTCAGCAGCATCTATTGGTATTTCCTTGGTAGATGAGCTTGAAGCAGG
The DNA here is from genome assembly GCF_052928325.1 of Lysinibacillus sp. BSL11. NCBI lineage: Bacteria > Bacillati > Bacillota > Bacilli > Caryophanales > Bacillaceae > Lysinibacillus > Lysinibacillus sp. BSL11. The sequence goes on along the minus strand of NZ_JAVGCX010000008.1, from coordinate 142,979 downwards.
TAAGATTAAAGAGGATGATTTATTAGTCCTTGTAGGTTTTGGTGGCGGCTTAACATGGGGTGCCGTAGCCATGAGATGGGGAAAATAAGTAGGAAAAATGCTTGAGGGGAGTAAGACAATGAGTAAAAGACGAGTAGTAATTACAGGAATTGGCGCAGTTACACCACTAGGAAATAGCATCGAAGAAACATGGGCAAACATTAAAGCTGGTAAATCTGGTATTGGTGAGTTGACACGCTTAAATAAAGATCTTTTTGCAGCAAAAATCGCCGCAGAAGTTAAGGACTTTGATATTGAAAAATATATTGATCGTAAAGAAGCACGTAAAATGGATCGTTTCACACAATACGCATTAGCGGCTTCTATTATGGCAATGGAAGATGCACAGTTAACAATTGATGAAGAGCTAGCTCCACGTGCAGGTGTATGGATTGGTTCTGGTATCGGTGGAATGGAAACATATGAACAACAATTTTTAACATTCCAAGAGCGTGGCGCAAGACGTGTTAGTCCTTTCTTTATTCCAATGATGATTCCTGACATGGCATCAGGCCAAGTCTCTATTCACTTTGGTGCAAAGGGGATTAATTCTTGTTCTGTAACGGCATGTGCTTCAGGCACAAACTCTATTGGTGATGCCTTTAAAGTAATTGAGCGTGGAGATGCTGATGTAATGATTTCTGGTGGGGCTGAATCACCAATCGTAACAATGGCAGTTGCAGGTTTTTGTGCCAATACAGCACTATCATTAAATCAAGATCCACAAGCAGCATGTCGCCCATTCGATAAAAACCGAGATGGCTTTATTATCGGAGAAGGAGCGGGTATTGTCATTTTAGAAGAATATGAACATGCAAAAGCTCGTGGTGCCAAAATCTATGCTGAAGTTTTAGGTTATGGTGCAACAGGGGATGCGCATCACATTACGGCTCCAGCTCCAGAGGGTGAAGGTGCAGCCCGTGCGATGACGCAAGCGTTAACAGATGGTGGTGTAGAGCCATCACAAGTTGATTATATTAATGCCCATGGTACAAGTACGCCATATAACGATTTATTCGAAACACAAGCTGTGAAGACTGCTTTTGGTGATCATGCGTATAATCTTGCGATGAGCTCAACAAAATCTATGACAGGTCACTTATTAGGAGCAGCTGGTGGTGTGGAAGCTATTTTCACAGCATTAGCCCTTAAAGAAGGGATTTTACCACCTACAATCAATTTAAAAGATCCTGATCCTGAATGTGATTTAGATTATGTTCCAAACGAAGCAAGAGAAGCAAATATTCAATATGCAATGAGTAATTCTCTTGGTTTTGGTGGTCATAATGCAAGTCTTCTATTTAAAAAATATGAAGCATAATAGATAAACATAAAAAACGTCAGCCAAATTTAAATGGCTGACGTCTTTTTTTATAGTTTTGTGAATAAATGATAAGTAAGAAGAAATAGAAAGGATGCCATTACTATGTTTCGTCTCTTTTTATTTTTAGTAAGTTATGGCTTAATGATCCTCTCTTTAGGGAATCTCATATTGTATTTAAATTACCGCACACTAGGTTATTCATGGAAGGTTGTTTTCAAATTTATTTTTCAAACAACAGAATTTTATATGGCGGTAGGAGCCTGTATCATCATCTGCGCAGTTGTGCTTGATTTGGGCTTTGATCGATCCTCAGACAAGCCGTAAGTTTAGCGACGTGCGCGACCAAGACCCATAGCATCTTCCATACGTTTTAATGTAGCACTAGCAATCGCATTCGCCTTTTCAGCACCTTCATCAAGAATGACATCTAACTCTGATGATTCTACAAGATGATAGAATTTTTCTTGAATAGGTGTTAAGTGTTCAATTACTGCTGTTGCTACACCCTGCTTGAATCCACCATAACCAATTCCCTCATATTTTTTGACTAAATCTTCAACGGCTACCCCTGAAATAGCTGATTCGATTGTCAATAAATTTGAAACACCTGGTTTATTTTCCACATCAAATGCAACGATGCCGTCAGAGTCAGTTACAGCTGATTTAATTTTTTTCTCAATGTCTTTCGCAGTATCTAATAAGCGGATTGTCGCTTTCGTATTTGGATCTGATTTACTCATTTTCTTTGTTGGCTCTTGTAAGGATTTAATGCGTGCGCCTGCTTTAGGTAATTGAATTTCTGGAATTGTTAAAACATCGCCAAAGCGTTTGTTAAAGCGTTCTGCAAGGTCACGAGTTAGCTCAATATGCTGCTTCTGATCATCGCCTACAGGGACTATATTTGTGTTATAAAGTAGAATGTCCGCGGCCATTAGCGGTGGATATGTTAAAAGAGCAGCAGATACGCTTTCCTTACCATGTGATTTATCTTTGAATTGTGTCATACGTTCTAGCTCACCGATAGACGCAACACATTGTAACATCCATCCTGCCTGAGCATGAGCTGGCACCTCTGATTGAATAAATAAGGTCGATTTTTTAGGGTCAATGCCAGTAGCAATATAGGTAGCAGCAAGCTTTCGAATACTTTCTCGTAATTCTTTAGGATCTTGTGCAACAGTGATTGCATGTTGATCAACGATACAATAAATGGCGTTCCCTTCATCCTGTAGTGCTGGGAACTGCTTGAATGCTCCTAAATAGTTCCCTAATGTTACGATACCTGTAGGCTGTACGCCAGAAAAAATAGTTGTCATTAAAAATTCCTCCTCGAATTCAATTTCTGTAACATTTGTCACAGCGTTGTCTTCACCTTTCAACTTGGTGATGAGGACAAAAAAACATCATGCGTCCTCATTAGATTTTTTCTAATGAAGGGACGAATGATGTTTGAATCCGCGGTACCACCCAGCTTGCCTAAAAAGGCCACTCAGCTTCGTAACGTGAAGGGACGAGCTTTGCTAATAGCTTCAAGTAGCGTTCACAAAGCTAACTCGGAAGTCCATTCCACATGCATCCACGATCTGTTTACAGCAACCACAGACTCTCTATACGTGAATTAGCATATGTACTACTCTTCGTCAGCGTTTTTCTCAATTTAAATTGTTCAAATTGATTTGATTGCAGAGAATTATATTATAAAGATTCCTTTGTGTAAAGTCAGACTTTTGACGGTGTTTTTTTCCTAGAAAAAATTATATGCTTTTTTTGTTATGTAATTTTGTTATAAATTTATAATTTTTTATTAAAAAATTGGCTAGATGTACACGGGAGATTGACAATTTTCTCGATTGTTTTTCTTAAATGAGAACAACCGAGATATCTGTTTAGATGTTTAAAATGCTTTAAAAATGGGAAAGGTAGTAGTAGCACATAAGTTTGAAGAAAATACACTATATTTGAAAGCTGTATAAATAGACAGAATATTTAGCGATAGGTTCAGATTTTTTTTATTGGAACTATATTCAAATACAGCGGAGTACTGTATAATGGTACTGTGTATTTTACATTACATTAATTCTAATTTAACACATTGGTTCTGGTTTATAGATAATGATTTTGAAATGAAAGGATGTGTCAGAATGATCGTAACCCTATTTACATCACCAAGTTGTACCTCTTGTCGTAAAGCGAAAGCGTGGTTAGAGGAGCACGAAATTCCATATACAGAACGTAATATATTTTCTGAACCACTTAGTATAAGTGAAATAAAAAAAATTTTACGTATGACAGAAGACGGAACTGATGAAATTATTTCCACTCGTTCTAAAATATTCCAAAAATTAAATGTTGACGTTGAAAGCTTACCATTACAACGTTTATATGAATTAATTCAGGAATATCCAGGCTTACTACGTAGACCAATCATTTTAGATGAAAAACGTCTACAGGTTGGCTACAATGAAGATGAAATTCGTCGTTTCTTACCTCGAAAAGTTCGAGCATATCAGTTACAAGAAGCACAACGAATGGTGAATTAAACCTTTCTATTCTGAATAATATATGTAATAGATGTTACAGATGTGGAATACATGTTGTGACATCTTTTTTTTATGTTTTACTTCTGTAAAACCTTCTATATGAAGTATAATAATTAATAGGGAAAAGTCATATATTTCCGTAAAAGTATGTTAAACTTGATTTAAGTTAAATAGTTTACTACAATTTCAATAATTCAAATATCTTCTGTGAAACGGTGTATATCCTTTTCATTTTATGACAGAACAGCATACAATAGAGTTAGAGACAACTGTGAACACAAAAATTCATGTTTACGGTTACTCGATGGTTTTACTGTAGTGTGGTCAAAGGTTGAAAAACAAATGCAGTATGAAGGTTAAAAACAAAGAATAAAAGCATACTAATGAAACAAACTGTTTTTCGACATATGACAGTGAAGGGAGATGAGGTCTAGTGGACATCGAACGTGTAAATGAAAATACACTCAAGCTCTTTATTACGTACAATGATATAGAGGATCGCGGCTATAGTCGTGAAGAAATTTGGTACAATCGAGCAAAGGGTGAACAACTTTTTTGGGATATGATTGATGAAGTAAACACGGAGGATTATTTTGATGTAGAGGGTCCGATTTGGATTCATATCAATGCATCTGAAGTAGGCTTAGAAATCATTGTCACACGTGCACATATTTTAAAAGACGGTGAAACATTAGATGGTCATTCGAATTTTGATGAACACAAAGATATGTTTGCACCATTCGATGAAGTTGGAGAGGATCTTCTTAGCCAACTAACTCAATTTGGTGACATGGATGAGTCAGAATTATTTATGGATACAGACATTTATGTTTATAAATTTAAAGATATTGATGAGTTAATCCCTGTCGCAAAACGAATGACAGACGAATTAGTGGATTCCTCATTATTCAAATATGAAAATTGGTACTATCTAGTTGTTGATTTTGGAAACGCAGATGAGGATTTAAATCGTCATGATAGAAATGCAGTTATCAAGGAATTTTTAACACCATCCAATTTTACAATTCATCGTCTAGAGGAGTACGGTGAAAAAATTATGGAATTCAATTGCTTTGAAACAGTTCGAAAATACTTTGCATAGGCAATGAAACACTAATTATTTTAGACTGTAGTGAAACTCGTAAATGAATCGAGTTTCGCTACAGTCCTTTTTTATGTTTTCAACATCGCAGAGTTTTAAATAAGAGCGCATTTTTAAAATTTCAAGAAAAAACTGCTTTATTTTTGTTTGTGAAAATCCATTCTATTATAGTTGACTAAAAAGGAGCTGATACTATGCTGATTGCCTATAACAATCAACAGCAATTATTTCTCCCCTATCAATATACGAGGAAAGCTTTACAGCAATATAGGCGGCACATGAAATTTTATTGTCCTCAATGTTTAGAACAAGTTCAATTGAAAATAGGTAACTATAATATTCCCCACTTTGCTCACTTCACAAAAAATCAATGTTCACAGCTATTCGCAGAAGGTGAATCTAAATTACATTTACAAGGTAAAGTGCAATTATATGAGTGGCTCCAAAAGCATGGACATCAGGTGGAACTAGAACCATATTTAAAGGAGCTTTCTCAGCGCCCAGATTTGCTTGTTACACGCGATAAGGAGCAGTTTGCAGTTGAATTTCAATGTAGTACAATCTCTCATGAAAAATGGCACCAACGAACAATGGGCTATGAAAGAAACGATATACAAGCAATTTGGCTTTTTCAAACTCCCCAAAGCAAAGACGCCGTCAATGGCATCAGAAAAATTAGAATCTCTCCACTGCTGCAAAAAGCGTTTATAACAACAACGGATTTACCATATTTACTGACGTACAACGCGGTGACAGCCCAATTTATTTATTGGACGAATCTTCTTCATGTTCACGGGCATACTTTCATAGGTAAAGTACAGAAAATTCCGATCGATCAACAACATTTTCCTTTTTATAGACCTCAACGTATTACTCAAGAAGAATTTCAACGCTATTGGCAGCTCTATAAACAGACTTGTAGGCAATTTGCGTTTAATCGTCTTTTACATAGCAAGAAGGGAGTACAAGATCCATTTTTACGTAATTGCTATGAATTAAATCTTTCTCTTACTGCTCTGCCACCATACATTGGAATTCCAGTGAAAGAAGGAGCAGCTATCCCTTTGTTTACGAGCGAATGGCAAATACTGCTGTTTTATTTTAGTAAACAATTAGGACGTCTTCCATTTGAATTAACAAAGGGGCAGATGGAAAACTTTTTATGCAAGTATCAGCTAGAAGTAACCGAACAAGCACTAAGAGCTATTCAAAATTATGGGTATCTTCTTAAGCGTATGCAACATGAGGATGGTTTACTAGATAATTGTGAGCAAGTCTATGTACATTTATTTGCAATTGCCACAATATACTGAGAAAATATGAGAGTAAAAGGAAAAAAGCACATATAAAGGGGGCTGGCATATATGGCTAGTAACAGTAATCAGGTTTTGGTTAGAAAAGAAGTACCAGAAGAATTAACATGGCGCTTAGAAGACATCTTTGCAACAGATGCAGCTTGGGAAGAGGAATTGAAGGAGGTTGCAGAGCTTGCTAAACAAGCACCTAGCTATGCAGGTACTTTAAATAATGGGGCAGAGGCATTATTAGCAGCTTTGCAGTATCATGATCATATATATGAACGTGCAATGAAGCTCTACACATATGCTCATATGCGCTATGATCAAGATACGACAAATAGCTTTTATCAAGATATGAACAGCCGTATTCAAACATTGGCAACGAGTATCTCAGCTGGCCTTTCCTATTTAACGCCAGAAATTCTGACATTAAGTGAAGAAACGATTGAACGCTACTTAACAGAAAATCAAGACCTACAACTATATAAACAATCTTTAAAAGAAATTACAATGGCACGTCCACATGTATTACCAGCCGAACAGGAGGCATTGCTAGCGCAAATGTCTGAGGTGACAGGTACAGCTTCGAATACATTCAGCATGTTAAACAATGCCGATATGGTATTCCCTCATGTGAAAAATGAAGAGGGAGAAGAGGTACAACTTACGCATGGTAATTATATAAAGTTTTTAGAGAGCAAGGATCGCTCTGTACGTGAAGGCGCATTTAAAGCGATGTACGAAACGTATGGCAAGTTTAAAAATACGTTCTCGGCTACGCTAACTGGTAATGTGAAGAAGCATAATGTAAGTGCTCGAATTCGTCATTATGATTCTGCACGCCACGCTGCCATGTCTAATAACTTCATTCCTGAAAATGTTTATGATCAGCTGGTGGAAACAATTCATAAGCACTTACCAGCTATGCAACGTTATATTTCGTTGCGTAAGAAATTATTGGGTGTAGATGAATTGCATATGTGGGACTTATTTGCGCCACTAGTTAAAGAGGTGGAAATGAAGGTCTCTTATGATGAAGCGAAAGATATTTTAGTAAAAGCTTTAGCTCCATTAGGGGAGGAATATCAAAGCATCGTTCAAAATGGACTGGATAACCGTTGGGTCGATGTTTTAGAAAATAAAGGGAAGCGTAGTGGAGCCTATTCTTCAGGCGCCTATGGTACAAATCCTTATATTTTAATGAATTGGCAGGACAATGTGAACAATCTATTTACATTAGCACATGAATTTGGCCATAGTGTTCATAGTTATTATTCACGCAACAACCAGCCATTTGTTTATGGAGACTATTCTATTTTTGTGGCAGAGGTCGCTTCTACTTGCAATGAAGAGTTATTAAATGACTATTTACTGAAAACAATTGATGATCCACAACAAAAAATATACTTATTAAACCATTGGCTAGATGGCTTCAGAAGTACTGTATTTAGACAAACAATGTTTGCGGAGTTCGAACATCTTATTCATCAAATGGATAAGAATGGTGAATCCTTGACAGCAGATCGTTTAACAGAAGTTTACTATGAATTAAACAAAAAGTACTTCGGTGATGATATGGTGGTAGATGAGGAAATCGGCTTAGAATGGGCTCGTATTCCACACTTCTACTATAATTACTATGTTTATCAGTATGCGACTGGTAAATCAGCCGCTACAGCATTAAGTAAACAAATATTAGAGGAGGGTGCACCAGCTGTAGAACGTTATATTAATAACTTCTTAAAAGCGGGATGCTCTGATTTCCCTATTGAGGTATTAAAGGCAGCAGGCGTTGATATGAACGTAGCTAAGCCAATTGAAGATGCTTGTAAAGTATTTGAAGAACGTTTAAATGAATTAGAAAAATTATTGTTAAATAACTAATTAATTGGGCTATAGGAATGTTCCTATAGCCCAATTCTTTTTATAAACACCATAAATTGAAAGGGAAGAATAATGTTTTTTTTTGATTTCTAAATAGTTTAAAAGTGTGCATCTTGGAAAAATACTGTTTGTAATCGCTTTCTATTTGACAAATTTGTGAATCTAGTATTGGTTTCATTGCTAAATATATTATTCCATGATAGAGTAATTCTTGTGAAATAAATCACAAAACAAACATACACCCCTTTGTTTGAACGTGAACATTTCTCCCATCCCCTTTGTGAAAAAGAAGCGTCTCTATCGGTCGAGGATAGAGGCGCTTCTTTGTATTTTGCGTTATCTTGAAAAAGGGACTCCATCATGATGATTGGAGTCCCTTTTATTATATTATTTAAGACGCCATAACGTAGCGTGAGTAGTCTGGATTCGTTCGATCTTTTGTTGCAGCATACGTTTCTTTAGTTCACGCTCTGCTGCTTGCTCTGTTAATGAATAGATAAAAGCTATTTCATTTGTAGAAAGAGTATGGAATTTAGAAAATAAGTCCTCTATTGATGGTAAAGGCTGACGGACAAGCTGTTCGCTCAGCATTTCTTGTAAAATATGTTCATAAACTTCATAGGAATAGCTACCACTAACTTTTAGTCCCTCATCTTCAATACATTCATTGAAAAATACGATACTTGGTACTTCTTCTACTTCCATTTCGCGTTTAATATATAAATCGCATTGGAAAGCACGTGCTGCCTCCTTTGAACCAAAGTCAACAGTAAACTCATTCATATCGAGTTGAACATCCTCAGCTATTTTTAAAAGCGTTGCATAGGAGTTTACATCTTGATGACTTAATAATACGTATTCTTGTAGTTTCGATAAATAACGTGCACCTGCACGTTTCCCCTGTAATTCAGCTGCTTTAATAGCGATAGAAGGTAAAACAGGATGATTTATATCAAGTTCGATTCCTGAAATACAGCCTTTGACACGTTTACTTAAGCAATTTAAAGAAGTAAGTTCTGTACTTAAAACAAAGCGCCATGTGAAGTAATGGTTGTATTCAAGCTGTAATTTACGAAGAGTTGCTTGCATACTGAAAGCTTCAGGGCAAAGTGGATCTACGAAAATATACAATTCAATTGGCTTGTTTGCAGTAGAAATCGTTGGCGTTGGCTCTTGCAACATTTGAATATTATTCACGTAACAATTCCCCCTCATCGTCATTTGGCGTATTAACCATGTGATGAGCTGTTAATACTAAACGTTGATAATAAGTTTCACGGAACTTCCCTTCCAAACCTACCTCATCCATTGCTTCTGACATACACTCTAGCCAAGCTTGAGCGCGGTCAGGTGTAATAGGAAAATTCATGTGACGTGCACGCATCATCGGATGACCATGCTCCTCAGTAAAAAGATTTGGTCCCCCTAAATACTGTGTTTGAAATTGAATTTGTTTACGGGCTGTTTCTGTTAAATCCTTTGGAAAGATTGGAATAAGATCAGGATGCTGAGCAACTCTTTTATAGAACGCATGAATGAGTTCTGACAGTTTTTCAGCTCCCAGCTCCTCATAAGGAACAGTGTATTTTCGACTCATAAGTTATATGCTCCTTTAATTCTTTATATCGTAAAGTACCATATTGTATACTTCATCCTCATCAAATTGTGAAATTCTTGTGACTACCTTCATTCTATCAACGTCTTTTCGTTAACACAAACAAAGAGCTCTTTCGAATTGCTGTTCGCTACAAAAGCACAAATTTCACCACTATGGGTGAAATTTGTTGGAAGTGACATAGATAACAAGAAAGATGCGATTACACTGTAAAGTAATTCATCACTTTTTTGACATAATTCTGTGTTTCTTTGAAAGGAGGGATCCCTCCATATTTTGTAACACGAGATGCGCCAGCATTATAAGCTGCTAATGCTAGTGTAGGGTCATTATTAAACTTATCGAGCATTTGACGCAAATATTTTGCACCAGCCATAATATTCTGCTCTGGATCAAAAGCGTTAGTCACACCCAAATATTGTGCTGTTTTGGGCATGAGTTGCATTAAACCTTGCGCCCCCGCATGGCTTACTACAGTTGGATTAAAATTAGATTCTTGTTTAATAACTGCTGCGATAAGCTTCGCGGGTATCTGATAAGTAGCGGCCGCTTTTTCAATAATGGCAGTATACTCATTTGATCCTGCTAGTGAATTGGCATATGCTGTAGAGCCTAATACATCGTCTGAAACATAGGAATCAAGTTTGTTAGTAGCATATGTGTTTGCTAAAGCTTGTTTGACTGATTCAGGTATAAACACAGCATTAGAGCCTTTGTAAAGTAATGATTCTAATGGACTTTGCTCCAAAGTAGCCAATTCATTGATGAAATTTGAATTATTTGCTGTTCCTGTAGCAAGCAAGCTTGATAATTTAGCATTACTTGCTGTCGAAGTTTCTCCTAATAATTCGTTAATCATGTCAGAAAAAATAGACTCATTGTCTGTGGGTGAACTTTCGCTAGATCCAAGTGTTTGCAGAGCTCGAATTTCTAGTAAAGATTTGAATGATTGAATATCCAAGGAGTCAGACACCTTCCTTTTTCTACTTTTATAAATTTTGTGCTTTTAGTGCCTTCATAAAACGAGCAATTTTTTTATCAGTTGGTTGCTTATCAATACCATATTGTTGTAAAAATTCGTCGAAAATTATATTTCCTTTTATTGCATCTTTTGCTTCATATTCTACCTCATAATCGTCGCACTGCAAATAGAAAGAATGATCAAAAACAAGAAGTCCCTCTTTGTAGGGAATTTCGACACGATCTGTAGTGAGAGTACCAAATACATGCAATTGTTCTAAAGGAATGTTATGAAGAGCTAATCTTTTACTTACCTCTTGAGCATAAAATCCCTTGCCATCTAACATTTGTTGCGCCTCTATTGCTGTTATTTCATCCGTCGTTTCAAGGTGAGCATGCTCAGTGTTTTTTTCTTTGAGCGTACATTCGTAATAATCACCAATTTGTCTAATACGAAGCCCACTTTGTAGTTTGCGAATAGCTTGATTAGGTGTGTCAAAATAATGATTTGCTTGACGATGAATAGCATTTTGGCTAATGTGGAACTCTTGTAATAATTCCTCGTATTGCTGTTTTGTTAATAGATTTTTAAATTCAATCTCAATTTCTTGTGTCATTTATAGTCACCTATTTATTTTTTATTTTTCATCCGTTGTTTCGCTCGAATTAATATTTACACACTGCAACTATTTACCCTGTGTGCTAAAATAAGAGGAAGAGTACAACGAAAAGGGGAACCGCATGTGCGTAAAATTTATACAATAGATACATCGAATTTTGAACAGGGTCAACTTCATTTTAGTTTAAACGACAATGAAGTAAATTTACAGTTAAAACCTGCTGGACAACTCATTGCAGATTCAGATGATTTTGCATTCATTTATTTACTTGATGCAGGTGAAGACTATCATTACTTGCGTTTTCCACCGAGTAGTTGGGAGAATCTTGTACATATTTTACAAAAAGGGAAAAATCCACTGCTACGAATAGGTGAAGAAGTGATCGAACTGACAAATTTCTACGAGGAATTAGAAATGCTCGTGTATAATATTGAAGGAAATTACAATTATGGGGCAGAATTTGTCCAAGCAGTGGAACAACACTTCAAGGCTATTCTCGCTGAATAGAAAGACAAAACGAACAGACGGTGGTGTTCGATACCGATTGTCGGGAGGTTTTTACAATGGGACAATGGGAAATTTTTTTAAGTCCTTATAAACAAGCAGTAGACGAATTAAAAGTAAAATTAAAGGGCATGCGTTCGCAATTTGGTATTGTTAATGCCAATTCGCCAATTGAATTTGTCACAGGACGTGTCAAGCCTTTAGCAAGTATATATGACAAAACGTTAGAAAAAGGACTAGCTTTTGAGCCTTCTAAACAACTTGGTGACGAACTTGGCGATATTGCTGGCCTTCGGATTATGTGTCAATTTGTTGATGATATTTCAACGGTAACTGAGCTAATTCGTCAGCGAAAAGATATGCGTGTAGTGGAAGAACGCGATTATATTACACATAATAAGCCTAGTGGTTATCGCTCCTACCATATGATAGTGGAGTATCCTGTTGAAACAATTCAAGGAAAAAAAGTAGTATTAGCGGAAATACAAATCCGAACACTAGCTATGAATTTCTGGGCTTCAATAGAGCATTCTTTAAATTATAAATATAAGGGGATGTTCCCAGAAGAAATTAAGAATCGCTTGCAAAGTGCTGCGGAGGCAGCATTTCGGTTGGATGAGGAAATGTCATCCATTCGTAGTGAAATTCAAGAGGCACAGGCCTACTTTAGCGAATATAAAGAAGCATCGAATCCTAATTTACTAACGGAGAAGGAGCGTGACGCACAATGAAATTTTCGATTCAATCACGTAGAGATGCACAATCCAACGAGCTGATGGAACTTGCTAAAACCTATTTACAGGATTTTGGCTTGACCTATGATGAAGAGACGCCAGAAATTGTTGTTTCGATTGGAGGAGATGGCACACTATTGCATGCCTTTCATCGATACTCTCATTTATTAGACCAGGTAGCCTTCGTTGGTATCCATACAGGGCATTTAGGATTTTATGCGGATTGGAAACCATCTGAATTAGAAAAATTAGTTTTGTCCATTGCTAAAAAGGATTTTAATGTTGTGGAATATCCACTGCTGGAAGTAAGGGTAGAGCATCATAATGCCGAATCCAATACGTATCTTGCTTTAAACGAAGCAACCGTCAAATCGCCAGATGTTACGCTTGTGATGGATGTTGAGTTAAATGGCAATCAATTTGAGCGATTCCGTGGCGATGGTCTTTGTGTATCCACTCCTTCGGGTAGTACGGCTTATAATAAAGCACTAGGTGGAGCCATCATACATCCTACACTAGCGGCACTCCAAGTCACTGAAATTGCCTCAATTAATAACCGCGTTTTCAGGACGGTAGGATCGCCATTAATCTTGCCAGCACACCATCATTGTGTATTGCGTCCTGTAAATGAACAAAATTTTAATATGACTGTTGATCACTTGCAAATTACTCAAGGTGATGTGAAAGCCATAGCGTTTAATGTAGCCAATGAAAGAGTACGTTTTGCCCGTTTCCGACCATTCCCATTTTGGGAGCGAGTGCATGAATCATTTGTTGCAAATGAATAACGTGGATACAAGATTTACATTACAATTTGAGGCGAAGAAAAATGGCCAATTATTACGAGAGGCACTTCAAGAGTGGCGTATTTCTAAGCGAGCTCTAACAGCTATTAAGTTTGATGGTGGCATGTTGACTGTGAATGATGTCGAACGTAATGTGAGACATATCCTGCAAGTTGGAGATTGTGTGAAAGTAACGTTTCCTCCCGAAGAAAAAAGTGAAGGGCTTGCTATTGAGCATGGGGATTTGACCATTGTATATGAAGACGATGCCATCTTAGTGCTCAACAAACCAGCTCATCAAAGTACGATACCCTCACGAGAGCATCCAACCAACAGCATTGCAAATTTAGTTTGTGGCTATTTTCAGAAACAAGGATTGGCCTCTACGGCTCATATTGTTACAAGGCTAGACCGAGATACATCAGGTTTACTGTGCATAGCTAAGCATGCTCATATTCATCATTTAACAGGGCTTGCTCAGCGTAAGAGAGAGATTTCAAGACAATATGAAGCCATTGTACATGGACATATCGAACAAAACTTTCAATCGATTATAGCTCCGATTGGTCGTAAAGAAGGTAGTATTATTGAAAGAGAAGTACGGGAAGATGGGCAATATGCACATACGGATGTAAAGGTTCTGAAGCGTTTTTCACTGGGTGCTGAACCAATGACACATGTACGACTTCAACTGCATACAGGTCGTACACATCAAATTCGCGTGCATATGTCGTATCTTGGACATCCAATTGTGGGGGATGACCTTTATGGTGGTAGTCGTCTTCAAATTGATCGACAAGCATTACATTGTGTATCTTTAAGTATGGAGCATCCTTTAACAAGTGTGCCATTACACTTTACAAGTATGCTAAATGAAGACATGCAAAGATTACTGAAGGAATCTTCTGCATAAATTTTTGATAAAAGGAGGTGTTCGCGCAAACGAGCATCTCCTTATCATTTTTTGATTTAGGTTAAGCTGCGTATTAGAGAAGTAGATTATTTTTACACCTTATTCATAACAAAGTGACAAAGGTAAGGTATAGTAAAATAGAATCGTCAGGATTTTAGGCGTAATATTGAAATTTATAAAAATCTGCCCATTTGCTCATAAATAATAACTTAAAAAAGAGTTTGCAGAAAAGGTACATTACACTCTATTATATAGAAGGTAGATTTACGGCAGGCATTGCCCGTAAAATGATTGAAAGCTCGGAAGGAGGGGACAAGCATGATAGAGGAAAGAAATGAAAAGGATGATGTGCAATTTGATGAGGCACATCTACGAGAAATGCTAGAAGCACATAATATTGAAGCATTTCGTGATGAGTTTTTAGAACTTCATCCATATGATCAGGCAACGTTTTATGAAAAGGTGGAACCTGATATAAGGAAAATCATCTATTCGTTCTTGTCTCCGACAGAAATGGCTGATATTTTTGAGGCAATCGATATTGAAGATGATGAGTATAAAGCATATCTGGCTGAAATGGATCAATCATACGGTGCAGAAATGCTATCTCATATGTACGCAGATGATGCGGCAGATGTCTTAAATGAACTGGATACAGCACAGCGTGAAAGCTATTTAGAAATGATGGATGAAGAAGCGGCAGAAGATATTAATGAACTACTAAGCTACGATGAATATACTGCTGGTTCTATCATGACCACTGAATATGTCGCTATACCAGAAAATTCAACAGTTCGTTCAGCTATGGCCATATTGCGTAAAGAGGCACCAGATGCAGAAACTGTTTATTATATTTTTGTAGTGGATGAAGAACATCGTCTAACGGGTGTTATATCGTTACGAGACTTAATCATTGCTGACGAGGATACACTTATTCGTTCTATTATGAATGAGCGTGTCGTGATGGTACATGTAGGCGATGACCAAGAAGAAGTCGCGCAAATTATGAAGGATTATAATTTCTTAGCGACACCTGTTATTGATGATAAAGGAGAATTACTTGGCATTATCACGATTGACGATATTATTGATGTTATTGATGAAGAGGCTTCTGAGGATTACTCTAAATTAGCCGGTATTTCGGATATGGATAAATTTGATGTAACACCATTCCAAGCGGCTAAAAAACGTTTGCCTTGGCTAGTAGTTCTACTGTTTCTAGGTATGTTAACAGCTAACCTAATGGGGCAATTTGAGGATACTTTAGATAAGGTTGCCTTACTAGCCGTCTTTATTCCATTAATTTCAGGAACTTCAGGTAATAGTGGAACACAGGCATTGGCCGTGGCGATTCGAGGGATTGCAACAGGTGATGTAGAAGAACATAGTAAATTTAAGTTACTATTACGTGAAGCAGGTACTGGCTTAATGTCAGGCATTGTTTGTGGATTAATTGTTATTGGGATCGTTTATTTTTGGAAACATGAACTTGTCCTAGGTATGTTAGTAGGGGCAGCACTTTGTGGCTCTATTTTAGTGGCGACTTTAGCTGGTTCATTTATTCCATTGTTAATGCATCGACTAAAAATAGACCCTGCTGTTGCATCAGGACCCTTTATTACTACTTTAAATGATATTACAAGTATTTTAATTTATTTGGGCTTAGCGACAGTTTTCTTAAGCCAAATAGGCTAAGAACCAATTTGCTTACTTTCGCATATTGTATGGAAAAAAGGGAAGTGAGTAAAGTGGATCAAGAACCACGCTTGTTTATAAAATCACCATCATATTTTTTAAATATTTCTAAGGTGTTACATGAACTTGATTTGGATGAAAGTACATCTGTCTATGTGAAGGACAATATGTTCGATGAGCAAATAGTTGAAGAAAAAAATGAGACAGTAGATGATGTACAAATAGATCCTTATTTACTGAAACAGCTCCAATTTTTAGAAAAACCATTTCGTCAGAGAGCCTATCAGCCATTATTAGTTTGTTTAAAAGATGGTAGAAAATTAACTGGGACAGCTTCAGATGTACAGAATGATTCTTTAATGCTCACATCATTAGAATTAAAAATACAGGAAATCATTCATTTTGAAGATATACAGCAAATACTTTGGCGCGGAAGAAAATTGCCAACTTTATAAAAAAAGTGTACAGCAGAGGATGCTGTACACTTTTTTTTATGTGTGTGTGTCAAAGGTGAAAGAATTAGTCACAAATCCCTAAGTCAACATCAGCGATACATTGTACAGCGCAGAAGCAAGATAAATCCACAGTAATACAGCTATCTGTTGAGCTCCAGTCATCTACTTTACAGATTTTCTTCATGTTGATACAACAACCGTCTTTGCTTAGTAAGTCTACTGTACTTTCACTAGAGTCAAATGTACATAATGGCTCTAAAACACGTAAAGTAGCACAACATTCATCAAACATATCTTCTACGCGGAAGAATACGGATGTACAAATACAAGGATCTGCTGTTGGAGAGTTAAAGAATGCTTTGAAAGGAGTACCATCTTTTGTAATTAACATGAAAACACGTGTATCTGCTTGTGAGCGTGCAGGACTAACAATCCCACCTAGTGGCTCTAAGAAACAGTTTGCTGTACATGGAGAACACTCATCTCGCACCGCTTGATTTTGAATATCTAAAATAGCGCGAACTACGTCACAAACGCAGCCTGCTGAATGGATTGGTCCAATAGGATTTGTTGGCTTACCACAACCCATATTGTCACCCCCTTTCCTTGTTACTACTTCTACAATATGTACTTTTGAAAACTGGACTCGGGCTTTTGTGTATTTCTTTGAATGAATAGTTTTTTTATGTGTGGAGAAACTGTAAAGAAAAGGAGGGTAAAACTTGAGGCTACTAGGAATGACGTTACCACTCTTAGTTGTTTTATCGCTGTTGAATGGTTGTGCTGAAAAGGAAAAATTTATCGTCTATGGGTCTCCACAAAATGAAAGTGAAGTAGAAGCCCTTATAAAAGAAGAAGACTATGTTGATCGCTCAACGGTTATCCAATATGACGATAGTATGCTGATTGCAGTACAAATTAAACCATGGGAAAAGTGGAAAAAAACTAAGTTAGAGAAAAAATTGCAAAAGAAATTTGAAGAGAAATATCCAAACAAAGATGTGTTTGTCTCCGCTGATTACAAAATTTTTTATGAAGCCAATAAAATAAAAAAGGATCAGATGGAAGATACTAAATTGAGCGATAAAATTACAGAACTAAAAGAGCTTGCAAAGGAGGAGACATAAATGGAAAAAGAGCAATATCAACAGTTAGAGCAAAATGTTACACCAAAGCCCCCTTATTTAAAGAATGTAGCAAAAGCCTTTTTCGTTGGCGGTTTTATTTGTGCAATTGGTCAAGCTGTGTCTCTTTTTTATATTATTTTCTTCAATTTTACAGAGGCAACAGCAGGAAATCCAACTGTTGCAACGATGGTATTTTTCGCCATGATATTAACAGGTCTTGGCCTTTATAAAAGAATTGGTCAATTTGCTGGGGCTGGATCGGCAGTTCCAGTAACAGGCTTTGGGAATGCTGTTATTTCGGCAGCTATCGAGCATCGTTCTGAAGGGCTAGTATTGGGAGTCGGCGGAAATTTATTTAAATTAGCAGGATCAGTTGTTTTATTTGGTGTAGTGTCAGCATTTTTTGTAGCGCTCATTAAATATATCCTCGTAACGATAGGAGTGGTTTCATGGTAATTGTTTTTCAATCGAAGCCCTCTCTTTTAGCAGGTGGAGTGGTAGTAGGTCCATTAGAAAATAGGAGTATTTTTAGTCAATATTTTGACTCTGTGTATGATGATGAACGTTGGCAAATGAAAACAAATGAACAGGGACATCGTAAAATGATCGAAGAGGCCTGTGAATTTGCTATGAAAAAAATGGGCGTACAAAAAGGTGATATCAATTATTTAATGGGCGGAGATTTAGTCAACCAAATGACACCAACTAATTTTGCCGCTAGGGATTTAGAAATCCCTTTTATTGGACTATTCTCGGCATGTGCCACATCCGTATCTTCAGTTATTATTGCATGCCTGTTAACTGAGTTAGGAGCTGCTAATTTTTCATTAGCAGGTGCCTCTAGTCAACATAATGCAATTGAACGCCAGTTTCGTTACCCCATCAATTATGGCGCACAAAAACCACAAACAGCTCAATGGACAGTAACTGCTGCTGGTTATGCGCTAATTGGGAAGCATCGCGAGGAGTATCCTTCTATAGAAGCGGCAACAATTGGTAAGTCCGTTGACTATGGTATGGATGATCCTTTCCACATGGGTGCTGCAATGGCACCTGCTGCTTTTCAGACGATTCAATCTCATTTACAACAGAGAAATCAAAAAATTTATCATTACGATTTAATTTTAACAGGCGATTTGGGACAGCTTGGCTTAAAGCTATTGAAAGGAATGCTTGTGGAAAATGGCGTGAAAAATGAAGAGCTCACGTTATTACGTGATGCAGGTGCTGAATTTTATGGACAGGATCAAGCATTCCAATCTGGTGCAAGTGGAGCAGGCTGTTCGGCAGCTGTTTTTTTTAGTTATGTTATTCAACAAATGCGTGCAGGGAGCTATAAGCGAGTATTACTAGTAGCAACGGGAGCGTTATTATCTCCGCTATCCTATCAGCAAGGCGAGACGATTCCATGTACAGCACATGCGATAGAAATTACGATGAAATGAGGCAAAAAACATGGTTATGACTTTTGTATTTGCATTTATTGTTGGAGGTATTATTTGCGTCATAGGTCAATTATTAATGGATGTTGGCAATTTAACACCGGGCCATACACTAAGTACGTTAGTGGTTGTAGGTTCGATTTTGGATGGTATGGGCTTATATGAGCCATTAATAAATTTTGCTGGAGCAGGGGCGACAGTGCCCATTACATCCTTCGGGAATTCATTAACACATGGTGCCCTGGCGGAGGCAGAAAAACATGGACTTGTTGGCGTATTAACAGGCATGTTCGAAGTAACAAGCTCAGGAATTAGTGCTGCTATTGTGTTTGGCTTTATTGGTGCCTTAATATTTAGACCAAAAGGGAATATTGACTAGACGAATACCCCTCCCATTTTTACGACCGAAACATATTATAGGTTGTAGAAGGGAGGGGTGCTTTTATGGGATACCAAGGCTGGGGCTCACAACCGTACGGAAATAACGTTGGTGGGTGGAACAATAGCTACTGCGGAGGATACTCTGGAGGCAACAACAACTATGGTTATGGTTCTACATTTGTTCTAATTGTTGTACTATTCATTCTATTAATTATTGTTGGCGCTACTTACATCTAATTTGATGAACATAATAAAGGCTTTAGCTTTTATTTAGGATATTCTAAATAAAGTTAAGGCCTCCACCATTTGCGAAATGTTTCGTGCAAGACGCAAGGTCATTTTGAGTTTTAATGATAGGAGGGAAAACATGCATCGCTCGTTTTTTAATTCGATTGAGCAAAAAACAGGTGTATCGATGGATGAAATCTTCGCATTAGCCAATGCCATTCAACATGCGGATTTTACAAGTGAAAAACAAGTAAGAAAAATTGTACGACGTGTTGCTAAAATATCTAACAGATCGATTACGCAAGAGTTAGAAGATAAATTAGTACAATCTATTATTCAAGATGGAGCATCACTAGATTTCGATAAAATCACTAGAATGATGAAGTAGCGCATGGCATATCTACTTGGCAATGCAGCTTGTTACGATAGAGTAGATAAATGGTGGCAAGCGAATTCGTCTCATAAAAAAGGGGTGTTACGACATTATAAATATCGTAACACCCTTTCATTAAATATTCTTCTCCATAGCACGGTGTGGAATACCTGCATCCATAAACTCAGGCGAGGTAGCTGTAAAGCCTAGCTTTTCGTAAAAGGGAATTGCATAGCTTTGTGCATGAAGTTTTAAGGTTTTTTTATTGATAGAAATGGCATGCTTCTCCATTTCCTTCATAATTAAAGCGCCTAATTTTTTCCCGCGTTGGGATTGCAAAATACAAACACGCTCAATTTTAGCTGTATTGTTGTCAATACTACGTAAACGTGCTGCTCCTACAGGCTCATCGTTATCATACATAATGAAATGTGTTGCAGTTGCATCCTCAGCATCACATTCTAGATGAAGCGGAACACCTTGCTCTTCAACAAATACTTTTTTGCGAATAGCAAAGGCATCATCGTGTTCTTGCTTTGTTTCAACAATTTTAACGTTATGCAACAATTACTCAGCTCCAGACAAACGGAATGTTTCGTAAGTTGTCCATGAACCATCTTCTAATTGATATAAAAGATGAATGCGATCAATTGTATCTTTTTCATCAACGCCTGTCATGCGTAATTGACCAAAAATGTCATCATGCTCTGAATCTGACATTTTTTGAGCGATTGTAATGTGTGGAACAAATACATGCTTCATTTCCCCATAAGGGATTTTTTCTTGAAGATCGTGTTGGAATGCTGCTAATTGTTCTGTTGGTTCAATGCGGAAGTAAATCGCATTTGTTGTAGGGAAAAACGAACTAATGCGAGATGCATGAATGTTTAAAGGTGCATATTTAGCAGCAAGTTCATCTAATTGCTTGACGATGGTTTGAATCTCTTCTTCAGACGCATCGAAGCTGTCCTTTAATGTCATATGCGGTGTAATCTTTGCATAATGAGGATCGTATCGTTTGCGATAAGTATTCGCTAAATCTTGCAATTTTTTTGATGGAAATGCCACAATACCGTACTTCATAGTCCATTACCTCCCGAAAATAAACAATTTTTCTAATTAAGTATAACAGAAATTTCAGTTTTCGTAATTTGAATCGCCTAATATTAATTGAAATTTTCAATTAATGCACGTCGAAGGTCTGGTTTCCAATATTTCCATGTATGATTGCCATCAAACTCGTCATAAAATGTAGTAAACCCTTTATTTATCATGAGATCATGCAATTGACGATTAGGTGTTAGAAAATCTTTGATGGTTTTATCCATTGTCACAACCTGATCTTCGCCTTTGCCGACGATATGGTAGATAGAAATAGATCCTGGATCTTTAAAATTTTCCACAGCCTTTAATACATCAGCATCTACATAAGGTGATTGTAGTATGACTTTGCCAAAGATGCTAGGATACTTTAAAGCAGCCATTAAGGAAGCAGTAGCAGCCATAGAGTCACCAATCACTCCACGACTCATACCCATTTGGTAAGTGGCATACTCCTGATCTAAATATGGCACTAGCTCATGTGCTAAAAAGCGAAGATAGGCTTCATGTTGCTCTCCGCTTGGGATATATTTATGACGTCGATCTTTTATGTCTTTGTAAGGAACAAATGCAATAATTAAATTTTCGATTTCATAGTCATCAATCAGTTCATCAGCTAGCTTTGTAATACCACCAAGTTGGAAATAATCTTTACCGTCTGATGCGATTAAAATGTTGTATTTATATAGTGGAGAATAATTTGCAGGAACATAAATATAGAGCTGTAATTCTTCCTGTAATGACTCACTGTAAAATGTTAAATCCTGTACTGTTCCCTTATCCAATGATGACACTCCTTCTTGTGTTTGTAACAAAATTGTACCATATTACGTAAGTAAAGGTATAATAGGTTGGGCTAGCATTATACTAGCAATAAAAATCGAAATGAGGGTTAATTATGCATAATAAAAGTATTCGTGTGCACTCTGACGAAGTAGCAAAGGCAGCTCAAGCCGCATTAATTCGTAGAGGTGTAGCGATAGAGGATATCGCGCAAATTGTTTACGAAATGCAAAAAACCTATAATGAAGGTTTAACACTAGAGCATTGTGTTCATTCTGTTGAACGTGTATTACGTAAGCGAGAAGTACAACATGCTTTATTAGTAGGAATTGAATTAGATGAATTAGCAGAAAAGAAGTTATTATCTTCACCACTACAACAAATTATCGAATCAGATGAAGGTTTATTTGGTGTAGACGAAACAATCGCACTAGGATCTGTATTTACATATGGCAGCATTGCCGTTACTACTTTTGGTCACTTAGACAAGCAGAAAATAGGGATTATTAAAAAACTGGATACAGAACCCGGACATCATGTCAACACATTCTTAGATGATTTGGTTGGAAGTATAGCTGCTTCAGCGGCTTCCCGTATTGCACATCGTATGCGTGACCTAGAAGAAGAAGGCGAAACATTCGCTGATATCGAACCTGAAGAGCTAGGACCAAAACCAAAATCACATAATGAAATTTAAAATGAGTTTCTTCTATTAAAAATGAGCCTTCTCAAATTTTGAGAAGGCTCTAATTTGTATTATTTTTTATCGTTATATGCTTTTACAAATTCTTTTACTTTTTCGCTATCTGCTTCAAGTTTTAAACCAGTATCAATTAATGGAGAGACTGTGGATACAGCTGGTTTTTTATTGCCTTGATAATAGCTAATGAATTCGTCTTGGTTAATAGAGTAAAGAATTGCTTTACGTAAATCTGCTGAATCAGAAACCGCACGGCCAGATGTATTCATTTGTAGGTACGACACAGCATTACTATCTGCCGTATTTAATGTTAATTTAGCATCTGATTTGACAATATCCAGTTTCGTTTCTGGTACTGTTTGTAGAACATGAATTTCACCATTACGTAATGCAGAAAGGGCACTATCAACATCAGAGATAAAACGGACATTGATTTTAGCAATTTTTGGCTCATATTCGCTGCCAGCTCGATAAGCAGGATTTTTCACAAACTGTGCTTCATAATCATTTTTCTTCACTAAAATGTAAGGACCACTTGCATATAGCTGGTTATTGAATGTAGCTGAACCTTCCGTTACAGTAGCTTGATCACCATAGGCAATGTCCTTGTCAGGGTTGTAGTTAGCCACATCATACGTATTAATACTTGTAACTTGTTTTTCAGATACGATACCACCAGATTGGTGTGCTAAATAGTTTAATACTTGTGGGAAAGGGGTAGGTGTTGTAATTTTTACAACTTGGTATGCACCTGCTGCATTATTAACAGCACCTTTATCTTTTGCTAATTGCGCTACAGAAGCAGGTAGGTTTTGTGATAATGCTTCTAAAACGGATTGCTCAGAGCCTGCTACTTTTTTATTTTGTAATTCAGTTAAATCAGAAACGATTTCGACTGTTTCAATGTTTTCATGAATGCTGTAAGTACGATGATCTGGTACTGAATTAGCGTCTTTCGCACGGTTTAATGAGAAGACTACATCTTCAGCTGACACTAATTCACCTGTATCAACAGCTGCACCATCTTTCACTGCTGCAAAATTGATATCATCGCGTAAAATGAAGTAATATTCTTGATTACCTTCAGCCATTACATGGTTGTAAGATAATGAACCATCTGACACAACTTCATCTGTGTCTGTTAAGTTAACAAGACGAACATACATATTCGTGTTTAATGTGTTGATTGAACCATCATTCCCTTTGATCGGGTCTAGTGAAGTAAGAGAATTGATTGTTTGGTGTAAAATTAAAGGTTCTGTTGCATTTTTAGATGTATCATTAAATTCTATTTTTTCCCAAACTTGTGCACGAGATTTTGGTAAAAGTACTGTTTTAGGGTTTACAAGTTCAGAGTAGATACCTTGATACTTATTGGAAATATATAAAGGCGCAATATAAGCTTGATCGAATACTAATAATTGTTCTAAATCTTTATATTTCGCTGCTGCTTCTTCACCAGTCAATGTACTCGCTTCATCAATCAACGCATCCAGTTTTGAATCTGCCACCACACTGTAGTCACCACCAGTTTTAAATAAACCACGAACAGCATAGTCGGGGTTCCCTGTAACTGTCGTCCAGCTTGAAAGAGCAAGATCATAGTTACCTGCTTCTTTTTGAGCAGAGAAAGAACCGTAATCTGGTTGAATATTTAGCTTTACATCAAAACCATTTTTCACTAATTGGTCACGTACAATGTTCATGTCTTCTTCAGAAGCTGCCATTCCTAATACCTCAATGGCAATCTTACCATTGCTCTTGTCACTATCTTTTGAATCTTTACTGCCTTCTACGTCAGTTTTTGTTTGTACACAGCCAGCCAAAGCTAGTACTGCAACGAATAAAAATACAAGTAATTTCTTCATAGCTACCTCCGATTAATTTGTTTTTGGATCTAAAGCATCTCGTAAACCATCTCCTAAAAAGTTAAAGGAGAGGACAAGAAGCATAATACAAAGACCTGGGAAAATCGCGACATATGAATGTGTTTCCAGGTACGTACTACCAACCTTTAAAATATTGCCCCATTCGGGAATGTGTGGCTCAATACCAAGCCCTAAAAAACTTAAACTACTTGTTGAAATAACAGCTCCGCCAATCGTTAATGTTGCTTTCACAATCATTGGTGCTAAAGAATTGGGGACAATGTGCTTGAAAATAATAGCTGCATCAGATGCACCTAAAGCTCTAGCCGATTCTACAAACTCATAATTAGCAAGCTGCATAACATTTGCCCGCATTGTACGTGCATAGGTTGGAATTGCTCCAACACTAAGTGCAATAATAAGATTCACAGTATTAGCACCAAATGCGGCGATAATAGCAATGGCTAACAATATCCCTGGAATGGCATATAAAATATCGAGACTTCGCATGATGATATTATCAGTGGATTTACCATAATAGCCTGAAAATGCTCCTAATGCGCCACCAATAACTGCGGGAATAATTGTGGAGAAAAATCCGACGATTAATGATATTTGTGCCCCAAACACAATACGAGAAAATAAATCTCGACCATAATTATCTGTTCCTAGTGGGTATTCTAATGTCGGCGTTTGTAGCAATGCTCCATAATTATTTTCAGTAGCGAAATCATAGTCGAAAGTCCAAGAGCTTGTAACGGATAACGAGAACATGAAAATAATGAAGAATAAGCCGAATACAGCCATTGTATTGCGTAAAATCTTTTCCCATATTTTTTGCCATTTCTCAATAGAGGATGGATTTGCCCTTCGAGCCTTTTGGATAAGGCTATATCCTAGTAAAGTCGCAAATAGATTACCAGTGAAAGTCGCCAATAGTAGGACAATACCTGGAATGAGCATCCATTTTGGTGCCTCAGTTGCTGTGACATATTTCGTACATAATATGGCCATCACGATATAGAGAAGCGAGAGTACTAAGAAAACGCCCATTGCTAGTAAAAAGGTATCTGTTACATATGGCTTAAATAAATTCAATGCTGCAATACCTAAGATGAATAGCTGTGTTATAAAGGCATAGGCAGCAAAAGTATATTCTGCAGTCTTTCTTTTTGACACAAGCATAAATGCAAAGGATGTCGAAAAAATATTACCTGACAGTATCGTTATTAAAAGGGGATAGCCAAACATTCGAGTATTTTTTTGAATGTCACCATACGTTGCTAAATCCTTTTTAATTCGTAGATTGACGAAGGCAACATATGCCGTAGTAATGGCATAAATAACAAAAAGAAGCAGAACCACCGGTCGCCAGCTATTGCTGGAAAAATTATAGCTATAGGCTAGAAATAGTAAAGAAAACAGTAAGGAAAAGACAAAAGTAAAATGAGAATTGACATATTCCTGTGTAATCTTCAAGAGTAGTTTGACATGTAAGATGTTTTTCACAGGTGATCCTCCTTTAAGACTTCTTCATTTTCGAGCGAATGCGTGGATCAAAAAAGGCATACATGATATCAATGAATAAATTGACAATCGAAATGGTGATGGCGATATATACAACGCCCCCAAGAATGGCCGGAATATCAGGGATAAATTGTTTATCGACGATATAGCTACCTATCCCACTAATGTTGAATACCTTTTCTGTTACAGATGCGCCTCCCAACATACCTCCAAAAAGAAGTCCAATCACCGTAATAATCGGAATCATAGCATTGCGAATGGCATGTTTTGAAATCACTTTGAATTCATTTAAGCCCTTAGCCTTTGCTGTAATAATGTAATCCTCATGAATTACCTCAAGCATACTTGACCTTGTCATCCTAGCAATAGAAGCCGTAATGGATGTTCCTAAGACGACAATTGGCATGATAAGCGATAGCCAATTATGAGGGTTATAGGTAGCTGGAAACCATTGTAACTTTAGAGCAAATGTCAAAATAAAAATTAAACCTTGCCAAAAGCTTGGGATGGATAAACCAATTAAAGCAATGAACATAAATGTGTAATCCAAATATGAGTTTGGACGAACAGCTGAAATAATCCCAACTGGTATGGCAATAGCAATTGCCATTAGCAACGACAATACGGCAATTTCAAGAGTAACAGGGAATTTTGTAGCAATGCTATGTGTGATATCTTCTTTACCTGCAAAGGATGTACCTAAATCAAATGTAAATAGACCGGATAATGCGTTCCATAGCTGTGATAAATAAGGTTGATCCAAACCATGAATGCGATTAAAGTTTTCTATTTGCACAGGTGTTGCTTCAACTCCGAGTAGGTTTCTTGCTGGATCAAAAGGTGATAAATATAAAATGGTAAACACCAATGTAGCCACACCAACAATCACAATGAAGCTTTGTAAAATACGTTCAATGATAAATTGCAGAAATGGATTCGCAAATAAGATAAGTACTACATAAAATAAAACAGCTGGTAGAAAGGTAAGAGCCACAAAACGTTTGTTAGTTAGTTGCTGATTAAAAAATTGGGCATAGGATAGTTGTTGAATGTCCTCTTTTTGTAAATCCTGATCCACTTGCTGTTGAAGCTTCCTTTGAGCTAAGTGTTTGGCTGTGAGCTGAATTTGTGACGCCAATACAGCCTCTTTAAAAAATGTAGCTTTTGCTATTTCTTGTTGCTCAAATTCCTTTTGCCACTGGGCAACCAATCCATGCTCTATATAGTACTGACTACGCAATGCAAAAGCCTGATCATATGTGTTTGAATGTTTCCTTTTCCGATAGATAAAGTATGTAAAAGGATGCACTAAAATACTAAAAAGAAAAAGAAGTAGTTGATAAGGCTTTTGATGCATTAGTTTTTGATAAACCGTAGAAAAGAAAATAAATTTCTCGGGTTTTAAATGAATTTTTGAAGTAACCATGCATTTCCTCCAAACGTAAATAAAATATTCAGCATTATATTGTATAATTCCTATCAGTATTGTAAAGTATGGATTATACTTGAAAGTAAGTCAATCACAAATTTTAAAAAGGATGGGTCGAATGAGTGAAAAGCTTTTAGAAATCAAGAATCTTCGGGTATCCTTTATCACAGGGGAGACAGAATTTGAAGCCGTTAAGGACGTTAGCTTCCATCTAAACAAAGGTGAAACACTCGGAATTGTGGGAGAGTCTGGGAGCGGGAAAAGTGTTACGGCTCGCTCCATTATGCGTTTATTACCATCGCCACCTTCATTTTTGAAATCTGGCTCAATTGTGTTTAAAGGGCAAGAACTCACTGAATTCAGTGAAAAACAAATGGAAGGGATACGTGGACAAGATATTAGTATGATTTTCCAAGATCCGATGACATCCACAAACCCTACTATTCGAATAGGCGATCAAGTGGCTGAAAGTTTAATTAAGCATCAGTCAATGTCAAAAAACGAGGCCTATCAACAAACAATAGAATTATTAAAACTGGTTGGTATTAGAGACGCAGAAGAACGGTATCGACAATACCCTCATGAATTTTCAGGTGGTATGCGTCAACGCGTAATGATTGCTATGGCGCTTGCTTGTAATCCCTCACTGCTTATTGCAGATGAACCAACAACAGCACTGGACGTTACTATTCAAGCTCAAATCCTAAAATTAATGCGCAATATGCAAAAGAAAATGGGAACGTCTATTATTTTAATTACACACGATTTAGGCGTTGTTGCAGGTATGTGTGATCGCATCCTAGTGATGAAAGAAGGAGAAATTGTTGAACAGGGCACAACAGAAGAAATTTTTGCAAATGCCCAGCATCCGTATACCCAGAAATTATTGAATGCCTTACCAAAACTGCATGAGAAAAAGCAACCAAAAGAGATTGCTACTATTCAGCCAGGTATCGATCGACATAAGCCGTTAATCGAAGTGACCCATCTGTCTAAAGAATTTCCGTTAGGCCGTGGCCAAACGTTGAAAGCAGTGAATGATTTATCATTCTATATATATCCTGGTGAAACATTGGGCTTGGTTGGTGAATCCGGTTCGGGTAAATCGACTACAGGTCGGACGATTCTCCAGCTTCATCAGCCTACAAATGGCGAGGTTCTATATCAAGGAATACCTGTAACAAGGCTATCGAAAAAACAGCTAAAGGCAATGCGTCGTCATATGCAAATTATTTTCCAAGACCCCTATTCATCGTTAAATCCTCGTAGAAAAATCTTAGACATTATTGGCGAGGCTCTTGATATTCATGGTCTGGTGAAGACGCATGAGGAGAGACGACAACGAGTAGAGGAATTGCTTGAACTTGTCGGTTTGAAAAAAGAACATGCCATGCGTTATCCTCATGAGTTTTCGGGAGGTCAGCGTCAACGAATTGGTATTGCGAGAGCATTAGCGGTTGAGCCAAACTTTATTGTTTGTGATGAACCCTTATCGGCACTGGATGTTTCCATTCAAAAGCAGATTGTTGATTTATTAAAAGAATTACAACAAAAGCTTGGGTTGACGTATTTATTTATTGCCCATGATTTATCCATGGTGAAACATATCAGTGACCGTGTTGCCGTCATGTATGGTGGGAAGATTGTAGAACTGGCAGAAAGTGAAGAGCTATATGCTAACCCACAACATCCATATACACGTGCATTATTACGTTCTATTCCTGTTCCAGATCCTGCAATAGAGAAGCAGAAATATAATGAAGCTGAACATGCAGAAGATGTGAAAATGCGTTATGAGGTTGAAAATAGTCAGTTAGTAGAGGTTTTACCAAATCACTGGGTAGCAGTGACAATATGATAGCTTGAATGTAGTAGCTTGATATTTTACAATAGAGACATCGTGAAACTTGTTGTCTTCCTGATGATGAGGTGCACAACTTATACGAATCATAAGTATAAGCAATGATGATTAGTTGTGAGGGACCTACTACATGAAAATGCAAGATATAAAAACATTAATAACAAGTGGCACGATTATTTTGGCTGTAGCATTGTACATGATATTTGGCAGATCACCTGCGGAAGATCAAAGTACTAAATCAGTTACAGAACAGCAAGGTACTATTACCATTGAACAAGTGGAAGGAAAAACAGGTAATAAACGCTTTGAGATAGACTATATTAAAGCATATGATGGGGATACGATTCAGGCGACAATTAATGGTGAGAAACAAAAAATTCGTCTATTAATGGTGGATACTCCTGAAATGAATTACAACAAAGGTGGCGCTCAGCCATATGCGGAAGAAGCAAAAGAGTATACGATCAATTTATTGGAACAGGCTAAGAAAATTGAAGCGGTCTACGATGTTGGACCAGAAACAGACAATTATGATCGCCATCTAGCCTACGTGTTTGTAGATAATGTCTTATTGCAGGAATCTTTATTAAACGAAGGGCTTGCAGTTGTACGTTATATTCATAAGCCAAATAATACATTTGAAGAAGCATTTAGAGCTATTCAACAAAAAGCTCAGGATGCAAAATTAAATATTTGGTCACATGAGGATTACTTCCAAAAAGATGGTTTCCACCCTGATGTAGTTCAATAATCTATAAATCCATTACTATACGCTTTTAAGTTTAATTTTAGCTAGGAAGCTGCTGCCATTATCTTATAGGTAGCAGCTTTTTATTTTAAATTTCATTTGCAAAGTTTTTAGCATGGTGAGAGGGCGATTCACTTTTATAGGGTCGTCTCTATGTATGTAATGCACTCATGAAATTGGTCGTAAAAATCTAATGTGTTCAGTACACGGTAGTGGAGAAAGCGATCGCACAAAGGAAAGCAAGCAACCAGCAACGTTTTGTTTTCCAAACAGTGGAAGACAGCTACTGATAAATGAAAAATCATTATTATTAATGTTGACAATTTATATGATAATGATTATCATTATCATATAAAGAATATTCCTTGTTCTACAATACAGTGTAGAGAGGATGAACTTTAGCTACTTTTCTCCAGAAGTTTGCTAGTTCATTATTACGCTCCTGAAACCCCCCTCATTTTTAGGAACGTTAAAAATTGTAGACGGCTCATTCTATTATAGAATGAGCCGTCTACAGTCTGAAACTATTTACTAATGAGTAGTAAATGGGTTCTCTTTTTATGCTTGTACATCTTTCGTCCATTCGGCTACTTTTTCTTGATTGTTAGCAATCCATTTTTTCGCAGCATCTGTGGCACTCATGCCTTCCATTATATCAAACATTACACTTTCTATATCTTTAGCACTCCAGTTGAAACGGTCAAGGACACTATAGGCTTCTGGAGCATCCTCTTTTAAACCATTCCGCGCAAAAGTGCCAATATATTCTTCTGTTCCATATAAACCTTTGGGGTCATCTAAGTACTTTAAATCATAGGCATTAAAGATCCAGTGTGGTGACCAGCCTGTGATGATGATTTCTTCATTATTAGAGATAGCCTGACTGAGGGCTGCGGTCATTGCACCAGCAGATGAGGTCAAAACATTCCAAACTTCCAGATTTTTATATTCCTTATAGGCATTTTCTGTCGTAGCCATCATATTAGCTCCTGGTTCAATGCCTGTAATGGTTTGATTAGCTTGGTTTGTTAAATCTTCAATAGAATCGACATCCATATAACTTGGTACAACCAAACCAATCTTAGCACCAGTTAGGTTTTCTCCTAAGTTCTCTATCTTATTGTTGTATTTTTCTACTTGTGGGGCATGTGTTTGTGGCAACCAAGCAGATACCATACCATCGACCTCTCCGTTTGCAAGTGCTTCCCACATGATCCCATTGTCTAAAGGTGTCAGTGTTGCCTTATATCCTAAATCTTCTAGTACTTGTCCTACTACATGTGTAGATGCAACCTCAGTATCCCATTCAACATATGCTAAATTGATTTCACCTTTCTCAGTATTCTTTGTGTCCTCCTTTTCTGAACCACATGCAGTTAACACAATAAGGCATATAAATGCTATGCCTATTTTCAATAACTTGATGAGTTTCATATTACATCTCCTTTCTATTATTTCTTACATTAAAGTATAAATATTAACAAGTAACAACTTAATTTTATAAACAAGTTGTTACTTTTGTCAAATTGATGGTTTAGTCAAACCGTGCTAAAAGATGGAACATAAACAATTAAGCTTCGTTGTGCCCATTAATTTTTTTATTGTTGACATACGATAGGTGAAAATGGAGACGGAGATTTGAGGAGGCTTAGTATGCATTGGATTACAATTATTCTAATAGGAATCGCTGCGAATTTAGATAACTTGGGGATTGGTCTAGCCTATGGTGTCAAACAAGTTAAAATTCCAATTTTATCAAATGCTGTGATTGCTGTTATGTCGATGATTGTCACATATGTCGCAGTAACAGCTGGTAGCACAGTTGTTGAGTATATTTCACCGCATACTGCCAATTTGCTAGGGAGTTTACTACTGTGTGTGATTGGTCTATGGACTTTGATGTCTAATAATTTTTCTAATCAGCGGATAGCAGGAAATCCCGAATTATTTGATGAAGATAAAAATCTAGTGATCTCAACAAGAGAAGCAATGGCACTTGGCTTTGTCTTGTCAGCGAACTGTTTAGCAGGGGGTATTGCAATAGGCGCAAATGGCATTTCAGCTCTTTGGACAGTCATTTCCATCGGCGTATTTTCTTTTATCACAGTTGGAGTAGGAAGTAGATGTGGCTCTTTACTAGCAAAAACGTTTATTGGCAAGCATTCTACAGCCATATCAGGATGGCTACTTATCATGATTGGTATTTTTGAGGTTTTTGCAAAATAATATTTTACTGCGGCTAAATATCACCAAATATTGGTGATATTCTTTTTATTACATAGAGAGGGGTGTACCGATGACTCGGACATCTTTTTTTATATTTTAAAAATCTATTTTTAATTACTTGACGTAACTAAATTATTAATATATAGTAGGTTACAGAAAGTAATTAAAAACTTTTCATAAGCCAAGCTGTAAACAAATAAGTAACTACAAATGTTTATCCTATCCAATTTTGGGTAACATAAAAGATGTAGTTGCTTCATATTTTAAAATATATCTCGAAATCGAGATAAAATCAACCAATTGGAGGAATTTAAAATGGCAAAATGGAACATTGATTCAGGACACTCAGCAATTAACTTTCAAGTAAAACACATGATGGTATCAAAAGTTAAGGGTGTATTTGACAGTTACTCAGCAGATATCGAAGCAGCAGACCTTGCAGATTTAACAACTGCTACTATTAGTTTTACAATCGATCCAGCGAGCATTAATACACGTAGCGAAGATCGTGATAATCATTTAAAGGCAGCAGATTTCTTTGATGCCGAAAAATATCCAACGATTACATTTAAATCTACAAATATTGCTAAAAAAGCTGGCGATGAATATGCAGTAACTGGTGATTTAACAATCAAAGACGTTACAAAATCAGTAACTTTTGATACAGAATTTAATGGAAAAGGCACAAATCCATGGGGTCAAGAAGTATACGGCTTTGAAGCTGAAACAACAATTAATCGTGAAGACTTTGGTCTAACTTGGAATGCGGCATTAGAAACTGGTGGAGTCCTTGTTGGGAAAGATATTAAAGTAACGGTTGAATTAGAAATTAATCCAGCTTAAAAATAGATAGCTAGGGCATGTTTGAAGTAATCTTCAAACATGCTTTTTATATAGCTCAAAATAGATACTTGTTAATGATGCAATCTAGTAAAAAGAATTTGAGAAAAATTACCAGTAAATAAGTTTCTTGCATATTTTTAGTAATTACTGCATATAAATCATCATATTGTTTTTGGGGGCGATAGGATGAATGTATTAGTGACAGGTGGCTATGGTTTTATTGGCAGTGCAGTAGGTAGGCGTTTTTTTGAAGAAGGTGCAACGGTTTATATTATTGATAATTTAAGTACGGGTCATTTACGGAATGTTGACTTTGAGCATAAATCCTATCTTTTAAATGTTGAGGATGAGGTTTGCGAGCATCTCTTTAAGGAAATAAACTTTGATGTGGTTGTCCATTGTGCAGCGCAAACGAGCGTTCAGCAATCTATCCAGGAGCCAGTAAAGGATATTTTGACAAATATAGTTGGACTTAGCCAAATGCTTTTTTTATCATCCAAGTATAAGGTACAGCATTTTGTCTTTGCCTCCTCAGCAGCTGTTTATGGAGATAGTCACTATCCTCCATTAGAGGAATCAGATGTCTGTGAACCAATATCTATGTACGGATTAAACAAGAGCATTGGCGAAACCTACTGTGAGAAATGGCAAAAAGATTATCGTTTGCCTGTTCTTATCTATAGATTTGCCAATGTTTTCGGGCCAAGACAGCAAATGCAAGGTGAAGCAGCTGTGATTCCAAGTATGTTAAAAAGCAGTATGGCAGGTAAACCATTTACAATTTATGGTGATGGTGAACAAACACGTGATTTTATTTATGTAGACGATATTGCTGATGCTATTTACGCAGGTGTATCTGCACGTTTACAAGGCACGTATAATGTGTCCACTAATGAGGCTTGGTCAATTCACCAGGTCATCCTACTGCTCCAACACTTAAACCATCCACTTGAAATTCAATATGCCCCAGCACGAGAAGGAGATATTGAGCATTCATTTTTAAATAATGATAAATTAGCCAATGCAATTGGTTGGAAGCCTAAAATTTCTTTTGCAGAAGGCATTGAACGTACATTGCACGCGCTACAAAATGAATCATTAGCAGAAATTCAACAAAAAAGTGGATAAAGGGACAATAAAGTAAAAAAGACATATTACATTGCGTAATATGTCTTTTTCTATGTCTATAGTATAATAATTCATTAAAGAAATGGTTGTGGACGGAGGCTTACATATGCTTGTAGATTTTAGAGTAAAGAATTGTTTAAGTTATAAAGATGATACGTTGTTTTCAATGGTAGCTGGAAGTCGCCTACGAAAATGGAAGGATACCCATACAATTCAGTTGGATACACTTCGTCTTGTAAAAAGCGCATTTATTTTTGGTCCAAATGGAAGCGGCAAATCTAATCTTTTTACGGCTATTAAAGTATTACGTTCCTTGCTTTTTAATTTTGAAAACTTAAATAATGTAAAGCAGTTACGTCTACCCTATCAACCGTTTAAGTTAGGAAGTCAGCAAGACAAACCAACAGAGTTTATGATATCGCTTTTTTTGGACGGAGCTTTATATGATTATGAAATTCAGTATAATGCTTCTCAAGTTCTCTATGAACGTCTTGTGAAAACGAACAAGTCACTGAAGGAAGAACTATTTGTCAGACAATGGGATGGTACAGAATATTCTTATGAGACATTTCAAACAGCTTCACAGGAATTGACAAAATATACACGTAATAATACAGCCTTTCTATCAGTATTACATGTTTTTAATGATCTAGATGCTTTAAAGATATTCGATTGGTTTTTACATAAAATTCTTTTCCTAGATGAAGCAAATCGGTTATCAAGTCATCCTCTTATTCGTAAACTTGAAGAGGAGCCGTTTAAAAAGGAAGTGATCAAACTCCTAAAAATTGCAGACCTCTCCATTCAAGATGTCACGGCTAGACGTGTGGAACGCAGAGAGAAAAATACAATTGGCTATGAGTTTGATTCGCCTGAGGTGATTCAAGAAGTAGATATTGATCTACATTATTTATCATTTGATGAAGCAGGTGCACCAATAGGGACAGAAACAATTAATTGGACAATGGATTCTAAGGGCACAGTGCGAATGCTACATTTAGCCTGTGTGATGGTGGATGCTTATAATAAAGGGAAAACCATTTTTATTGACGAATTCGACACAGCCTTCCATGTATCAATTTGTGAGTTTTTAATGGCTATTATGAATAGCAAACGCAATAGCAGTAATCAATTTGTCGTGACAAGTCATGAAATTGAATTACTTGATCAGCCACTACGCTCCGATCAAATTTGGTTTGTGAATAAAAGCTTTAAAAATGAATCAGAACTATACTCCTTATTTGATTTTGCAGATTTACAAAAGAAACGTGGAGATCTTTCTTATGCGAAACGCTATATGAAAGGGGAATTCGGTGCAACGCCTGTCATTAATGAGTATTTATCTGAACAATACTTAGAAGAAACGGAGGTATCTGAGCAGTGAGAGTACGTCAACAAGGGAGCCGAACACTGCGTAAAACTATTTTAATTTATTGTGAAGGTGAAACAGAACGCATCTATTTTGAACAAATGCGTATTTTAAAGCGCTCTAAGATGGTTAGTGTCAAAATAAAAAACGTTAAACGTTCAGCGATCAAGCTTGCCCAACATGCTTATCGAGATTCCAGCTACCAATACTTTGATGAAGTTTGGATTGTTTTTGATAAGGATGATCTAACCGAAAAGCAACTAGAGGAAGTAAATCAATTTTGTGAGGAAAAAAATATTCATATTGCCTATACAAATGAAGCATTTGAATTGTGGTTACTCTTGCATTTTGAGGAAGTTGATAGTACAGAAAAATACCCTCGTGCTGTCCTCAATGACAAAATGGAACAGCACCTTGGTGTCAGTCGGTATTTCCGGCATAAGGCTGATGAATCCATCATAGCCCCCATTGCATTACGGCATGAGGTAGCCATTAAAAATTGCACAGATATGATGGCACTCCGAGAGACAGAGAGCCGTGACAACCCATACTGTAACATACATGAAATGATACGATACATATTTTAAGATTGAGCAGGTTTTCTATTAACAAATAGAAACCTGTTTTTATCTTTACATAAGCTTTGTCGAAATGAAGGCATGTTTCTTTTTTTAAAACATATAGTGTATATGGAGCGAAATTAGTACATGTATGAAAGGGGATTGCGTGGATAACTCAAAGTCGAATCAATCCAAAAATGTAGAAGGAAATCCAAAGGATCATCAATTAGAGCCGTTTCGTGTCGAGAATGAGGGTACGAAAATGACAACGAATCAGGGACTAAGGGTGTCCAATGATGAGGATTCGTTAAAGGCAGGTGTTCGTGGTCCGACAATTATGGAAGATTTTCATCTTAGAGAAAAAATTACCCATTTTGATCATGAGCGTATTCCAGAGCGTGTTGTACATGCCAGAGGTTTTGCAGCACATGGCGAGTTTGAATTATATGAATCCATGTCCGAATATACGAAGGCAAATTTTTTGCAGGATCCGAAAAAGAAGACACCTGTGTTTGTCAGATTTTCGACAGTGGTAGGAAGTTTAGGTTCAATGGACACAGCTCGTGATGTACGTGGGTTCGCAACAAAATTTTATACGGATGAGGGGAATTATGATTTAGTTGGTAATAATATCCCTGTCTTTTTTATTCAGGATGCCATTAAGTTTCCCGATTTAATTCATGCCGTAAAGCCTGAGCCTCATAATGAAATGCCACAAGCAGCCTCCGCACACGATACTTTTTGGGATTTTGTAGCCAGTAATCAGGAAATTGCACATATGGTAATGTGGGTAATGTCTGACCGTGCCATTCCGCGAAGCTTTCGTATGATGGAAGGTTTCGGTGTGCATACATTCCGTTTCGTCAATGACAAGGGAAGGTCGAGATTTGTGAAATTCCATTGGAAGCCTGTGCTAGGAGTGCATTCTCTTGTTTGGGATGAAGCCCAGATAATTGCAGGGAAGGATCCAGATTTTCAACGAAGAGATTTATGGGAAGCCATCGAAATTGGAGATTATCCAGAGTTTGAGTTAGGCATACAGATACTAGAACCTGAGGATGAATTTAAATTTGATTTTGATATTTTAGATGCGACAAAGCTTTGGCCAGAGGAACTAGTACCTGTGAAGAAAATTGGAAAGATGACCTTAAATCGCAATGTGGATAATGTCTTTGCTGAAACAGAGCAAGTAGCCTTTCATCCAGGTAATGTTGTGCCTGGCATAGATTTTACCAATGATCCTTTGCTACAAGGTCGATTGTTTTCCTATTTAGATACACAATTGATTCGATTAGGTGGACCAAATTTTGCAGAAATCCCTATTAATCGTCCGATTTGCCCAGTGCATAACAATCAACGTAATGGCTTTAGTCGACAGACCATTAATTTAGGCAGGGTAAGCTATCATAAAAATTCATTAGCAAATAATACACCAGCCACCTCTACTGCAAGAGAAGGAGGATATGTTCATTATGAAGAAAAGGTTGAGGGAAGAATCACGAGAGCGCGTAGTAAATCCTTTGACGATCACTTTTCACAAGCAAGGCTATTTTGGAACAGCATGTCTCCACCTGAAAAACAACACATTATTGATGCCTTTAGCTTCGAAGTAGGAAAAGTGAAAAGTAAATCTGTTCGTCAGCAAGTAGTGGATATGTTTGTTCATGTGGATAAAGTAATGGCTACCACAGTGGCAGACAACGTTGGTGTTAATCGACCTAATGGCGAGCAGTCTAAGGTAACGGCCTCTTCACCTGCACTGAGCCAAGCAAATACCGTTAAATTGCCCTATACGCTGAAAGTAGGCGTCTTAATTGGTGATGGTTTTGATGCAAATGAGGTCGGGGAAGTATTGAAATATTTAACAAGACAAGGTGTGCGCTATAGCATAATCTCTGATCGACTAGGTGTGGTAATAGGGAATAATGGTGTGCAATTAACGGCTACTGACACATTTATCACAACCGATGCTGTATTATTTGACTCGTTATATGTTGTTGGAGTAAAGGCAAGTAATCAGGCGAAGTTCAATACTTATATCGTCAATTATATAAATGAAGCATATCGTCACTTTAAGCCTATAGGATTTGCTGCAACTGGCACAACCTTTTTCAATATGTCGAATGCCAATGTAGGGCCAGGAATCATTTTAGCTACAGGTAATAAAGATTTTCCGAAAAAATTTGTAGCTGCCATTGCCCAGCAACGATTTTGGCAACGAAATATTTATTAAATAGTTCAAAGAGCGTCGAATACTCACGAAAGAGAAACGAATGCTCATAAACTAAACAAATAAGTCAAAGGCCTTTCATTGTAATGAAAGGCTTTTACTATGTCTGTCATTGCATTCAAAATTTGCAAATGATATGGTGATACATGAGGTGAAAATTATGGAAAATTTTGATATTGCTATTATTGGGGCGGGACCTGGTGGCTATGTGGCTGCCATACATGCAGCCAAGAATGGTAAAAAAGTAGCGCTAATCGAACGAGATAAATTGGGAGGAGCCTGCTATAACGTTGGCTGCATTCCATCAAAGATTTTATTGGAACATAGTAAACTTGTGCAGGCAATAAAAAGAGGGAATAGCTGGGGAATAGAAGTACCTAAAGTGGAAATTAATTTTCCTCGACTAATGCAACGGAAAGATACAATAATTCATGAACTACTAACAAACATTGAGCATTATATTATCAACAATCATATAACTTTATATCGTGGTGAAGCTTCAGTCGTAAACGACTTAACGATAACTATCGGGAATGAGACGATAATGGCATCCGATATAATTTTAGCGACAGGTAGTAAACCCTTTGTGCCACGATTCGAAGGATTAGAGACAACTACCTACTATACGACGGACACATTTTTTAATATAGACAAGCTTCCAGCCCAGCTAACGATCATTGGCGGGGGCGTAATTGCCATTGAAATGGCGTTTAGTTTAGCACCCCTCGGTACAAAGGTAACAGTGCTTAATCATAGCGAGGATATTTTACAAACGGAAGAGGCGGAAGCAAGACCGCTGATTCGAGAAAAGTTGAAGAAACTTGGTATTGAACTTGTGACAGATTTTCAATTTGAAAAATTTGAAGGTAATATCATTCATACATCTATAGGATCTTATACATATGAAAACCTATTATTTGCAACTGGACGTCGTCCCAATATAGAAATTGCTGAGCAATTAGGATTAACTTTAGATGGTCGATTAATCGCTGTCAATGAGCATTTTGAAACAAGCCTGCCGAATATTTATGCGATTGGTGACTTAGTGGGTGGTTATCAACTTGCACATTCTGCCAGTGCTGAGGGTATTTACGTTGTGGATTATATTGTAGGAAATCAACCAATACCAATTGATCAAACAAGCATTCCACGTTGTGTTTATACAAGCCCTGAAATAGCTACATTTGGTTTACTAGAAGAGCAAGTCAAAGCGCCGTACATTGTAACGAAAATGCCTCTACAAACAAATCCAAAGTCATTAATGGAGGGGAATACCGAAGGCTTTGTGAAGCTAATTTCATCTAAGGATAATGGGCAAATTTTAGGGGCTTGTGTAGTAGCTGATGGCGCAACAGAAATACTTAATTCGCTATTAGCAACAAAAAATGCTGGTGGTACAGCTCGATCACTTGCACATATGATTTTTCCACATCCTACTGTATCGGAGCATATTGGAGATGTAGCTAAAGCTGTGTTTGGGAAAGCAATACACCAATAAAAAGCTGTTGACATTCTAGAAATTTATGTTAAATTAATTTTATAAGAATACTAGGTATTTAAGTTAACTAGACATCTAGAGGCTTCTATTTTACAAAACGATTGTTCATCGATTTGTAGAATAGGGGCCTTTTTTATAACATTGATAAAAGGAGTGGGCATGATGACAAAAGCAGTCATTATTAACGGAAGTAATTCGAAAAATTCTCGAGTTACCGCCATTCATGAAAAGGTGGAGAATCATTTCATTGCACAAGGAGTAGAGGTTCACTCAAATTATATACATGGGCTCCCAGCTACAGATTTATTAACAGCAAATTTTTCTAGTAAGGAAATACAGTCTGAAAATGAGCATGTTAAGGAAGCAGATTTTATTGTCATCCTTACACCAATTTATAAAGCTTCCTATACAGGTATTTTGAAGACTTACTTGGATCTACTACCGCAAAAAGCCTTGTTCAAAAAGGCTATACTCCCCATTGCTGTAGGCGGTTCGATCAGTCATTTGTTAGCGTTAGAATATGCATTAAAGCCAGTGTTAGCTGTACTAGGAGCCACATCCATTACCAATTCTGTTTACATTGTGGATAAACAAGTTATTCGTTTGGAAGAGGGTGGCTTTGCGATAGAAGAAGAGGCCATCAGTAGACTTGAAGCACAATTAGATCAGTTACAGCAAGTATTCATTGTTAATTAAAATAAATAAAAACGCATTATAGGGGCATCCTATAATGCGTTATTTTTTAATTTCCTTCTGGATTTTCTTCATTCTCCACAGGTATTGTAGAGAGATATAAGAAAGCCTCATCTTGCAATAGCAATATTTTTTCTTCACAAATTCCATGCGATAATGGTCCAGAAAAAATGGACTCCCACCATGTTCCTGTTGTTGTTGTCATTCATCTACGCCCCCGTTTCGGTTTTAATATGTAGTTGTATATTTCCCGAGATGAAAAAACTAAAACATTTCATTTTCACATATTGCTATTTCACCCCCTCGATGTAGAAAGAGGATTTTTGCCTCTCGATGTTGTATCGTATAGACAAAGATAGTTTGTTTCAAAATGAAAAAACTATGTATGCCATTTTAAAAAAGGGGTGCTTTATTGATGAATTTTACGTCACAAGATGTGGAAAATATGATTACAGAGCAACGTCAATTTTATTTTTCCCGTGCTACAAAAAGTGTGAAATTTAGAAAAGAGCAATTAAAGAACTTAAAAACTTCAATTTTGAAATATGAGAAGGAAATATTGAATGCACTTTACTTAGACCTTCGTAAAAGTGAATTTGAGGCGTATGCAACAGAAATTGGCATTGTATTAGATAGTATTTCATATATGGTAAAACATGTAGAGGAATGGATGGAACCGGAAGCAGTCAAAACACCGATACAATATCAAATGGGCAAGAGCTTTATTGTTCGTGAGCCCTATGGCGTAACATTAATTATCGGGCCATTTAATTATCCATTCCAACTTGTAATGGAGCCACTAATTGGTGCCATAGTTGGAGGAAACACTGCAATTGTCAAACCATCAGAAACCTCTGTACACACAGCAGCCATTGTGAAAAAGATCATTGAGGAAACGTTCCCGTCTTCATATGTACGTGTTGTGGAAGGTGAAAAGGAAGAGGTTACGGCTCTTATTCATGCTTCCTTCGATTATATCTTTTTTACAGGTAGTGTGGCCGTTGGTAAAGTAGTAGCAAAAGCTGCTGCAGAACGTTTGACACCAGTTGCTTTAGAGCTTGGTGGCAAAAGTCCAGCAATTGTCGATCAAACAGCAAATCTAGAGGTAGCGGCAAAGCGGATTGTATGGGGTAAATTTACTAATACTGGACAGACATGTGTGGCCCCTGATTATCTGCTTGTACACAAGGACGTTTATGATCGTTTTATGAAAATATTAAAAGAAACAATCCGTTCGTTTTATGGCAAAAACCCTTTAAAAAGCCCTGATTATGGGCGTATCGTCAATTTAAAGCAATTTGATCGTTTACAGCAAATAATTGTGGAAGAACGTGATGCCATTACATATGGTGGACGAATAGATCGGGATGATTTATATATTGAACCTACAATCGTTGAATATGTAAAGTGGACAAGTCCATCAATGCAGGAAGAACTATTTGGTCCTATCTTACCTGTTATGATGTATAATGATTTGCCACTTGCCATTCATCAAATCAGACAATTACCGAAGCCTTTAGCGGCATACTTCTTCTCAGAACATGAAAAAGCTATGCAATACTTTTTGGAAGAATTACCGTTTGGTGGGGGGTGTATTAACGACACCATCACACATGTTGGAAATTTACATTTACCATTTGGTGGTGTAGGTCCATCAGGTGTGAAAGCATACCATGGCAAAGCGAGCTTTGAAAACTTTACTCACCCGAAATCTATCTTGAAGAAATCTTCCAAGCTGGAGACAAATGTGTTATTCCCGCCATATAAACAGAAAGTGAAAATTGTGCGCTCAATTATGAAATAGCTTAACAATGGAGGTATCTTCTGATGCCTCCATTGTCACTATAAGCTTAAGGTGCATAGACAATTGTTCTCTAGATAACTCTTTCTCGTTATGTCGAAAAATGCCGATTGGTGATTATAAATGAAAATTTGAAGAAAACATGATTTTTTCTTCAAATGAAAGCGTTTTCGTTGAAAAAACACAAGAGAGGCATTTTATTTATCATGAAATAAGTAGTAAAATAAGTTCAATAGAACGTGGGGGATTTCACATTGTCGTTTTTTGTCGATTATTAAGAATGATGACATGAGTGTAGAGATTGATTGGAGGACTATGAAATGTATGCAGAGGAATTGTTAAGCGCATTACCTTTGAAAAAAATAATTGGCGTGCTGCCAGATCAGGTTAGCGATATCGTAATAGATTCAAGAAGTGTGCAACCAAATAGCATGTTTGTTTGTATCAAAGGTTATACAGTAGATGGGCATGATTATGCGCAAAAGGCTGTAGATGGTGGCGCAACAATTGTTGTGACGGAACGAGAATTACCGCTAGGAGAGAAGATTGCACAAGTGATTGTGAAAGATACAGATCGTGCAGTAGGTTTACTAGCTGCAAAGTTCTTTGATTATCCTTCTAAGGACATAACGATGATTGGTGTAACAGGAACGAATGGTAAAACATCTGTAACAGGAATTATTCAAAATATAATGCATGGTATGGGCGAGAAATCGGCTTTATCCGGTACAATTGGCTTTAATTTAAATGGAATTTTATATGAATCAGCTAATACAACGAGTGATGCGTTATCGACACAACAAATGATTTTCCGTGCAAAAATGGAAGGCTGTCGATTAATGACAATGGAGGTTTCATCACATGGGTTAGCACTTGGACGTTTAGCAGGTGTTGATTATGATATCGCTATTTTTACGAATCTAACGCACGATCATCTTGATTTCCATGGTACGATGGAGGAATATGGCCATGCAAAAGGCTTATTATTTTCCCAACTTGGACAAGATTTAGAAAAAAATAAATTTGTTGTGTTGAATGCTGACGATGCTTGGTCAGAGAGATATGCTGCAATGACACCATTTCCAGTGTGGACATATGGTTTAAAAAATGAAAATGCTGATTTCCGCGCCATTAACTGTGAGTATCACGACTATATGACATCATTTGACGTGGAAATGCCTGAAGGAATTTTTCGTGTAAAAATGAATTTGCTTGGGGAATTTAATATTTATAATGTATTGGCAGCCATGATTGCATTTTATGGTAGGGGCTATTCAATGGAGTCCATTATTGAACAAATTGAGCAACTACCGCCAGTCAAGGGTCGTATGGAGAAAGTATGTTCAGATCTACCTGTGCAAATTTTTATTGATT
Organism: Lysinibacillus sp. BSL11; assembly: GCF_052928325.1. Lineage (NCBI taxonomy): Bacteria > Bacillati > Bacillota > Bacilli > Caryophanales > Bacillaceae > Lysinibacillus > Lysinibacillus sp. BSL11. The sequence goes on along the minus strand of NZ_JAVGCX010000008.1, from coordinate 99,221 downwards.
ATGCCCATACTCCAGATGCAATTGAAAAGGCGATTGAAGCAGCGCAACCTTATAAAAAAGGCAAGCTGATTTTCTTAGTTGGAACAGGTGGCAATCGTGATAAATCGAAGCGTCCTGCCATGGCTGAGAAAGCGTCTGCTGCGGAATATGTCATTTTAACGACAGATGATCCTCGCTATGAAGACTATGATAGTATTACAGGCGATCTTGCTAAAGGAATGCTTCATGATAATTATGCTTGTATTGGAGATCGTGCAGAGGCAGTGCGCCATGCGATTGAAATTGCTGAGCCAGGTGACATGATTATTTTTGCTGGTAAAGGTCATGAGGATTACCAAATTATCGAAAATACCAAATTTCCACATAGTGATGCAGAAATTGCGATAGAAGCAGGCCGATTAAAATTCGTGTGATGAAAGCTAAACTCTTAGGAAACCCTTTTAGTTGTAACTAAAGGGTTTTCTTTTTTGAGATTTCATGTAAAAAGGTTGTACGAAAGGCAAGTCTTCTTTTATTATTATTAAGTATGAAAAAAGGAGAATGACGAGATGAATTCAAATTTAGAAAAAGATATACTATCGCGTCGTACTTTTGCCATTATCAGTCACCCTGATGCTGGGAAAACGACGATTACAGAAAAGCTTTTACTTTTTGGTGGTGCCATTCGTGATGCAGGTACAGTAAAAGGGAAAAAAACAGGTAAATATGCAACATCGGACTGGATGGAGATCGAAAAACAACGTGGGATTTCGGTTACTTCATCTGTCATGCAATTCGATTATAATGGCTCTCGTGTGAATATTTTGGATACCCCTGGTCACCAAGATTTCTCAGAAGACACATATCGTACATTGATGGCTGTAGATAGTGCTGTCATGGTAGTGGATGCTGCGAAAGGGATCGAGGCACAGACTTTAAAGCTATTTAAGGTTTGTAAGATGCGAGGTATTCCTATTTTTACATTTATTAATAAGTTAGACCGTCAAGGGAAAGAGCCGCTTGAATTGATTGAAGAGCTTGAAGAGGTATTAGGTATCAATGCATATCCTATGAACTGGCCAATCGGTATGGGTAAAGAGTTCCTTGGTATTTATGATCGTTACAATAAACGCATTGAGCAATTCCGTACAGATGAAGCGGAGCGTTTCTTACCAATAGACGACAATGGGGAGCTTGCTGTAGAGCATCCAATGAAGGTGACTTCTTATTATTCACAAGCAATGGACGATATTTTACTTTTAGATGAAGCGGGGAATGCCTATTCTGAGGAAAAAATACGTCGTGGGGAATTAACACCTGTATTCTTTGGTTCAGCATTAACGAACTTTGGTGTTCAAACTTTCCTTGAAACTTATCTACAATTCGCACCGACGCCGCAGCCAAGAATTACTGAAGATGAACAGTTTATTGATCCTGTGGAGCATGATGAGTTTTCAGGTTTTATTTTCAAAATTCAGGCCAATATGAATCCAGCACACCGTGATCGTATTGCCTTTGTACGTATTGTTTCTGGAAAATTTGAACGTGGGATGAATATGACGTTATCTCGTACAGGAAAGTCATTTAAAGTCACACAATCTACACAGTTCCTTGCAGACGATCGTGAGACAGTAGATGAAGCAGTTGCTGGCGATATTATTGGTTTGTACGATACAGGAACATACCAAATTGGCGACACTGTTGTAGGTGGCAAGAAAACATTCCAATTTGAAAAATTACCACAGTTTACACCAGAATTATTCGTCCGCGTAACGGCAAAGAACGTTATGAAATCAAAGCAATTCCATAAAGGGATTTTACAATTAGTGCAAGAGGGTGCTATTCAATACTATAAAACGCTGCATACAGAGGAAGTTATACTTGGAGCAGTTGGTCAACTACAATTTGAAGTATTTGAACATCGTATGAAAAATGAATACAATGTGGAAGTAAAAATGGAGCCTATTGGTTCGAAAATCGCGCGCTGGATTGAAAATGAAGAGGATGTCAAAGAATCAATGTCATCAGGTCGATCAATGCTTGTAAAAGACCGTTTTGACAATCTTGTTTTTCTATTTGAAAATGAGTTCGCTATGCGTTGGTTTGCAGATAAAAACGAAAACATCCAACTTTATAGCCTTCTATAATCATAAAACACGAATCGACAATTTTGCGATTCGTGTTTTTTTGCAAGGAAAAATGACACTGTTTGTAGAATATATACATTATTAGGAAATATAAGTTTCCTTAGAGGTAGTATCTCAATAACGGGAGCTTAATTATAAAATAATCTCCTTTTCGGCTATGATAGAAAGGAAGAGGTAGAAAAGGAGTTTGTTTAGATGAATATTAGTCATTTTTCCATTAAAAGACCTGTCTTTACGATTGTTACTATGCTTTTAGTCATCATACTAGGCGGTGTATCTTTATTAAAAATACCGATTACGTTAATTCCAGAGTTAAATCCTCCTATTGGAGTGGTTGTCACCTCTTATCCTGGGGCAAGCCCGACAGAGGTAAATGAAAAGATAACGAAGCCATTAGAGGCTACACTTGCTACCTTACCTGGTATCAAAAAAATCCAGTCAACCTCACAGGAAGGCTCCAATTTAATTGTGCTTGAGTTCAACTGGTCCGCAAATATGGATGTTGTACAACTTGATATTTTACAGCGAATTGATATGACCCCATTGCCTAATGATGCTGGCAAGCCGAGTTTCCTAAAATTTGATCCTTCTCAATTTCCCATTATTCAGCTATCTTTGCGTGCAGAAAATAATCAAGTAGATGTACGTGTATTAGCAGAGCACTTAGAGAAAGAGCTACTACGGACAGAGGGTGTAGCTAGTGTGAATGTTTCTGGCAAATTGATTGAAGAAATCCAAATAACATTGGATGAAGCAAAGCTAGTTGAAAAAGGCTTGACACAGACAGATGTGATGCAAATAGTTCAAGCGAATAATGTGTCTCTTCCTGGTGAGCCTGTTTCAACAGATGATGGAAAATTGCTAACAACACGTATAGTTAGCACATTATCTTCTCCGGAAAGCATTGCCGACTTAATTGTTTCGGTGGACCCTTTAACAGGCAAATCATTAACCATTGGTGATCTTGCAACCGTTGAGAGGACAGAACAACAATCTATTACCACAACACGTGCAAATGAGCATCCAGCAGTTCTTATGTCTGTATTACAGGAATCTGGTGCAAATACAGCGGATGTTTCTAAAAATTTCCAAAAATCCTTAGAGGCATTACTAAAGAAAGAACAGTATAAAGGAATCACAGCAGATATTTTAGTTGATCAAGGAAATTATGTGGATTTAGCGATTAGTAATATTGGATCTTCCTTACTCTTAGGTGGATTATTTGCGATGTTCATCCTATTTGTTTTTTTACGTAGCGTAAAGAGTCCGATCATCATTGGTATTGCGATTCCTTATTCCGTTATTGTCACATTTGTTTTGATGTTTTTTGCGAATTTTTCCCTCAATATTATGACATTAGGTGCTCTGGCACTTGGGATTGGTATGCTTGTGGATAATGCCATAGTCGTTATTGAGAATATAGAAAGACATCTAGGACTAGAAAAGGACCCGATTACTGCAGCAAAGGAAGGCACAAAGGAAATAGCCCTTGCCATTACAGCTTCCACTTTAACCACAATAGCAGTATTCATCCCTGTTATGTTCATCGAAGGATTGATTGGTCAAATTTTTAAAGAGTTTGCCTTAACAATCTCGTTCAGCTTAATTGCCTCTTTAGTAGTAGCGCTTACAGTCGTTCCGATGCTAGCAAGTCGACTTTTAAAAATGAAAAACAGTAATTTTTATGTACAACGCAGTAAGTCCCGATTTTATAGGCATTACAAGGTGTCTATTGTATGGGTACTAAAGCATCGAATGCTTATACTACTTTTTACAGTTGTTTGCTTTAGTCTTTCTTTGTTTGGACTGACTAGAATAGGTACTGAATTTTTACCGCCTACAGATGAGGGGTTCACCTCTATAAGTGTCAATCTCGAAAACGGTGTCGCTGTCTCAGAAACGGAAAAGATTGTTAAGCAAATTGAGGAACGTTTAAAACAGGAAAAGGATGTAGATGTGTATGTTAGTTTAATTGGCGGTACACAACAATCCCAAGCACGTGGACAAACTAACGCCAATCAAGCTGAGATGTATGTAAAACTTGTCCCATTAGCAGAAAGGCAACGTTCCATTTTCGAATTTGTGGAAGAACTAGAACAAGATATACAGGAAGAGCTTGGAGAGCAAGCTGAAATTACTTTTAATGTATCGACAGCTACAGGTTCGTCACCACACACCTTAACTTTCCGTTTAACAGACTCTGATGAAAAGAGGCTACAGCAAACTGTTAAGAAAGTGAAGCAAGAACTACTAGCGATTCAGCAAGTGACAAATGTCTCTACGGATTTAGATATTACTGTTCAAGAGATTCAAATTGAGGTTAATCGTGAAAAAGCAAAAGACTATGGTCTTGCTCCAGCACAAATCGCTCAAACTGTAAATCAAATGACAAAAGGTCAATTAACGTCCCAATTAACTACTGATGACAGCGCAGTATTACCCGTTTATACAGGCTTTGGGCAGTCATTTAATACGAGTATAGATGCTTTAAAAGCCATGCAGCTACGTTCGCCAGCAGGATTATTTGTAAAATTAGAGGAAGTGGCTACTGTTTCTATGCAAAAGGGGCCGGTATCCATTCGTCGTTCTGATCAAGCAGCAGCAGTTGCCTTTTTTGTAGATTATGAAACAAAGGAATCGCTGGGAGGAATCTCAGCAAAAGTAGATAAAGCCTTAGAACAAGTTAATTTACCATCTACTACTCAAGTTGTGTTCAGTGGGGACAGAGAGCTCTATGATAGTGCAATCGATGATATGTTACTAGCTGTGATGCTAGCAATCGTGCTTGTATATATTGTGATGGCAGCTCAATTTGAGTCATTTAAATATCCATTTGTGATCATGTTTACCGTCCCATTAATGATTATTGGTGTTGCGATAGCTATGTTCCTAACAAATACTTTAATTGGTGTAACCTCAGTTATCGGTATCTTAGTGCTAGTAGGAATAGTCGTAAATAACGGTATTGTGCTGGTTGATTATATTAATCAGCAAAAAGCAATATGCATGCCAGCTTATGAGGCAATTTTACTTGCTACCCAAGATCGGCTACGTCCAATTTTAATGACAGCCTTAACAACTATTTTAGGGCTATTACCACTCGCACTGGGCATTGGAGAAGGGACCGAGATGAATCAGCCAATGGGGATTGCTGTTATCGGAGGGCTTGTGACCTCAACTTTACTGACGCTGTATATTGTACCGATCATTTACAGTTTAATGGATAAAGAAACAAGAAAGATGCATTAGGTTCAAGGGGGAATGGGAGATGAAGGTTCATTTTTTTACAGGTTTTCCTGGTTTCATTTCAAGTCAACTAATCCGAGCATTATTTCAAAAGAAACAAGCACAACAAGTAATTGCAATCGTATTGGCAGGTGAAACCATAAAGGCACATAAAGAAAAAAACAAAATATTAGAGGATTTTCCTGACTGTTCGATTCGAATTGTGGAAGGCGATATTACACTACCAAACCTTGGATTAGAAAATCAAACCACCAAAGAAATCGTACCGCAAATTGAAATGCTTTGGCATTTAGCTGCTATCTATGATTTAGCTGTACCACGTGACATTGCTTGGAAGGTAAATGTTCATGGTACAACTATGGTTAATGATTTTGTTCGCACCTTACCTAATTTACAGCGCTATATGTATTTCAGCACTGCCTATGTGGCTGGTACACGTGAGGGCGTACTGCGTGAAAATGAATTAATTCGACCAAGGGCATTTAAAAACCACTATGAGGAAACAAAATATGAGGCTGAGCACCGAGTAGAAGATTTAAAATCGGAAATACCGTTGACAATAATTAGACCTGGAATTGTTCGAGGTCATTCCCAAACTGGTGAAACCATTAAATTTGATGGTCCTTATTTCTTTTTAAACTTAGTTGAACGTTTAAAGGGTTTACCTTTTATTCCGTATATTGGTCAAACTACATCGACGATTAATGTAGTGCCAGTTGATTATATTATAAATGCTTCTACTTTTCTGGTTAATGAACAGAGTGCAGAAGGGAAGACACTTCATTTAACTGATCCTAATCCTCACCCTGTACAGGAGGTATACCGTACAATGGTGAAACTAGTTACAAATTCTTATCCAAAAGGACGTTTACCATTTATATTGGCTAAGCTATCATTGCAAATTCCATTTATTCGAAAAAAATTAGGTGTTGAACAAGAAACATTAGATTATTTAACATGGAATGCCTCATTTGATACGACTGAAGCACATCATATCTTACAAAAAGGGGGTATTACATGCCCTGATTTTATACAGACGATGCCAAAAATGATTGAGTTTTATTTAGCACATAAGGAAGAGAAGAGCTATCAAATTCAGATTAAGTAACGAAAAAACATATAGATATTTTTGTCAGCTGTAAATGATAGTGCTATAATATTTGAAAGAAGATACCTTCGACAATTTGTCAAAGGGGAGTAGCTAACAGGCAATTAACTTTACCTGGTTTCACATTCGTCAATACATGGTACAACCATCGGGTGTGATAGTGAATGGCTCTATACGTATAACGTGTAGATTGAAGTACCATAAATAGAAAGGGTACGAATTTACTTAGCGAGACCTTTGCCTGAATTAGGGCAGGGGTTTTTTTCTTTTATACTTGGATGACAGGGTCATTGAGGGTATAGAGAGCTTAGAGGAGGCACTAGAATGGAAGCGATTTTATTACAATATGGCTGGGTGTTAATTGTCCTTGTTGTATTAGAAGGATTACTTGCAGCTGATAACGCGGTAGTAATGGCTGTTATGGTGAAGCATTTACCACAAGAGCAGCAAAAAAAGGCGTTATTTTATGGACTATTTGGAGCATTGATATTCCGATTTTCCGCATTATTCGTTATTACAGTTTTAGTAAATTATTGGCAAATCCAAGCGGTCGGTGCAGCTTATCTATTGTTTATGTCTGCGAAAAATATATATGATTTACGGAAACATAAAGATGAAGAAGAAGCAACTGAAAATGCTGGAAAAAAAGGTTCTGGTTTCTGGTTAACAGTACTAAAGGTAGAGGCGGCCGATATAGCATTTGCTATTGATTCGATGCTAGCAGCCGTTGCAATTGCTGTAACTTTGCCACACTTAGGTGAATTTGATATTGGTGGTATCAATGGCGGTCAGTTCATTGTAATGCTCCTTGGCGGATTTATTGGTGTCATTATGATGCGGTTTGCTGCCCAATGGTTTGTAAAAATATTAAATGATTACCCTTCACTTGAAACAGCGGCATTTCTAATCGTTGGCTGGGTAGGTGTGAAGCTAGTTGTCTTAACATTGGCACATGAGAAGGTGGGGATATTGCCTAAAGAATTTCCACATTCCACGGCATGGGAGTTAACATTCTGGATTGTCCTAGTTGGTATTGCTTTTGTCGGCTATTTAGTCGGTGTAAGAAAGAAAAAATAAGTATATGAACGTTGGAGGAATAGTTATCACTATTCCTCTTTCTTTTTTTATATATTTTTTCTATACTATAATCTATCTAGTTGGACATCATATGTGGGAGGAGTTGTTAAAGTGCCTTGGAAAAAATCATCAAATAAACTAGTCACACCATTTCAGGTACTTGTTTCTTATTATTTTATAGCGATAGCGATTTCCTTCCTGTTATTACGGCTTCCAGGCGTTCATCAAGAAGGTGTAAAAGTCTCTTTTTTAGATAGCTTGTTTACAGCAGTAAGTGCAGTAAGTGTTACTGGGCTAACAACAATTAATATTTCGGAAACCTATACTACTTTTGGGCTTGTAATGATTCTTGTTATTTTACAGTTAGGTGCCATTGGTATTATGTCACTTGGTACCTTTGTGTGGCTGCTTGTTGGGAAAAAAATAGGCATGCGTGAGCGTCAGTTAATCATGATTGATCATAACCAGTACAGTGTCTCTGGTGTAGTTAAGTTAATCCGCGAAATTTTAAAAATTTTATTTGGCATTGAATTAACGGGTACCATTATTTTAACGCTACATTTTACCAATTATTTTGATACCTTAGAAGAAGCCTTTTTACATGGAATTTTTGCCTCTATTTCTGCTACGACAAATGGAGGATTCGATATAACGGGAATGAGCTTACTCCCATTCCATGATGATTATTTTGTACAGATGGTTACCATGGTACTGATTGTATTAGGTGCTATCGGATTTCCAGTATTAATTGAATTGAAGACTTTTTTGCTTAATCGACGCGAGAATTTCCGTTTTAGTTTATTTACTAAAATTACTACTTCAACATACGCCATTTTATTTATAGTTGGTGCGCTTGTCATTTTACTCCTTGAATCATTTCATTCTTTTAAGGAAATGTCTTGGCATGAGGCATTATTTTCAGCAATGTTCCATTCTGTATCAACGAGATCAGCTGGACTGACTACTTACGATGTCACGACTTTTAGTGAAGCTACAGATATTTTCATGAGCTTCCTAATGTTCATTGGCTCTTCCCCGAGCTCAGTTGGTGGAGGTATTCGTACCACAACTTTTGCCTTGGCCATTTTATTCTTAATTACCTTTGCTAGAGGAAGAGAGGATATTCAAGTATTTGGACGAGAAATTCATTTGATTGATGTCTTCCGATCATTTGTTGTAATATTATTAGCCTTTTTCATGGTATTAGTTGCAACCCTTATCTTGCTTATAACAGAGCCACATGCATCTCTTATTCAAATTATTTTTGAAATTACCTCAGCGTTCGGAACATGTGGTATGTCGTTAGGCATAACCTCTGATTTATCAGTGGTTGGTAAAATCATTATCATTATTTTAATGTTTATTGGTCGAGTTGGATTAATCTCATTCCTTTATACTCTTGGGGGTGGCGGAAGAGGAAAGAAATCAGGCTTCCATTATCCGAAGGAGCGAGTAATAATAGGGTAACACATAGAAAACGTTGATTTATAAGGGTTTGTAGAGGGGGATTTATTTGTTTGCCCCCTTTTTGCCCCTTTGTATTCAATTTTCAAGATAATCTTCGAATTTTTTGAGGGCATTTCTTTCATGTTCAGGAGTTACATGCAAATAAGTGTTTGCAGTTATATCTATATTTTTGTGACCTAGTCTTGTACTAACAGTTTTTATATCTACGCCAGATTCCAACATCATAACTGCGTGAGTATGTCTTAGTAAGTGTGTAGACTTTCTGGGAGGTAACTTTGCATATCTAAGTAAATTTTTCATCATATCTTGTGGTTTTGTTTGATAAAACATTTTTCCGTTATCATCAACAAATACAAAATCTGATTTTTGATAATTTGTTTTTGACAATTCATTTTCCTCTTGCCATGCTTTATATGCAAGTAACTCGTTAATCAATATATTGTCAATACCAATTGTTCTGTAGCTTGATTTTGATTTAGGAGGCCCCAAGCCAGTTCTAGTGCGTTGACGATCAACTGTAAGTGTTTTATTCTCAAAGTCGATATCTGACCAAAGTAAACCTAATAATTCTCCACTACGTAAACCAGTACGAAGTAAGGTAATAACCATAACACGCTTAAAAATATCTTCATTCTCAAGCACCGCTAATAACTGTTTTACTTCATTTTTGTTCAGAAATACCATTTTTTCTTCTTCTTCATCTTTGGAAATTTGAATACCTCTCAATAAATTCTTCTCTAATTCATCATGTTCTACTGCACTGTTCATTATAGACATCATTTCACCATGAATTCGATCAACAGTATTTTTTGCATAATTAAAGTGGAATAATAAATCGTTAATAAACAACTGATATTCAGCTCTTTTAATTTTATTCAATTTGTATCCTTTGAACTTATTGAGTAATTTCCTTTGTCCATTCATTGCCGAAATGTTGCTAGATTCTCTTCGGTGTTGGTTATGCATTTTATTGTGTATCTCTAACCAATCCTCAAACAGTATTTCGCCTTTCCGTAATTGTTCCACACCACCCTTTACTAATTTTTCTTCTATTAAAACAGCAGCAGCACGGGCTTCATTTTTAGTTCTAAAACCGCCTTTTGATATTTCTTTTTGTTTACCAGCATCATTATATTTAATTCGGTACTCCCAATGGTTGCCTCGTTTTCGGAAGTAAGCCATAATATCACCTCGAATAAGAATGTATGTTCTTTTTGTAGGTATTAAAATAGCCCCTTAAATTTTAGTTCCACTAGTTCTAATGGAATGTTATATAAGGCAGCTATATCATAAAGTGTCATTCGATCATATGAATCAAACAAATTTTCATCTGGGATTAATAGATAAGCAGCAAATGTATTTGCTTGTACTTCAACTTTATCAATAGAAAACAAGGTATTCGCCCTCATGAAAGGAGTGTTTAATTTTGTATGTAAAATTGCATGACCAAGTTCATGAGCGCAAACAATAAGTTGTTCTTCGAAACTAAGGTTACTATTAATAAAAATAAATCGATTACGTTTTTCGTACTGATAAAATCCTTTTATATCAGGAGGTAAATCCCAATAAATGATCTCTATATTTAAATACTTAGCTAATGTAAATGGATTTCTAGTATTATATTTCTCATATAAATACTCGATCTTCTTTTTTATCCATCCCATCCACAACCCCTCGAATCATATTATTCTTCATCATTTTCTCTATATTTCTTTGGTGTATATTTTTTGTTATTTTTCTTCGCAAGTCGTACTCCGAATTCCATCGCTTCCAGTAAAGATTCCTTAGCTTCTTCGCTCATTGGTTCACCTTCAAATAATAAACCAGTTGCAGTTGATAAATCTTCTCGTAGTTCAGCCATACGTTTAGCGATATCACGTTCATCTTTTTCTGTTAAAGGCGATGATTTTTTTGTTGTATTTACAGTCATTTCTCCCTCGCCAGTTAAAAGCCATTCGTAAGAAACTCCGTATAATTCTGTGAGGACAGTCAATGTACTCATGTCTGGTTCACTGACATTATTTTCATAACCACTAAGTGTTTTATTATTAATGTTAGTTCTTTCTTTTACTTGTGTTTGTCTTAAACCACTTTTTTGACGAGCTATTCTAAGACGGTCTCCTAAAGTGCTCATTATAACACCACCTTTTTTCTTTAAGTTTAAGAACATTTAATCACAATCTCAAAAATAAAGAATATTTTTCTTAAAAACTTAGAATTTTTATTGACTTCTTAGAAGTTAAGAATTATAGTTAATTTAACGAGTTCTTAGATATTAAGAAAAAGAGGTGATTCTAATGAAAGTACATGAAAGAATTCGTCGATATATAGAAACTAACGGATTGAAAATGAATTATGTTGCTAATAAATCTTCTATTGAATTGAAGAGGTTTTACCGTATTATTAATGGCGACTCAATCCTATCGGCGGATGAGTATGAGCAGATTTGTGTTGGTTTAAATTTAGAAACAGATTTTTTTAAACAAAAATTCTTAGTTTCTAAGAATAAAACTGCGTGATTATCCTCATATCGCTTGTATTTAATTCGAAAGGAAGTGCAACCATGGGTTGGAGCATGACCAAACCAAAACATAAAAAGAAAAAACAATGTCCATCTAATGATTTTAGAAACTTAAAAGGCCCAAAGAGAGAGCGTTTGATAGCTGAGAGGAAATCAAAAGGTCTTACACAAGCACAATTAGGAGAGCTTGTTGGTTGTTCAGCATCGATGATCAGTTCACTTGAATTAGGAAAAGTAAATCCAAGTGCTGAAATTTCAATACAACTTGAGGAAATTTTATCAAAATCGTTTTTTGAACTTTTTCCTGATTTATAAAAAAAGTACTTGACACATAAAATGAGATTTTTTCCAGTTGCCAAATACGTATAAATACATTCAAATTCCACTGATATAAAACTAGCCAGTAATTAAGACTTATAAGTACAAAGAAATACAATAGAAAAGGTAATTAAAGTAAAAAATGTAAAATAACCAATTTGTTTAAATAGAATTATCACAAAATAGGAGGTATTAATATGACTCAATTACAAGTTATTCATGAACAAGTTGTCTTATCTAAAGAATTCAAAGTGTATGGAACATCAGAGAACCCTTTATTTCTTGCTAAAGATGTTGCTGATTGGATTGAACATAGCGACACATCTAAAATGATTCGTTCCGTGGATGAGGATGAAAAGGTTAAGAATAATGTTCCTACCCTTGGTGGATTACAAGAATCCTGGTTTTTAACAGAAGATGGTTTATATGAAGTTTTAATGCAATCACGTAAACCTATCGCTAAACAATTTAAAAAACAGGTCAAAAACATCTTAAAGGAAATTCGCATCAATGGCGGTTACATTGCTACAAACAATGATGACGACGAAATGACAATTTTGGCAAAAGGTTTTTTAATAGCTCAAAAAACAGTCGAACGCCAAAAGCGTGAAAATGAAGCGTTGCATCATAAGATTGAACAAGATGCTCCATATACCAAATTCGGAAAAGTGGTAGCTATTTCAGATGGTGCCGTAAACGTTGGCACTTATGCAAAAATGCTCTACGAAAAGCATGGCATAAACCTAGGTCGTAACAAATTGATGGCTTGGTTACGAGAAAATGGTTATTTAATCAAGCAAAAAGGTGCTGAACGAAACCTACCAAAACAAAAATACATTGAAAACGGATGGTTCCGAGTAAGACCAGCAGTTGTTGCTAGAACTGAAGGTGACATGCAAACAGGAACGCCATTAATCACTGGTAAAGGTCAAGTAGCTCTTGCAAACATACTTTTAAATGAATACTCCGCAATGGAAGGGATTGGTGTTTAAATGACTATTAAAAAAATCACAATTGGTGATGCACAATTTCAATTTGAAGCTTCTATTGCAAATGACGGTGGTTTCATAATTTCTTTAACAGAATATAGAGAAGATAATCAACATGATGTAGTTGAAACTTACGTTGGTATCTCAGAAGCAAAACAAATGATTGATGTTTTACAAGAGGCAATCAAATTTTCAGAAAACCAACCACCAATAGTAAATGAAAAGCAATCAATTGATCACTCAGTATAAGTAAAGAAATAACACTGGAGGTGCTGGAATGATTCAAGTTCAATTCACAGATGAGCAACTCATTATCGATATGGCTCGTGACGAAATCAAAGCGAAATTGCAGTCAGTAGAATCAGAATTTGTCTTTTGGGATTTAAAAACACTATGCGAAAAAACGTGTATGTCACGGAGTTTTGTATTAGAAACATTCTTCTTCTTGCCAGACTTTCCCCGACATAAAGTCGGTACCAAATGGTTGATACCAGCAAAAGAAGCAAGTGAATTTTTACTCAAATGGTTGAAACAACAACCAAGATCATAGGAGAGGCCAGGGCAAATGGCCTCAAGATAAATCAAACTACCAATCTAGTAGAAATCTAAGAGGTAGGGGCAAATCTACCTCTTAACCATTATTATACAGGGAATTTATACAAAGTGCGGTCTCTTATAAGTTAACTTTTCAATGAAATGTGACTTTATATAAAAGAAAGGAATGGAAATATGACTGTTACTGGAAATTTAGTGGGCGAGGTAATGAAAGAAATTAGGGGCGACGAAACACAATTAAGATTCGGTTTTGACTTCGGTGTAGGGAGAGAGGCTATCTCCAAATATGAGAACGGCCGTAGTAAGGTACCAGCAGATATAAGTAAAAGTATCGTAGAGAAATTCGATGATCCCAAGTTCGCACTAGCAGTGCAGCACCAATATACAGGCACTGGACCAATTTGGCTAAACGGCCCAAATGTAGACCTTCATAGGTGTAGTGTTCGTGATAAAACGATAGAGGAATTGCAAGAAGCTATTGACGCAATTAAAAAAACGAGCCTATCAAAACCTAAGGAGGCGATAAGTTCATATGAGAAACAAAAAATGCTAGACATGATTGAAGAAGCTGTGGAGGCTCAAACTGCATTAGCTAACTTTATTGCTGTAATGACAGACCATATGGAAATTAGCTATACAGGGGTTTGGATGGACCATTACAAATATCTTCAAAAGGTAGGCTTTATTAAATGAATATAGATGAACAAATTGAGCGTGAAATTAGATGTATCGAAGATCTAACAGATGTAATCAAACTACACGTAAAAGCAGGTCGTATCAACATAGCAAAACAACTAGAACGAGACCTACATAATTCGTTAATACAACTAGATAAACTTCATAAGAAAAAAGAGTTATGGGCAACGGTTGCTGATTTAAACCAAAGAGGAATACTTGTTCAGGTGGTGAAGAAACTTGCGCATCAAGCCTAGAGCGTGGCGACACATGACACTAAAGCAGAGGTTAATATATGTACATTTCTTCTGTGATAAGAGGGTGTTGGAGAAGTTAAATGGCAATAAAAAAGCTGCTTAATCTGAGCGAAGATTAAACAGCGAGACAACATATACAAATCTATTATATCACAAATAAAACTAGATTGTTCAAATATATAAGTGCCAAGGGCACAGAGGGAGCTATTTATGAAAAGAAAATTTGAGGTCGAAGTAGTTAGAACAGATAAGTATGTAATCGAACTGGATGATGCAGTAATGGATGAAGCTTGGATGGAACAGTTCCGTAATGTTTTTTATGACTTTTATGACCTTGAAGAACATGCTGAACACATTGCTCAATTCCGTGCTCGTTTCAACAATGGTAGTTTCTATGGTGGCTTTATTGAAGGTTATGGGGAAATAGCGTTACAAGGCAAAGTAAAACAAGATGCTAAATGGCACTTTCCAGCTGTAAACATTGTAAAAGCTGATGAAGATAATGACATAGAAGTTGAAGTTACAGAAGTATAAAATCAGACGTTTGCGAGAGTTATCTCGCTCTCGTCAAGCAACTTACAGCACCGCCTCCCTACGGTTTAGCTTTGCCACTGTGAGTTGCTTGATGGGATGCCATCAGAAAGAAGGTGAGCACATGCGACAACTTATGGAAGTTGAAAATCCAATGGTGTTGGGAACGATTGAAACTGTAAATAGTGTACCTACATTTAGGTATATAGAAAGTGAATTTCGTGATCTTTACGGTAGTTTAATAGTTTTCAATGATGACTATATGGAGTTTTCGAATGGAGATATCGTTCATTTAGACAACATCCATACGTATTTAGAGGAGAACTACAATGCCAAGTTTTATACAAAAAAATAAACCACTACTCGTAATAGTGGCTTAGAAAAACAATTATTAATCAGATTTTAGCATAGGAGGGCAAGGGAATGGAAGCAGTTTCTACTTTAGAAATGGACCGCATTGAATGGCTTCAACTCCGAAAGAGTGGTATTGGCGGTTCGGATGCATCGGCAATCTTAGGTTTCAACAGATACAAATCAGCGTTTCAACTTTATATAGAAAAAACATCTGAACTTGTGGAGGAATCAGATAGCGAAGCTGCATACTGGGGCAACGTTCTTGAAGATGTAGTAGCTAAAGAGTTCGCAAAACGAACAGGTAAGAAAATTCGAAAAATCAATAGAATGCTACGTCACCCAAATCATTATTTCATGACTGCCAATCTAGATAGGGATGTTGTCGGAGAGAAAGCATTTTTGGAATGTAAAACAGCGAGCGAGTACCTAAAAGACAGCTGGAATGGTGAGGATGTTCCTGCAGCATACCTTTGTCAGTTACAACATTATCTAGCAGTCACTGGCTACGAAAAAGCCTATATCGCTGTATTAATCGGTGGTAACAAGTTCGTTTGGAAGGAAGTCGCTAGGGATGATGAATTTATTGAGTTGATGATACAACATGAGAAATCATTTTGGGAGAATCACGTACTAGCTAATGTTCCACCAGCTATTGATGGAAGTTCATCGGCATCAGAATTACTAGCCAAGATGTATCCGCAGGATGATGGTTCGGCCATTATGTTGGACGAGCAATCTAACACTTTAATTGAAGCTATTGAATCTATAAAAACAGAGGAAAAACAACTCGAAATGCAACGCAAAGAGTATGAGAATCAACTCAAAATGATGCTTGGAGAGTCTGCGGAAGGGCATTCTGATCGCTTTAAAGTGACCTATAAAACTATTACTTCAAGTCGTTTGGATAGCAAGCGATTGAAAGAAGAACAGCCAGCAATTTATGAAAAATATATCAAAGAGTCATTATCAAGACGCTTATCAATTAAGGAGGCTAACTAACAATGGCAACTACAACGGATTTAAAAGCTCAAATGCAACAGGCACCAACTGCACAACAGAAACCAAAAACAATTGATGATTACCTGAAACAAATGGCACCAGCAATGGCGCAAGCTTTACCAAAGCACATGGATGTAGATCGTTTAATGCGTTTGGCAATGACGACAATCCGTACAACACCAGCACTCAAAGATGCAGATGTTTCTAGTTTACTAGGTGCTGTTATGCAAGCTGCTCAACTTGGATTAGAACCAGGCTTAATGGGCCACTGTTACTTACTACCGTTCAAAAATAGCAAAAAGGGTATTACAGAGGTTCAATTCATTATCGGTTACAAAGGGATGATTGACCTTGCTAGACGAAGTGGTCATATCCAATCGATTTATGCTCATGCCGTGTATCAGAAAGACGAATTTGAGTATGAGCTAGGGTTAGACCCTAAATTAAAACACAAACCTTGTATGGATGAAGATAAAGGCAATTTTGTAGGAGCCTATGCGGTAGCTCATTTTAAGGATGGGGGTTATCAATTTGAGTTCATGTCAAAAGCCGAAATTGAGAAGCGTAAAGGTCGTTCGAAGGCTGCTAATTCATCGTATTCACCGTGGGCTACAGACTACGAGGAAATGGCGAAAAAGACCGTTGTACGACACATGTGGAAGTACCTACCGATTAGTGTGGAAATGCAACAGCAAGTAGCTTATGACGAGGGTACAGCACCAAAACGTGAAATGAAAGACATCACACCAGAAACAGAATTTTTCGTTGATGCACCAGAAATTGAAGTAGAAGTAGTAAATGAATAACGTACCCCACAAAGTCCTTCTGCCTGCTTGGATATTTGAGCAGGCGAGGGATAACGATGAAATCAGACGCTTGGTGCAGCAATACATGCAACGATACCCGAATTATAGGGTGCTCAAGGTTAGTGGTAGTTTTGCGGTTTGTGAGAGAGAACAACGACTTTTATAGGAGGAATGAAGATGAAATTAGATGGAAAATGGATGATTACTTTTGATGAAGAGGAGTGGGACCCAAATAATTTTGGTGAGTTTGATACGAAAGATGAAGCGATTGCTTTCATTAATGAAACAGGTGCAATTCAATTATTTGATATTTATCTAGATGAAATAGGGGACGAGCCAGATCCTGAACAAACAGGTGTAACTATTTACGTAGGGCAATGTCAAGGATTCGTGCCGTCTATAAACGTAGATACGGTGTTAGATGAAATTGCAGATAATGCTTCATGGGTTGGTGGAGACTATGCTGATGATTATTTACACCATGTTCCCAAAGATGCCCAAGAAGAACTAGAGGAAAAACTCAATTCAGTTTTAAGTGAGTGGATTGAAAAGCATCAATACCATCCTACATTTTATTCAATCGAGAACATTGAAACAATAGAGAAGTCTTTTGAAACTGTTGTTTAATATTGTGGGTTTTGTGAATAAGTCTGTGATTAAAAATTTGAATATTGAAAATATGGAGGGCGAACCATGCAAGTATTTCAACAAAACATCTTTGGAGGCGAGGATGAAATTATTTTTACTGTTCCTGTCATTGTTTTAAAGCACAAAGAAAAAGAAGGTCGTTATCTAGCTGCTGATATTGATGTAGCAGATTTTAGTGATCCAGATGGTGATATCACGATTGACGATATCCAAGACGCTTTCATCATAGTTCGGGATGATCGCCAAAAGCCAGGACAATCAGAAATTGATGAGGTAATAGCACATTCGGAGGCACATAAAGCATACATGCATGAAAAATTCGGTGATAGAGCTTCCATCAGCTATGATGTCGCAAAATGGCTTGAAACATATGAGCCAGTCAACATTGATATGCCAGTAGATAAGTTCAATGAGGCAGCATATGCAAACGACTGGGAGCCAGTGAAAACGTATTAGGAGGGGCGAGGGCAAATGGCTAAATACAGATACGTCTACACAACTTTTTGGAACGATCCTCGTGTGGTTGAGGAAATGACAGCAGAGGACAAGTACTTCTTCCTGTATTTGCTGACAAATGAAAGTACAACTCAAATTGGTATCTATCAAATTACTAAAAAACAAATAGCTTTTGATATGGGCTACTCAA
Organism: Lysinibacillus sp. BSL11; assembly: GCF_052928325.1. NCBI lineage: Bacteria > Bacillati > Bacillota > Bacilli > Caryophanales > Bacillaceae > Lysinibacillus > Lysinibacillus sp. BSL11. Next base: position 80,898 of record NZ_JAVGCX010000008.1, on the reverse strand, counting down.
TGGAAAGTGCTGGTGCCTTGCTACAACGCTTTAGGGACCATCACAAGATCATTAAATACAACGAAGAAACTCGTGAGATAGCCATTAAAAATTGGGGGAAATACAACCTGAATCGTGGGGGCAAACCGATTCTTGATTGTGTGAAATCAGAGTTAAAAGAAGTGAAAGATACTTCATTGATTCGATGGGTAGGCGAAGGAATCTCGAATGATTCTGTACGTATCGTCTACGAGTCGTACTACGATACGGCCCACGATACGTATAACGATTCGTCAGAAAATGAAGAATCCAGTAATGATGCGGGTTCTTACGATACGTCAACGATACGTGGACAAAAAGAAAAAGAAAAAGAAAAAGAAAAAGAAAATAAAAAAGAAAAAGAAAAGAGAGAAGACAGTCACTCGTCGGTCTCTTCTCCTTCTTCTACTAATCCTTTTCTAGAAATAAAGAATGCATTTGATTCAATAATCCGAATTAGTAACTTTATGGATCATCGAAAGATGGACACGCTCTTAGAGTTGTATCCAGACCACCTACTCATTATCGAAGCTATCAAGCTTACTGCAGACTTAGGTAAATCAAGTATGGAGTATGTAAGAGGTATTCTTCATAATTGGTCTACTGAAAAAGGAGTTAAATCATACGCAGATTGGCAGGTGAAGATTGATGGAAAGAATGGGCGACCGAATGGCAGCAGTAATGGAGGAACTACGGGCTCGAAGCCAATTGTGTTCGGAGACTACAGTAGCTGAGGAACCTAATTATAACTGTCCCAAGTGTAAGGATGAAGGCGGTTATATGGTTCGCAAGAGAGCTGGAGAAACGACGCTAGTACGTGATGGTGAACAGTTAGTAGAAAGAATCTTGAAGTTTGATTCGGATGAATGGCAACAATGTGAGTGCGCTAAATTGCGTCAACTCAATCGCTTAATCAAATCTAGCGCCATTACAGAAGAGTTTCAAAAAATGAGTTTTAAAAACTTCTCGACCGACGGTGTACATCCGAAAGTCGTTGAAATGAAAAGCAAGGCTAATCAATATTTCAGGGCTTTTGACGAGATTAAAGGCTACCGACAAAACAGCATTATGCTAATTGGACAACCTGGTTGCGGCAAAACACATTTGCTAACGGCTATCTCTAATTATCTGATTCATACAAAGCAAGAGCCGGTTCTCTATTTTCCTTACAAGGATGGAATGAACAATCTTGCTGCTAACAACTTTGAACGTAAAAACGAAATCATGGACCGCATGAAGGAAATTGATGTGCTGTTTATTGATGATCTGTTCAAGCCAATTGGTGGAAAGGTTGATGTGAAGCCTTGGCAAGCTGAATCAATCTTTGAAGTGGTGAATTATCGCTACCTAAACAATAAACCATTACTTGTATCAAGCGAATTGTCATTAGATGACATGCTTTACATCGACGAGGCGTTAACAAGCAGGCTGTTTGAAATGGCACAGGATTTTACAGTAACGATTCCAAAGGATATGAAAGTGAACTACCGATTACGTAAGGTATTTGAAAATAAGTGAGGGGCAACAGCCCCTTGATGGAGGGTGAAGGGATGAAAGAAGATATTCAGTTTTTGAAGGACTTACAAGCTCAAATGAAATGGGAAGATGAAAATGATTATGACAGCCAAGCAGCACCTAGATTTTGGGTAGTTATGGACTATAAAAAAGAGCCTTGTTGGTCGGAAAATGCTGACGAGTGGGTGGTGTATGTACCAGGCGACTGCAAGGAATACCGCAATACAAAAGAAAGCATTTTAGAAATTATCGAAAATCATGAATTAGGTGATGGAGCGTTAGGAAACTGGGAAGAAGAAACTGAAATTCTAGCCAATGAAGAAGGTGGTTTTTACGATGATGACGAGTTTCTCGATTGGATTAAGACTTACATTAACGATGAAGCGTATCTAGTGCCACAACATGAAGTGGAATTTATCGTCCCAAATACGATGTTTCTTACTAAAGAAGAAGCTAAGCGTCACATTGAGAACAATAGACACCACTACACTTCAAAAGCACACACATACGCCATGACAGCTTGGCGAGCACCAAAAGTGGAACGATTACTCAATATCTTGATGTCTTTTGATTGGGATTCCGTGCAAGTGAAGGAGGCTGTGAATGGATGATGAATCAAGAACAGTTGAATGCCATTAAAGAACGTGTGGCGAAGGCTACGCCTGGACCATGGGAAATTGATAGAAATTCAGATGATAGCGACTTTATTACAGATATATGGTTTAACCAAGACGGAGATCATGTTGAGGTTCATGATAAATCGATATTTCAATCAGTTCTGAATGCCAAATTTATAGCATGTGCTCGAGACGATGTGCCAGCGCTTGTTGCAGAGGTTGAGAGGTTACGTGAAGCACTTCAAACGATAGCTGAACATAACATCTTCACCACACCGCAAGTTGATATTAAGGATTTTGCACGTCAAGCACTGGATGGTGAAGCTCATGAATGAACAATTCCTAATCGACCAAATCATTCTATACCTTGGACAACATCAACGCTTTGGAGGCAAACAAAACGAAACCATGGCTTATAAGCGCTTGGAGCAACTACGAGCATTAAAAGGGCTGAAAGATGCTGACGAGGCTACAGATTATCTCATTATGAAAATGGAAGGGGCGTTGGCTGCATGAGAAAACGTAACGGCATCCCAATCGACATACCTAGTGCTCGTAAGAAGGCTGTAAAGGATAAAGTTCTAAAACATCCTGAATACAACCAGTACAACGTATATGTAACGATGTTCAAACATGAGGACGGTCAAAATGTCTGGACAATTGTTCCGATAGCGCATCCAGTTTTTAAAGAGTTGAAAAAGACAGGGTATCGGATTATTGAGAAGTGGGATAAGAGGGAGGTTTCGGCATGAGTAGAGAGATTAAGTTTAAGGCTTGGATGGAAAATAAAATGCTTTCGCATGAAGATTTGGTGGATATGGATCAAGAATTTTATGCAATGTATACGATTTTAACGGAACCACAAGAGGATATCACTTTTATGCAATATACAGGTTTGAAGGACAAGCATGGTACGGAGATTTTTGAGGGAGATATTGTTCAGTTCAAATCAATTAGAGACATTATCGAACGTTATGAGGTTGAATATACAAACTACGGAGAATGGGCTATAGGTATGCATCGATTGTCAATGAGATTTAAGAGTTGTGAAGTAATCGGGAATATTTATGAACACAGTCATCTACTGGAGGGTACTGCATGATCAACCGAGTCGTTTTAGTTGGTCGCCTTACAAAAGATATTGATCTTTCATATACACCACAAGGAATTGCCAAGGCTCAATTTACGTTAGCAGTTAACAGATCGTTTGCTAATCAGAGTGGCGAGAGAGAAGCAGATTTTATCCAGATTCAAGCTTGGAGAAAACAGGCGGAGAATGCAGCTAACTTTTTGAAGAAAGGCTCATTGGTTGGGATTGATGGAAAGATACAAACTGGTTCGTATCAGAGAGACGGGCAAAGAATCTATTTTACGAACGTTGTAGCAGATAGTATCCAATTCTTAGAGCCAAGAAACAGCACAGGAAGCTTGCAGGGCACATCAAACCACGAATCTAGTACAAATACAGGTGGACAGTATCAAGGCAGTTCACAGGGGCAATATGGCGGTAATAACAACCAGCCAAATTATACGAGAGTGGATGAAGATCCGTTTGCAAATAGTAAGGGACCGATTGAGGTTAATTCTGACGATTTACCTTTCTAAGGAGTGATTACTGATGATAACAAAACGACCTACTAAGAAAATCATTGGAGCTAAAACAAGAGAAAAGCTACAAAAACAAATCAAAGCAGAAGCAAAGAGCCATTGGTATCAAATCAGTGAAATTAAATTCTTTGAATATGAGGCACGGCCTTATCAAGTTTTAATGAAATTCGGAAAAGGGGCAGTGAAATGAACTCAAGATCACCACTAATATGGTTCGGAGGCAAAGGAAAACAAGCTGATCTGATCATTAGCAAAATGCCAAGCCATAAAGTTTATGTTGAGCCATTCGGTGGGGCAGCGCATGTCATTTCCAGAAAACCAAGGATCAATCATGAGGTATATAACGATATTGATGGAATAGTAGTGAATTTCATTATGCAGAGCATCGAGAATACAGATCGTTTGATTGAGACATGCCAGAAATTGCCTTATAGCAGAGAGTTATATGACAAATGGCGAAAAGAACCACTGCCAACGGATCCATTCCAGAAGGCCGTTAGATTCTTTTACTTAAATAGATCAGCAATATCAAAAGGTAATGCAGAAGAAGTGCCCAATACAGGTTGGCGGCATAGCACCAGCTCGAGTCAAAATCCTGCAAAGGGTTATGTAAATGCATGCAAGGCCATTAGAAACTTTGCGAAACGAATGCAGGGTGTAATGATCGAACACAAAGATTATAAAGAAATCATAACAAAATATGATTCAAAAGAAGCCTTATTTTATATCGACCCACCTTACATCGGCCGTGAAAAGTTTTATGCTGGAGGATTTTCTTTAGAGGACCATTACGAACTTGCTGAACTACTGAATCAAGTCCAAGGTAAAGTAATGTTGAGTTATTATGACGATCTGATCCTTCATGAAATTTATAAAGGGTGGCGCGTTGAAAAACACCAAACTTTTAAGCAAGTGGTGGGTGGCCAGAACTTAGGGGCAGATGCAGAAGAATTACTTTTAATGAATTTTGAAATAAAGCAATTAAGTATTTTTGATTATTAAATACACGCTGCTGGTAGAACGACATTAGGTTATTTTATCAGCAGACTTCTAAGAGTGCTGACAGGAGGTAAACATGAACGTACTCACATTTGAAATACCAGGAGTTATTCAACCACAAGAGCGACCTCGCTTTAGTAGACATGGCAAGAAAGTAATCACACATGATGCACCTAAAAGCAAGAATTTCAAAGACTTTGTAAAGCTCGTAGCATGGCAAAATAAGCCGTCTGAATTGATTACAGAGCCAATTAAACTACAAGCTGATATTTATCTCATGCCACCACAAAAATATCGAACAGGGCCAAAGAGGGCACTAATAGCTAGTGGTGAATTGCGTCCTACGACAAAGCCTGATCTCGATAACTTGATTAAGGGCATTAAGGATGGGTGTAACAAAGTTATTTGGAATGATGATTCCCAAATCGTTGAGATGAATGTACGGAAGTTTTATTCAGAGCAGCCGAGGGCAGAGGTGACAATTGAATGGCACCAAAAGTAGAGAATCGGTACATCTTGTTCACTGGTGAGGTTCATGAATCGGTTAAGTTTGATTTTACAATTCAACAAATAGGAACCTTCATAGCTATGTGGAATCAAGGATATCCAATTAACGAGATAGCTCAGAAGCTTAATGCAAGTAAGGTGAGCGTGGCATTGATTGCAATGGACCTTGAAATGGCTGAACGTATTCGGCCAATGGCTGGTGGGTTGTTAGGGAAGAGGAAAGTGGTTAGTTGAAAGATATTGCACAGGAGAGTGATTAACATGTATCCGTTTTATATAGGTGAAGAAAAAGTATGTATTTTATCATGGAAACCTTCTGTTAATGATGTTTTTAAAGATGGTAAAACAAATAAATGGTATCGCGTAACAACAGTAATGGGCGGAAGAGGCAGAATATGTTGGGGGCGAGAAACGATAGCACCAGATAGATATGATTACTAAACGCAAGAAAGAAAATGTGCAGTAAAGGAGGTAGCAAAAGTGAAGCAATTAAGCTTATTTAGAGAAATAATTGTAGACAATTTCGCTGGTGGTGGTGGCGCAAGTACAGGTATTGAAATGGCAACAGGAATGAGTGTCGATATTGCAATAAATCATGACCCAGCTGCTATTGAGATGCACAAACTTAATCATCCAGATACCGAACATTACTGTGAATCAGTATGGGATGTTGATCCCAAGGAAGCATGTAGAGGTCGAAGAGTGGGGCTTGCGTGGTTTAGCCCTGACTGTACACATCACTCAAAAGCAAAAGGCGGTAAGCCAGTTAGACAAGAAATTAGAGGTCTTGCTTGGGTTGCTGTTAAATGGGCATTGGCTGTAAAACCTAGAGTAATTATGTTGGAAAATGTTGAAGAATTTAAAGACTGGGGACCAATCGAAAATGGAAAACCCGTTAAGGAATTGAAGGGCAAAACGTTTCAAAGTTTTGTAAAAGCATTGGAATCACTAGGGTACGAGGTGGAATTTAGAGAGTTACATGCCTGTGATTATGGCGCACCTACTATCCGTAAAAGATTCTTTATGATTGCTAGATGTGACAAACAGCCTATCGTTTGGCCTGAGCCTACACACGGAGATCCGCAATCGCCAGCTGTACAGTTAGGTAAATTAAAACCTTGGCGTACAGCAAGTGAAATAATTGATTGGAGTATTGGTGCACCATCTATATTTGATCGAAAGAAACCATTAGTACCTAACACACTAAAACGTATTGAAAAGGGTTTACAGCGCTTTGTAATAGATGCAGAAAAGCCTTTTATGGTTCCAGATGAGCATAAAGCAGCCTTTTTAATCAGTTATTATACAGAGCAATCAGAAAAAGAAGTTAGAGGATTGTCATTAAACACACCACTTCATACAATCACAGCTGGTGGCAATAGATTTGGACTTGTGACAGCATTTTTAACCAAATATTATGGACAAAGCACAGCACAAGGACTAAATGAACCTTTGCACACAATCACTACTAAGGATCGTTTCGCATTAACAGCAGTTCGCACTAATGGCTATCATGTTACTGACATCGGGTTACGAATGTTACAACCCCATGAGCTATTTGCAGGACAAGGATTTCCAAGTAACTATCAGCACCCTGGGAAGAAAGTTGAGCAGATTAAAAGAGTAGGAAACAGTGTGCCTCCTCCATTACCTGATGCATTAGTGAGAGCTAATTTACCCGAAATGTGTGCAGGTAGTAGTCGTTATGCAGTTGGAGTATAGAGGTTACTGAACACTTTGAGGAAAATAGTTAGTCTGATAGAAATTTTCTACCAGACTAACGTTTTAACAACAAAGATTAATAGGCATGCGAGAACGGTATATCGAACGACACTGAATGACAGTACGAACTCTAGTAAGGCTTCAAAAGAGTTACGAATAAACCGTATAGCCAGACCCACAAATCCCGCAATAATAATACAAACTAAATAGAATTGGAAAGGGTTTGTATCTATTAAAGAAAATAACTTATCCATATTTCACCTTCTTTCAATTTTAGAAAATTATAACAAATTATTAGTTTGAAAGCACGAAAAAGCCGCAGCGTTTGCAGACGCTACAGCTCGAATTGGTTTATGCCCTTTGATGGTGTTCACAACTCTAGTATATCACACCGTAGGAGGGCAAACCTATGAAACAAGGGCAAACACAAGAAATAAAAAAGTATATGGTAGATCAATGGTTGAAAGATTATCACTGGATGGTTGAACAAATTAGATTAGGAAAAATGCAGAATGAACTTGCAAAAGATATTGAGTACGATGGCGCTAAAGTAGCCGCATATGGAATCGAGGCAACATTACCAAAAGCCAGTGGAGGAACTAGTGATCCAGTTAGTTATGAAGCAACAAGACGTTCACAATTTTATGTAAAAAGAGTTTTGCGTTATGAATGGAAAGTTAGGGAAATCCAAAAAAGAGCAAGCAATGTTACAGGAGAACGTGAAATATTCGTGCTTAATTGTATCCTAGATGGATTTTCATTGCGTAAAATAGGGCAAACAATGGGACTATCAGAAGCAACAATTAGACGACTAAAAGAAAATATTTTAGAAATGATGTCGGAAGTTAAATGTCGCATATGACGCAAAAAACGCATATGACGAATTGTTGAAATGGTATATTTTTCACATGTAAACTTAAGGGGAGGTCGGACAGGTAAATGTTTCTTCTCTTGGTATTTATAAAAACCTAAATATTAGGGAAAGACAGACCGACGACCTACCCGCGCTGAACAAATTCGTTCGGAGCAAGACATACACGGCCGGCCCATATTTTTAAAGAGATATAGGGAACAGGCAAATAAAACTGAAGGAGTGGTTTATATGTGAACTTCGTCCACTTTCCATAATTTCAGTCAAACTTACTACATCAACAAGTGCACGGAAATGCACTATAAAACTAGAACACAATTCGTTACAAAATAACGTGGTGTCGCTCTACCACGAGTCGCAAGTGAGCTCTCTATAATTAAATATTTTTTCCTAAAAACGGCCTTCGTCCTGAATTGGGATGGAGGTTTTTATAGTAAATATTGATTCTAATATATATGGAGTTTGAATAAGTATTAATAGTTCATTAAAAAGGGTATAGGGAGAAAAGAGAAGTTTGATTTTAAAATATTATCAAATTAAGGAAGGGCATTTTAGCAAAGATTTAATTATCAAATAAGGGATTATTTACAAATATTTATAGATTTCTGTGGATAACTTATATATTATGTATTAATATATATAATATATATTTATATTTATATATATATTTATAAAATATAGATTTATATATTTATATATATTTATAGATTTATATACTTATAGATTAATCTCTAGAGAATCTTATTTGAAATTTGTAATTAAATCTTGGTTTATTTGTCGACAAAATAGAAAAAATATTTCTAAGGAGTTGATAAGTATGGAACAAGATGATAAAGAATTGCAAAATTTAGAAGGTAATCAAAAGAGCAATGAAAAGAATGGGGATAATGATATGGCAATTATCGAAAAGGAGTTGAGGGACATGCAAAAACTACAACAAAAGCGTACCCTTACACGTGAACAATTGAGAAAAGCTCTTATCAAAGAAACAATTAAAGATAATTATTCTGCAATAGAGAGACTTTCAAGAACTTAATTTATGGAAGAAATCGTGTATTTAGAAGCTTTGGATATTTATGATGCTCATAAAATCGGTTTTGAGAAATTTGGTGGAACAATATATCATGTAGACAAACCATGTATTGGTAATAGAGCGATTGAACCTCAAACTGAGTATTATGGGGAGGAGCAGTATCCTGGTTTATTTAAAAAAGCAGCAGTTTATATGTTGAAAATAAATATCTCACATTGTTTTAAAGATGGAAATAAAAGGGCATCTATAATCTCAACAGATTTGTTCTTAAAATATAATGGGTATAAATTTAATGTATCAGATGATGATCTGTATGAATTTGCTTTGTTAATTGGTAATCATGATACTAGGCCAACATTAGAGGAAGTTGAGCAGTGGATAATAAAAAATGTTGTACCATATGAAATTAATGAAGAGGAACTCTGGGATTTACTATAGTAATTTATAGTAGAAGAGTTCCTTTTAATTTTAGTCAAAAAAAGTGAACAAATTACATAAGTATGGGCTGCCGATTATAAATTGGCGGCTTTTTTTCTTTTGCTTTGAAAACTGCATCAAACAGCCAGAACACTTTGTGATTAGAGGGCAGAGTTTGGTGTGGTTTTGAGAGCAAAAAGTTATTACATATATTTCATCTTCTGGTTTATGATTGAATGGCAGGAGGTGGGAATATGAATCTTATAGAGTCGGTATCCGAAATCTCAAAACAATACGCTGAAAAGGTAGAAAAGTTTTCAACTTTCGTATTAAAGGATAGAGATATTCACGGCGGCCTAAATTTTGAAGAAGAAATTAGAGAGATTTGGATTAATAATGGTATGTGGAAAATTAGAGAGTATACAGAACAAACTATACAGCCTGATTACGGACAAACCATTAGTAAGAAAGAAGATATACATGTAAGAGAATTAAGTAACGAAAGTTTAATTAGCTTGATGACTGACGGGACTTTAACTACACATGAGGTTTATCAAATAACAGGAAAAATAGTTAAAGAACTGAATTTATCTAGCCTTTAAGAAACATCCCTCGGGGTGTTTTTTATTTTGCCCTGAAAAGTGAGTATCGAGCAGTTTCCTCCCCTTTGACTGTTGGGCAACGGTACTTGCTTTTGAGAGTGAAATACATAATAGGTCAGGTTCATTGTGAACCAGACATGATTCTGGAGGTGGTGTTTATGAGATATGGCTAATTGGGATGAAATTAAACATGAGTGGGAAACTACAAAGATTACACTTGCTGATCTAGCTGAAAAGCATGAAATAAAGCTTGGTACTTTAAAGAGTCGTAAGAGTCGTGAGAAATGGTCAAGGGATGCAACTAAAAAGAATGCAACCAGAACTAAGAAGGTTGCAACTATTTCTAGTAAGGATGCAACCGAAGAAAAAAAGATAGGAGCCCCCAAAGGCAATACCTACGCTGTTGGAAACAAGGGTAATCCTAATCCACCAAACCAATTTACAAAACGGAACACTGCTGCTGTTACACATGGTTTCTTTCAAAAGTTCCTACCAGAAGAAACACTTGAAATCATGGAAGCGATGAACGAGCGTTCTCCAGCCGATTTAATCTGGGATCAAATACAGATTCAGTATGCTGCAATCATAAGGGCTCAAAGGATTATGCACGTCGAATCTAAAGACGAAATCATAAAGGAGCTCAAAAAGGCAAAATACGAATACTATCCGCGTTCAAAAGAGGATGGTGGAGGCGTAGAAAAGGCTGTAACAGAGGAAGAATATGAATTTCAATTCGCATGGGAACGACAGGCGCAACTACTCACTGCTCAATCGAGAGCAATTGGGGAGTTGCGTTCTTCAATTCGTCAGTTTGTTGAGATGGCAGATCAGGATGATGAGCGTCGCTTGAAGCTAGAACAGATGCAGTTGAATATCAATAAAACAAAGGCAGAAGTTGAGAAACTCACAGAGCCGACAGGTGATGATGACACCTTAGAAATTGTTATTACTCATAAGACTGAGAGGGATTCCGATGCAAGTGAATAAAGAGATAAACCCTCATTTCGGCAACTTTCTGATGGATTGGACTAAGAAGTTTCAATTCCTTATCGGTGGATATGGTTCCTCTAAATCTTATCATGTGGCCTTAAAACTCGTTTTAAAGTGTTTACAAGAAAAGAGAAAAGTCTTAGTAATCCGTGAAGTTTATGACACGCATAAAGACAGTACTTTCGCTTTGTTTAAGGATATTTTAGAGTCTTTGGATAGATTAGATGACACTGGCAGAAAACGCATTACAAAAGGCAAGGCAAGGGCTAAAGAGAGCCCATACGAGATAGTGTTCAGTAATGGTTCAAGGATAATTTTTAAAGGGATGGATAAACCAGCGAAACTAAAGTCTATCCATGACATCAGCATCATCTGGGTAGAAGAAGCCTCGGAAGTTAAGTATGAGGGTTTTAAAGAGCTAGTTGGTCGTTTACGTCACCGTAATTTATCGTTACACATGATTCTTTCTTCAAATCCAGTAGATGAAACGAACTGGATATATACACATTTCTTTGTGGATGAAGAAAATGAAAAAACAACATTAGATGATGAAGAGTTGTACAAGTTGAGAGAAATCAAAACTGAAACAACGTATTACCATCATTCAAAAGCTGACGATAATATGTTCCTTCCACAGTCGTATATCGATGAACTAGACGACATGAAGAACTATGACCCCGATCTACACAGAGTAGCCAGAGAAGGTAAATTCGGAGCGAATGGTGAAAAGATATTACCTCAATTAGAAGTATGGGATAGTGCTGATGTACAAGCTCAACTGACTTCTGACAAGGTATATAAAAACGGCATGGACTTTGGTTTTTCTGATTCATATAATGCAATTGTGCGTATGGCTGTAGACATTGAAAAGAAATGGCTATATATCTTTTGGGAGTATTACACCAAGGGTAAAACAGACCCTGAGATTGCTGAGGATATGATGAAAGCAGGATTACAAAAGGTAATGATTAAAGGCGATAACGCCGAAGCTAAAACTATTGTCTACCTACAGCAACGAGGTTTTCGCATTTTACCATGTTACAAGTTAACGAGAGTTGAAAATACAAAGAAAATGAAGCGATTTAAAAAGATAATTGTTTCAAAGGATTGCCCAAATACAATCAGAGAGTTGAAAAATCTAACACAGAAAAAAGATAAGAACGGCAAAGCAATACCTGGAGAGTTTAATATTGACCCTCATACATTTAGTGCTATGTGGTATGGCCTTGATGATTATGAGGTAACAAACGTTAAAGGTATGAATGCTGGTTACAGAGGTAGGTGATAAGAATGAATGTTAATCAACTAAATCGAAAAGAAACCATTGCTAAACGCATGCAAGTGTTTCAACCATACATCGAGTACATCGATCAGTTTGGCTTTAACGAAACGCTTATTCCTAAATTAATTGCTGATCATAAGTCGATTAAACAGGATGTGCAGTTGTTACAGAAACGTTATGAGGTTAGTACTGATGGCGTGCCAATTCTAACGAGAGACCCTGTTCCTCTTGATTTGGAGAATGACAAGGTGCGTAGGTTAGATGCACTCGTTAATAACAAGGTAAATACAGCCTTTGATGCCGACATAGTAGATACCAAAGTGGGTTATATGTATGGTATTCCTGTTAACTATACTGTCGAAGGTGTACGTGATGAGCCGAGATTACAGCCCTTAGCAACAGAAATAGACAACTTTAGGGTTAGAAATGCTGTTGCTGATAAAGACGCATCATTAGGAAAACAAACCGATATAGCTGGCTATGGAGCTCGTTTAGCTTATGTGGCCTTAGAGAATAACAAACCCGTCCTACGTATTATGAATGTTGATACGGACGAGGTTATTTTTTTATTCGAAGAAACAATTGCTGAACCAAAATACAGCATGCGTTACTATGACACATTCGTTTTAGATCAGCAAGCTAACAAGCAAAACGTCACCAAGGTAGAGTTTTACGATGCCGACACTATTTGGTACTTCGATAATCTTAACGGCACATTTGAGTTAACAGGCTATCAAGAGCACGGCTTTATGTACAATCCGTTGTTTGGTATGGAGAACAATGATGAAATGCAGGGTGCAGCTATGCGTATCATGAACTTGATTGATGCGTATGACCGAGCATTATCAGATGCTAGTAGTGAAGTAGAATCAATGCGTTTGGCATTGTTAATCCTTCATAACATTGGACTACAACCAGAAGAGATACAACAGATGCAGAAGTCAGGGGCATTGGAAATTTGGGGTCCTGATGCGAAGGTTTCATTCTTAACAAAGAATGTCAACGACAACATGATTGAACACTTACTAGAACGACTTGAAAAGAACATCATGCGTATTGGTAAGAGCGTAGATTTCACAAGCGAGGAGTTTGCTTCTAATCTATCTGGCATTGCCATTCTGATGAAAACTATGGCTTTAGAACATAAGGCAGGCACGGGAGAGCAAAAGAATCGCACAACGCTTCAGTATCAATTCAAAGTTTTGTGTAGTGGATGGGCTAGACTTGGTTACTGTCAGCCAGAAGATTACCTTAAGATATGGTTTGAGTTTAAGAGAAATCTTCCTAAGAACCTACTGGAAGCTGCTCAAACATCACAAGCATTGAAAGGTTTTGTAAGTGAGGATACTCGCTTATCGTTATTGCCGTTTGTAGATGATGTAGCTGCAGAACGTGAAGCAATGCAGGAAGATTTAAAAATATACGGTAATGATCTTGGCCCTCTTAATGAGGATGACGATAATGATCCAAAAGAAGATGATGACTCGTGAATCAACAGGAAATCAATCGTATCTTAGATGATTTAGAAGCTAAAGCCGAGAGAGACATTGAGGTTGTTTTTGCGCGACGTTTAAAGACGATACTTGCACAAATGCTTGAGATGCATAAGAAATTTGGGAAGAACGGCCAAGCTACCTGGACTGACGTTAACAAGTACAATCGCTTTAATCAAGAAATGAAGTTGATAGCTCAACAGTTGAACGCTGATTACAAAGAGATTATTAAGCTTATACAAGCTTCACAGGAGCGTCTTTACATTGAGAGATACTTATTGATGGCTTACCTCTTACAACAGTCTACAGGCGAAGAAATGGGCTTTAAAATACCATCTGTTGAGGTGATTCAAGCAGCGTTAACAAATCCTGTTGAATTTTTAACACTTCCGAAGATATTTGAAGCTCATAGGAACGAAATTATTAGGCGTTTGAACATCGAGATAGCTCAAAGCCTACAGGCTGGTGAAAGCTACACAGACATGGCAATTCGAATCGAGAACGCAATGGGATGGACAAGGAAAAAGACTATTCTTGTTGCCAGAACAGAAGGTGGTCGAGTAAGGTCGCAAGTTGACCTAGCTATTGAGGAACAGGCGAGCAAAACAGCAAAATTAACAAAGGTATGGATGTCCTCGCTTGATACCAGAGTGAGGAAGTCGCATAGAAAGTTAGACGGTCAGAAAGCTGATAAAGATGGTTACTATCACTATGGCAAGTGGAAATCAAAAGCACCACGTCTTTGGGGCATTGCTTCGATGGATATACAGTGTCGTTGCCATACGATATATATGGTTGATGGCAAGTTACCAGAGTACAGACGAGGTAGGGATTACATGGATGATACCTACCAAAAGAAATTAGCTGCTCGTATTGATGCTTATATGTCTGATCAAGGACTAACTTACAGGCAAGCTTTTAACAAAGCGTATAAACAGGTTAAACCGCCGAGTGTAACAGTTCCATTCATGAGTTATGAAGAATGGAGAAAACAATTCAGTGGAGAGGGGTAAAAGCAAAAGGTGATTTAATCCTTTTGCCTAATCTCTAAATAAACTGAGAAACTGATAGCAATAAACATCAATATTGAAAAAATAATTGTAGTAGTGGATTTGAGAGAGACTGATGTAATTAATAACACAAGAGAACAAATGATAATGGCTACACGCACTAAAATATTTGTTTTTTTACTTGGCTTTAAAAAATCTTCCAGTATGCCAAGAAAAAAACAAAACGCTATCAATACTAGATACTCATAAAGAAGTATTGGTTCTAAATATTCTGGACTAAACCTTGTTAACTGAATTGCAGAAATAAACATAAGAATATATTTTGTGTATTTAAAAATGCCTGACAAAGTATCACCTCATTTTTATGATAGTTAACTAAATAATGTAAGTCTAGATGAAATTTGGAGTAATTTTAGTCGTAGTCATACGGCTTTTTATTTTGTCTAAAAGGAGGTGAAGTACACAGTGTATTACCTTGTATGTCTTAAAACTAATGTAAGTATTTCTGTAGAAGATGTAACTGATGTTTGTAAGCACAATAATTTTGTGGATTTCTACAACAAAGACGTTTTGGTCGCATCATTTAATGATGCAAATCTAAGTCACTTCTTACAAGTGGATAAAGAAACAGCGGAAACCTTCAAGAATCCATTTTTCAAAACATCTTAAAACACGATGTTGAAAATATGTCTTTTTAAAGCATTTGTAGACGCTATAAAGAACAAATGACTAAGTGTTTCGTGGGTTTAAGCGTGCGAAGGACAGGAGGAAAACACATGCAAGTCAATTTTGATGAATTAAAAACACTCGTTGAGGCTGGTGACAAGTCGGCTTTCGTTCAGCATATTTTCAAATCGTTGGAGAAGGGTGACGTATTAACGGCAGCAACAGCGAACGCAGCAATTAAGAGCGAGCTAGATTCCGAGAAGGATAAACACCACAATACAGCTTTAGAAACTTGGAAGTCTAACCACCTACAAGGATTAATTGATGAGGAAGTGTCAAAACGAAATCCTCAAGAAACACCAGAACAAAAACGTATTCGTGAACTTGAAGAAAAACTACAGCAAAACGAACAGAAAGAACAGCGAGCTGCATTGCGTGAAAGTGCAATCAAGTACATGACTGAAAAAGGTTATGATGCGAAATTTGCTACTAAGTACGCTGACAAGTTTTTAGCAGCTGATGAAACGGCTACAAATACGTTTTTAGACGAGTTTAAAACAGACTTCGATGCCTTTGTCCAAGTAAGTGTGGAAGAGCGTATGAAAGGTTCTGCTCGCAATCCTGGTGGTGGCAGTCATACAGGAGGAAATGAACCTTCTTATGGTTCAAAGTTAGCTCAAGGTACTGAAGTAACGCAGCAGGCAGAGGAAGCACAAGGACATTATTTTAAATAACAGGAGTGAGTGATAATGGGGAAATTTGTAGTTACAGATTATGCAAGTGGTAAAGAGATTTTGAAGTACCCTGACCATCATGTCTCAATGACAGCAACATTTGATGATACAGGAATTACAGCGAATACTGATGGTAAGAAGATTGTTCCTGCTGGAACGATTGTTGGTGGAGGCATGCTTGCTGATCGTTCGGTGAAAGCGAAAGCTGCTAACGATGCCACAGCAGAGGGTGTAAGTCGATATGATGTTGACGTTACTTATGGACCGGCAGTTGGGGCAGTCGTGATTCATGGTTTTGTTGATTTAGCAAAACTTCCAGTACAGCCATCTGCTGAGGCAATTGGTGCTTTAAAACAAATTACATTCATGAAATAAGATTAGGAGAGTGAAAGAGTATGCCAACAATTTATGATTTAGTGACAGCTGGTAACATTGCTGATTTTATCGTTACAACAAATTTAAACAAGAAGCCAGCGTTGGGCGCAGCTTTATTCCCAGCTGACAAACAATTAGGACTAGATTTATCGTATTTAAAAGGGCGCGCTGGATTGCCAGTAGCTTTAAAGTCATCTGCATTTGATGCACAAGCCCCTGTCCGTGATCGCATTGGTGTTTCTGCTATTCAGACTGAAATGCCATTCTTCCGTGAAAGAATGATAGTTAAAGAAAAAGAACGTCAGCAAATCAACACACTTTTACAAGGTGGACAAACGAAAATGGCTGATGCAGTCATTAAATTTGTTTTTGATGACATGAAAACACTTGTAGATGGTGCAGAAGCGACAACAGAACGTATGCGTATGCAATTATTATCAGAGGGTAAAATCCAAATCGCATCAGAAGGTGCATATCATACGTATGATTACAAACTTGCAGCAGATCAATTCGAAACATTGACTGGTACTGATACATGGGACCAAGCTACTTCTACGCCAGTACAAGATATTTTGGCTTGGAAGAAAGCTGTACGAAAGCGTACTGGTACAGAACCAACTCGAGCTATCTTAACGAGTGCTACGTTTGCATTAATTGCAAATCATGATTCTATTAAAAAGGACATGAACCCACTAGGTGCTCAAAACATCATCTTAACCGATGAAGATGTATTAAACTATTTATCTCGTAAAACAAATATGCAGTTTGCTATTTACGACGATATGTTTGTAGACGAGCACGGCATTACAAAGTCTTACTTCCCAGATGGCGTTGTAACATTACTACCTCCTGGTGCGCTTGGTAAGACAATGTACGGAACAACACCAGAGGAAAGCGATCTAATGACGGGCGTTACAGATGCCGATGTTTCAATCGTCAATACTGGGGTTGCTGTAACAACGAACAAGATTGTGCATCCGGTAAACGTTCAAACAATTGTTTCTCAAATAGCATTACCATCATTTGAACAAGCAGATAAAGTATTTATCGCAAAAGTAGCAACTATTTAAGGGATAGCAAAGAGCTATCTCTTTTTATTTTAAGGAGGGAAATATTATGCCTTACAACGTTACATTAGCCAAAAATGCAAAGGTAAACGGTAAACATCTAAAGGTTGGAGAAGTTGCTGAAAATGTTTCTGAAGATTTATTCGAAGAACTACAGACGAAAGAACTTGTAGCAAGCTTTGAAGAAGCGAAACAGGAAGTAAATGAAGTGGCTATGGAAGAAGCCAAACCGAAGCGTCAAACCAAACAAACTGCTCAATCAGAAAATGCAGAGTAGGTGATCCTGATGACTTGGACACCTACAGATGAAGAAATAAAGTATTACAAAGTTATTTGTGGTGACAAATCTTCAACGAATGATGAATTTTACAAAGTCATGTTGCCATTAGTGCTCGATATGCTTAACGATCAACTGTGCCAAAAGTTTACGCCTACCACTTTGCCAAGTGCTTTAAAGATTTTCCTAGCAAAAGCCACTAACTTTTTCACTGGGAACGGTGCTTTAAAAGGGAGATCAATGGGAAGCGTTTCTTATACTTTCGACTTCGGGACATTACCTAGTGCTTTAACAGATTTACTAAAGCCTTATGATGCATGCAGAAAGGCGAAATTCCATGTATTTCAGCCCGTTCGATGAATTCCCTCATACAGTTGAAGTGGTGGAGAAAAAGCGTATATCTGATGGCGCTGGGGGCTTTAAAACAGATTGGCATCCAGTTTATGACTTCGGTGCATTTGTGGATACACCATCTAGTAAAGAGCAGTATTATGCTCAACAGTTAGGTAATCCGTTACAAAGATATATGTATTATCCTTACAGAACCGATTTGACTTCTAGCATGCGGCTTCGCTATGAAGGTGAAATATATGCTTTTGCTGGTAGAGCCGAGGACCAAGGTGGTCAACACGAAATCATGCGCGTGGCATTAAAGTTGGTGACGGAATAATGGCTAGGATTACATTCGGAGGACGCGTGTTGCTAAGGGCAGCACGTAGATTTGAAGAAGGTCTTTTGGATAAGATATCAGACATTGTTTATGAGACAGCGCGACTTATACAAACGCAGGCCAAGGCTCTAGCTCCTGTTGATGATGGTAGCTTGCGAGACTCAATTGAGATGAAGATGCTCGGAAAATATAACGCTGTTGTTACGGTTGGCGTTCATTATGCCATATATGTCGAGTACGGTACTGGTATCTATGCTCAAAATGGAAATGGTCGTAGAACACCTTGGACTTATTTCAGTACAAAGCTAGGGCGTTATGTAACCACTGAAGGTATGAGTGCTCAACCATTTTGGGGTCCTGCTGTTGATGCTGGAAGGGATTATTTTGAAACAGAAATGAGGCGATTAGGCTTATGACGAATTATTATGCCTTGCCTTACTTTGAATTACAGAAAGCTATTTTTCAAAAGCTCACTGCTTGTGAAGTACTAACGGCCATCACTAGAAAAGATGAATGGGATTTAGGTGTTTATGATGCAGTAGACGAAAACACCCCATATCCTTATGTGACAATATCAGAGCCGTATTCATCACCGAATGACACTAAAACAAATAATATCGAAATCATCACGTTCACCATTCATACGTGGTGGAAGGATAATGATGATTATAGTGGCAAACGTATTACTTATGAGATGTTATCTGCCTGTCAGAGAGCTCTAATTACACGTAATTATATTATTCCGAATGCGACAGTCTTAAGGGCCGAAAGACGTGAATCAAGAGTGATAGACGATAATATGCCGGGTGTAAAGCATGGCATTTTAACAATGCAATATATAATACAAAACATTTAACAGTCCTATGGGGCTGTTTTTATTTTAGGAGGGAAAAGCTAAATGGCACGTTTAAACGGTAAAGACAGTCTATTGTTAGTGCAACCTACTAACAACGTATTGGCTGCTGATGGTTTTTTGATTGGAGATCAAACTGAACATACACATTCTTATGAACGAGAGTTAACGGATGAACAAACAAAATTCGGCCGTATCTTAGGTCCAGGACAATTATCAGAATCCTTGGATGTTACGTTTTATGGCAATACAGATGATCCAGGACAAGCTGCTGTTCTTGACTCAATTGTGAAAGGAACACAACTTAAAATTTGGGAAGTTGAAAAACACTTAAACAAGAATGGTAAGCACAATTCGTTGTTTGCTTACACATACGTAGAATCACTTGAAAAATCAGCGCCTACAGATGGGTTCTTAGAAATTTCAGCAACTCTACAGGTTCTTAATACATCTAAACAAGGTGAATTAAATCCATTACCAGATGATGTACTGAACTTCGGTGATTATGATTTCGAGGCTCCTGGCGAAAAAACTGGGGAGTTTAATGGTGAAGAAACAACAACTCCTGTTGCAGTAACAGGTTTATCGGTGAATCCGACAACGCTAACTTTTGCCGAAGGTGCCACTGGCAACATCGTCGCTAATGTAGTGCCAGTGAATGCCACAAATAAATCAGTGACATTTACATCAAGCAATGAAGCAATTGCTACTGTAAATGCACAAGGCGTTGTAACAGGCGTTGGAGAAGGTTTAACTACGATTACAGCAACGACAGTCGATGGTGGATTTACAGCGACTACAGCAGTGACAGTAACTCTATAAACGAATGAGAGAGGGCTAATCAGCTCTCTTTTTTATTGAAAACAAACAGAAAAGGATGATTATAAATGGCTCAACTATTAATTGGTGAAAACACTCTTACAGCAAAATTTACTTTTGCTTTTAAAAATAAGGCGGATAAAGAATTTAATGATTTAGATGCTCATGGAAACCGACCAGGTGGATTTAATCAGATCTATCAAGGCTTATTGCAATTTGATTTAGATGCTTTACGTGCATTTTGGATGTGCGGTCTTGCTCATTTATCTAAACAGCCTAGCAAAGCAGAAATTGAAGCAGCTCTAGAAAAGCGCATCGAAGAAGATGGAGATGTAGAACCATTATTCCAAGAAGCTTTCAGAGAAATTGATGAATCGGGTTTTTTCAAAAAAGCTGTCAAGACATTCTGGGAGAACTTAGAGCTATTCGAATCAGTAGCATCCGAGGAAGAAAAAGAACAAGCAGCAGTTGGAATCGAAATGCTGAAATCAGCGAGAGCCGAATTATTAGGGAACAAACAGATCGCGTTAGTGAAATCCGACAAATCTATCGAGACGCAGCAAGATATTTAAGGGTCTATGATCCAGAGTTAATTCTATCTTGGCGTCCTAGTGAGTTTAGAGCATTTTTGGAAGGGGCTCAAGATGCTCGCATTGATCATTATCAAACATTAGCAGATGCAGCCATGTTTAACCGTGTAGCAACTAATAAGTCACGCATTAATCCGAAGAGTGACCTGTTTGATGCGGATAAAGTAAGAAAATCGATAAATCAAAAAGAAGTAGATCCAGAAGTTAAGAAACGGAAACATGCAAAAGCAATGGCAGCATTAAAAGACTGGAAGCCATAGAAGGGAGAATGCTATGAACGGAAACTTCACTGCTCAAATAGGAGCTCGGATAACGCAGTTTATGGCACGTATGAGGCAAGTTCGCGAGGCCATTCGCACTTCGGCAAATGATGTACGTGTAGAAATTGGTGCAGATATATCCGAATTCAACAGACGAATGGCTGAGATTCGAGCTCGTATAGCAGCGCTTGTACGAGATAAGGTAGTTGTCAAAATTGAGGCGCGAATAGAAAACTTCCAAAGAAAAATACAACGTATTGCGACAGATATTCGTGCCTTTGGCGAGCTGATGCAGCACACGTTACAGGGTTCAATAATTGCCGTTCTACCGATGATTGCACCACTACTAGCTAACGTAGGAGTAGCTATTGCTAATCTTGGTCCAATGATCGGTACATTAGCTGGTTCCACTTTTGCTTTAGCAGGGGCGTTTGTAAGTGCAGGGGTAGCCGCTGGAGCGTTTGCAGCTGTAGCGATTCCAACAATCAAGAAGTTGTTTGATGAAAACGCACAGTTAAATGCAGCTCAAAAGAATGCTAAAGCCTCTTTTGACAGCATGAAATCAACCTATCAGTCACTTGTGAAAGAAACTGAGAAACCAGTGTTAAATGCATTTACAAGTGCAATGCAGGCAACAAATACATTACTTGCAAAGTTAAGACCATTGTTTATATCCAGTGCTCAAGCAGTATCTAGCTTGATGACACAACTTAACACAGCCATTGGTACACCACCAATTCAAAAATTCTTGGATTATTTAAACACTACAGGTGCACCAATGCTGAAAACAGTGACTCGTTCAATGGGCAATTTACTTAAAGGTGTATTCTCGATGTTAACAGCATTTGCACCGTTAACAGCCTCGACAGCTAAAGGCTTCGAGGAAATGACAGCACGTTTTGCAGAATGGTCAAATGGTCTTTCGGGAAGCTCTAAGTTCCAATCCTTTATGGATTATGTGAACACGAACATGCCAAAGATTCGGGCGATATTTAGAGATGCAACCGCAGGTATTGTTTATTTCTTCAGTGCATTTTCTGGATCATCATCAGGCATGATGGATGGACTTGTATCGATGATGGCTCGATTTAAAGAGTGGTCAGCAAGTTTATCCCAAAACCAAGGATTCCAAACATTCTTGGCCTATGTTCAACAGACAGCACCTAGTGTTCTTCAACTAATTGGCAATCTAACAAACCTATTAGTGAATTTAGGTATTGGTATGGCTCCTGTTGGTGCTGGACTAATGAACATCGTAAATAACATCTTAGAGTTCATAAATGAAGGGATGGAAGGCAACCGAGTTATCGGTGTACTTTTAGCTAGTTTTATTTCAATTGGTGGTGTGTTGCTAGCAATTGTCCCTAATATAATTGCATTTAGGGAACTTTTCAAAGGATTAGGGCCTGCTATAACAGGCGGAGTTGGAAAAGCATTAAAGGCTGTTAGTGGGTTGTTTACTAATTTTAGCGGAACCATGGCAGCACTGGGACCTAAAGTTTTGGCTTTTGCTAAAAGCTTTGGAAAATCTTTGGTAGGTCCTATCATTAGTCCAGTAGGTTTAGTAATTTTAGCTATTACAGGTTTCATCGCTATACTAGTACGTTTATATAAAACGAATGAAAAGTTTCGAGCGCAAGTGCAAACAGTCTGGGCAGCTATTAAAACAGGTATTTCTATTGCTGTAACAGCGATCAAAGATTTAGTGATGTCAGTATGGACACAGATAACTACGTTCTGGAATGAAAACCAAGAAAGCATAAAATCAACAGCATCTACTATATGGAATGCTATTGGGACCGTAGTTACAACCGTTATGTCAGCCATTGGAGCGATCATGCAGTTTATTTGGCCGGTCGTTAAAGCTTTAATCGTATCAACTTGGGAGGCTATAAAAAACGTTATCCAAGGTGCGATTAATATTATTTTAGGCATCATTAAAACGTTCAGCGCTTTATTTAAAGGCGACTGGCAAGGCGTTTGGGATGGCATTAAACAAATTTTAGGTGGGGCATTACAAGCAGTTTGGGGTATTGTTAACCTTTACTTTATAGGTAAATTACTTGGTCCATTAAAGGCATTCGGTTCTACTGCAAAGACGTTTTTACAGGGAATTTGGACTGCGATAAAAGGAATCTTCACTAATACATTAAATGCTATAAAAAGCATTGTCACATCCACGTTTAATGGAATCAAAACTACCATTACATCGATTTGGAATGGTATTAAGTCATTCTTTACATCGGTTTTAAACGGTATCAAAACAGTTTTTACAAGTGTATGGCAAAGCATTGCATCCTTCCTAGATAATTTATTTTCAAGTATTTCAGGTCTTGTACGTGCTGTTTGGAATGGTATTAAGAGCGTAATTTCAAGTGTTTTAAATGCCATAGCTAATGTCGTTAAAAGCATTTGGAATGGAATAAAGAATTCAATTACGTCTATTCTTAATGGTATTAAGTCTACGATTACAAGTATTTGGAATGGCTTTAAAAATATTGTTTCAACAGCGATGGGTAATGTCAAAACTGCTGTTATTAATGGTTGGAATGCGGCTAAATCATTTTTAGAAAATATTAGTCTAGTGAAAATTGGCGAATACATTGTAGCTGGTTTAGTGAAAGGAATTAACAACTGGTTTGGTAAAGTAAAAGCAAAAGTTGCGGAACTTGCAGAACTATTGCCAGCTTGGCTACGTAAAAAGCTTGGCATTCATTCACCATCAAGGGAAATGGCCAAAGTTGCAAAGTGGATACCAGCGGGTGTTGCAACAGGTATTTACAATAATATGGACTATATTAAGAAATCTGCCGAAGCTATGTCCAAAGCAGCAATTCCGAACTTCCAGCAAACAGTACAAGCAACAACGAGTATGATGGATAGTGCGAAGAAAATCCTTGCTTCGAAAACCAACGAAATCGAAAAGGAAATCAAGGCAGTTGAAGCAGAGTATGCGAAGAAAAAAGCAGAGGCCACTAAGAAATCGAATAACAAGATAGCTGAAATCAATGCAAAAGCGAATGACAAAAAGAAAAAGCTAACAGCTGCTCAACAACGCCAAATCCTGAAATTGCATGATGATGAAAAATCAGCACTAAAAAAAATCGAAAAAGAAAAGGCCAAAAAGATTGATGCTATTCGTTCCAAGTCTGCAAAAGAGCAGTACGATAAATTGAAAGAATACGCTGAACATCAAGTAGGGTTGGAAAAGTGGTCTACTAAGGAACAAGCTGCTTACTGGCGGTATGCGACTAGTTTGTTCAAAGAAGGCACAGAGGAACGAATCAAAGCCCAAATCGAGTACAACAAATCGATGGCCGAGTTAACAACGGAGCAATTCAACAAAGAGAAGGACTACGTTGACCGTCGTAAGAAATACAACTTAATGTCATTGACGCAAGAGCTTGCTGCTTATGAAAAGTATGTTAAAGCTTACAAGGTTGGTAGTGAGGAACGTATCTACTACGAGGATAAAATCGCTGAGACAAAGCAAGCCATCCACGACCGATTAATGACGTTAAACGAGGAATACATTAGCAAAATTAAAGATGTACAACAGGCTGAAATTGATGGTATCAAGGAGCTCAAAAAAGCTTATCAGGATGCCGAGGATGCTCGCGCTAAAGAGATTGCTAATGCTATCAGTATCTTTGATGAATTTGAGCGTAAAACAGATGTATTTGGTTCTAAGCTAATAGAAAACCTACGCGGTCAAGTAGATGCAATGCGTGATTGGGCAAACGATCTTCAAATGCTTGCAGCGAAGGGTGTAGACCAAGGCTTGATTGCAGAGCTACAAGCAATCGGTCCGAGTGCCCAGGCTGAAATCGCGGCATTAAATCAGCTAAGTCTTGGAGAATTGAATGAGTACGAAAAACTTTGGAAAGAAAAAACGCAGATTGCTAGAGAACGTGCTCAATTTGAGTTAACAGGTCAACGTAAAGACATGGCAGATCAAATTGAAAAGCTACAAACAGAAACAAAATCTAAGCTAGAGCAATACCAAACTGAATGGGTTGAACAAATTAAACAAATTCGCGAAGGTACAAAAAATGAATTTAATCCAATGATCAGCAGCATGAAAGAGATTGGTATCAATGCTATTGAAGGCTTACGTAATGGACTAGCTAGCCAAGTACCAGCTTTACAAGCACAAGCCAATGAGATAGCAAATACGATCGACAAAACGATACGTAAAGCCTTACAAATCAAATCGCCATCAAGGGTCCTCGAAAAATCAGGAGTATTTTCTGGACAGGGCATTATTCAAGGCCTAGCAAGCACAAAAGGCATGTTAGAAAACACTGTAAGAAGCCTAACAGATATAATGCAGACTGATATTTCAGCAGCATCAATTGGACTGTCAACAGCTCTTAATGGTGGTATGGATTCACACTTATTAAACAGCTACGAATTAACATCAAGCCAAGATCAAATCGGAGTTTTAAAACAAATTGCTGCATTAATTAGCAAACTGGATTTTGTTGTGGAATTAGACGGTGACGCGATCAGTGAATATGTTGATAGAAACCAAAGTAACAGGGTTTCATCAAGAAGAACAATTCTAGGTTAAGGGGTGTAGTCAATGGATACATTAATCGAATACAGTACAGGGGCTACACTTTCCCTTGTCAAAGAGGGCTATATCACACAGGATTTATTAATCAGACCTATCGAACAAAAAGCATCAAGTGTTGATGTAGATGGACGACCAGGGATAGTACGAGAATCAGTAAATCATGGAACAAGGGTTATCATCCTATCAATTATGTATATAGCTTCAGATGAATTAGATTTTGCTCTAAGACGCGACAAATTGTTTTCAATTTTTAGCGACTTGGAGCCTTTTTATATCTACGAAGGACGACCGACCTATAAAACTAGTACTTATGAGTTTGAATTACCAGGGCAAACATGGGGCGAGAATCCTCAACTACCAACTAATATCGAAATACTTAAAGGTAAACGATACAAAGTGATTCGTACCAATATGAATGAGGTAGAACAAAGAGGGTTGCTAGGGAAGGTTGATGTTGAGTTTGAGACATATCAACTACCTTATGCTGAGTCCTCTGGTACCACATTAGATGAACGGACTTTTGATAAGGAGATATGGCAAACAGGACAGGGGTTAATTGCTGTGGATCCATCAACCTTAAAATATGTATTCCAAAACCAAACCTCTTTTCAGGTTTACAACGCTGGTGATGTGCCACTAAAAACTAACTTGCGAGAAATGCTCTTTGAGATTGAGTTTCGTGGAGCTAGCACTAACCTAAGCATTAGAAACGCAACGAACGGTACGCAATGGCAATACAACGGTTCAAGTGGCACTAATGATGTTATTAAGCTTGAAACACCTACTCGATTTACTAAAAACGGTAGCAGTATTTTCAAAGATACAAACCGTAAAGTCTTGGTATTGAATCCTGGCTGGAACACCATTCAAATTAGTGGTGCAACTCAGTTTCTACTATCGTTTAAATTCAAATTTTATTACAAGTGAGGAGGGCTACAATGGCACGTATGCGTGAAATCGGTGTTTCTTTTGATAAAGGATACCGAAACGATTTGAACTATAATTTCAGGCTGTTAGAAGCCTTAATAGGTGAAGCCAATGGTTTGACCGATAACTTGAGAGACGAAATGCTTGAAAAAATTAATAACCTGCAACAACAAATTGACATGCTGACTGGTGAAAATATCGGGGAATTACTAGAGCGTCTAAACGATTCCATTCAACAAGCATTAACAGCCGCACAAGAGGCTAGAACAGCTAAAACAGCAACGGAAGTAGCTACAGCATTAGCTACAGCAGCAACAGAATTAGCGAATGCTAGTGCTTTGCTTGCAGAAGAGAAAGCTAATTACGCTAACGAAAAAGCTGTACTCGCTCAAGAGGCAGCAGATAACGCCAATCTAGAGGCTTCTAACTTGTCGCAGTTAAAGGTTGATGTTGTACAAGCTACTCAAGATGCGAGTACAGCAACAGGTAATGCAAATCAAGCGACACAAGCAGCTCAAACAGCTACAAATGCAATAAACGTAGTCTTACCAAACGTAGAAGGGTTAGTAAATTTAAAAGAGTGGAACAACGAAACACAGTACAAAAAGAACAACTTTGTTACTTTAGAAGGTAACGGTTATATGGCCTTACGTGACAATAAAGGTGTTAAGCCACCTTCATTTCCTGTCCTGTCTAATGCTGATTGGGCGCTGTTTGTTCAAAAGGGAGAGAAAGGTGAGCAGGGTACTGGGGTAAGAATTTTAGGTACTTTGCCAGATGAAAGCTCGCTGCCTCCAATTGGTGAGCCAGGGGCTGCCTACTTAATTAATGGCGACCTATATGTTTGGTCAGATACAACAAATGACTGGACCAATGTTGGTACCATTAAAGGTCCTAAAGGTGATACAGGTCCTCAAGGCCCACAAGGTGAACAAGGCCTTCCTGGACAAGATGCCGATCTCACAGAAGTTAATCAAGAAATAGCAAATATCAAGCAAACTGTCAGTGACACCAAAACGGAAGTTACTGAACATTCGGCACAAATAGCGACTACAGAAAAATTGGGACATATCAAGCCTGATGATGTGACGATTAATGTTGATTCTGAAACGGGTGTAGCAAGTGTTATTGACCCAGCTTTTCCCTTAACAGATGGTGACCGAGTTAAAGTATGGAGTAATTTTGGAGACCCTTGGAAGACACAAGAATATAACTTAAACAATCTTACGAGGCAAGGTTTCTACTTTGCGTTTGACAACTACGGACCATCTGAAAACCCACAAAACTTCCCGTCTAAACAGGACAACAATAAATGGTTGATTCAAGTCACTAGTTTAAGACCAGAGGGTCCGATGACTGGTCAAAATTACATTCAACAATTAGCGCATGCTGTTGGGGCAAAAATTATGCCACAGTATGGTGGGTTATATAAAAGGACTTCTGATCATCAAGGCGGAAATTGGTCGCCGTGGGTGAGGGTAGATCTTGGAAACATTGATTCTGGATTCGTTACTTGTCCTGTATCATCACCATTCACAGCACCATTCGGAGCAGACCGTTGCAGGGTTAGGCGGCTGGGTCACATCGTTACGGCAGAGGCTTGGGTGCAGGTATCTGGCTCGCTACACAGTAACACAATATATTTACTGCCAAACGGATTTAGGCCCTATAGCGATTTTACATTCAGTATTCAAAGGCAACGAGGAAGTTCTTATATTTATCTAAATGGAAACTGCAACGGAAGTAATATGTTATTAGCATCAGAACACATGTCACAGGTAGTGAGCGGAGATTATTTAGTATTTAACGTCGCATTTGCCGCCGAGAAATCATCATAAGGAAGGTGAAATAACATGCTAGTAGGTGAGAAAACAAATCAAGAAATGAATGACGCCAAGTATGCTTATGTCATAGATCACAATGGGTTCATAATTGGAGCAGATATTCATTATAACGGAAACGAATTGCCAGATAACTTCGTTCTGGACTTCGTGCCACCAGAATTGGGGATCATAAGACCTAAGTGGAATGGTTCTACCTGGATTGAAGGTGAAACATTAGAGGAAAAATCAGAACGTGAAACACTTCAATTGCTAGAATCATTAAAACCTTCTTCTAATGAAATCGCCAATGCGGAACTAGAAATTAAGATATTAACCATGCTTAAAGAAGTGGAGGTTGTACAATGACAGAAGAAAAACATCTTGAGGGATTGACATTAGTACAAAAGCGATTGGTTAAAGCTTATGCTACAAGCGTCATGGGCGAAGTACGAACAGTTGAAGATGTTAAACCTGAAGAATTACAACCTTATGTTGAACTAGAAATAGCTGAACGTGAAATTACTGTTCTAGCAAGTGAATAATCGTTCCAAATTGCTCAATATACAAGAAGATATTCTTTTACTAAAAACAGATGCGAGTGAGGGAGGGATTTTATAATGATTAATCAAATTGTTGTAAGAATAGCAGCAGAGCGTATCATGTATGGTGGTCTTAATCCAAAGACAAATACTGTTTATGTGATTGATGATATTACAAATGAGGATTACCGTGTTGCTGTTGAGGATTATATCCTAGCAAATACTGAGGGTGTATAAACGCAGCATATGTTAGTTTTTTATTTTTGAATGAATTACTTGATTGGTGAACATAAAACACCTTAGACTATATAAATTAACAAATAGTTTTACATTAAACGGGGGAATAATTGGTATATATGAGATATTCTGATTATAATTGAGATATATGTTTTACAAAGTGAGGTGATATCATGAATGTCAATGATTTACTAGGTTATGAATTAACTTGCGTTATGTCTAAAGGCTTAAAAGAAGAGTCATATTATACTGAAAAAGAGTTCCAAGTAGCATTTAGTAAAAGTTCAGATGATGAATCTGGCTACACTGTAGTTGTAAGTGGTACTGATGATCAAGGCCAAGATTTTTCAGATAATCGGGATGCAGGTTTGGTATTTAACCACATCTTATTTGAGGATTGGATAATTAAAAATAAAAAGAGAATCTAGGTTCCATATTGTTCAGTAAGCGCTACTCACACCGAGTAGCGTATTTTTATTGCGAAAGAAGGTGATGCGATGCTATCAATCACTAACTACGAAGGTACTTTAACGGAGGCTTTGGTATGTAGAGGAAAGCCAGTAGTAAGAAAAAACATCGATGGTGTATTTGAACTGACCTTGGATGCAAGTGAGCGTGATAATCCTCATTCATTTCAACTGATCGCAGAGGAAAGTATTATCGAGGCTGGTGGCTTTCAGTTTAGGATAAAGCAACTACAACGGAAATCTAGAGGAAATGTGAAATCAGTCCTTGCACAACACATCTTCTTCGACAACATCTGGCGTAGGCAAGAAGGAACAAATGGAGGGCATAAAACCTTTAATGAATTTGCCACTTTCGCTTTACGAGATACAAATTGGACCTTTACAAGTGATTTTAACGAAGATGGCTTTATAGAGGCTTTTGGTAACGACAATATCGTTAAATTAGTGAATCAAATTTGTGAAGCTTTTGAATGTGAGTATGAGATCACATCAAACAGCAACATTCATTTTAGTAAAATGCTTGGCCCAGATAACGACTTCGTATACCAATACGGTGACAACATCGTTGAACTGTCTAAATCGGTTAATACTGACAACTTAAGGACTCGAATTAGTGCAAAGGGAAAAGATAACCTTGTTGTCCGATACACGTCACCGCAGGCTGCTAAATGGGGTATTCGTGATGCCGATGATATGAGCGATGAACGATTTTCAGATTCAGAAAATTTGATGGACAAGGCTCGAAAGTCGTTAAAAGATCAGCCAGAAATATCTATCGAGTTGGATTCAATCGAGTTGTTAGATAAACAGCTCGGGGAACGTATTTGGCTAATTTACGAGCCTTGGGATTATGAAATGCAGACTCGTATATTAGAGGTCACTCAAGTTATTGATGAAGAGACTGATGAATTTAAGACAGTGGCCGTGGTTATTGGTAATGCCATTCCTCAAACGTTATCGGACGAATTAACTGAAACACAAGAAATTTTAAAAGAGTCCATAAAGGAATATCGGTCATCCTTTACACAAACGGACTCTAATATTCGCTTAGAAGTGGAACGTATTGATAAAAGCATAGCTGCTATTGATATAAAAGCTGACAACATTAATTTAAGCGTTAACAATCGTATTACTAACGAGGTTGCTCAACTTAATATCCGAGCCGACAGCATAACAGCAGAGGTTACAAGGGTTGAACGTAAAGCTGATAGTACTCAAACACAAGTTTCGTCATTGTCTATTGAGGTTGGTCAAATATCAACGAGGGTATCTAATGTCGATTCAAGGTTAGGGACAGCCGAGAGTTCTATTGTCCAACAAGCTGGTCAAATCAGTAGTAAAGTCTCTCAAACGGATTACAACGGTAATACAATAGCATCCCTGATTAACCAAACATCAACGTCAGTCACTATCCAGGCTTCTAAGATTAACTTGGTTGGTGCTGTAAGTGTTCTTTCAGATATCAGTGGTAACTTAGGGACGATTTATGCTGGAAGGATTGAAGGTGCCACAATTGATATTAGCACTGATGCTACAGTAGGAAACAATTTGTATTTAGGTAAAAGTGGTGGTTTTAAGTCACTAGTATTCAATAATTCAAACCGTATCAACAGCTCTGGTTATGGCTTAGAATTAAACGCTCAAGAAATCAATTTAAGTTCTGCAGATATAACAATCGGAACAGGCGGTGGCATTACAGATTTTAATGGAACTGTAGATTTTTCATACGCAACTGTTCGAGGAGTCGCAAGAGCTAATTCGTCGGGGATTGGTATCTCTTACTCAAACGGAAGATTATATGTGCAAGTTGACGGTTCAACAAAAGGTTCTGTAGCACTAACATAAAAGGAGAATGATATTATGAATTATCAAGTACAACTAAACAACGGACATGCGATTAACTTAACAAATGCAGAGTTTGACGTAGCAACATTTACTGCAACATTAAATGATCAAAAGATTAACTTCGTAAATATCGGGGGAGCTATCATTAATAAACACATTATAATTAGTGTGTTGCCAGTATCGGCTACACAAACAGAAACGCAAGCATAGGCTTAGCGTTTTATTAAATCTATATTAATTGTAAAAATAATAATTCTAAAGTAATGAAATTAAAGGTTTTATAAAATAATTTGTCGAATATAACACTTTAAATATTTAAATTTGGAGTGAGGATTTTTTGGATAAAAAAATAATGGATACAGTCATCCCAGCAGCTGCATTAGGAATAGGTACTTTTTTACTTTCTTTATTGTTTAGTTATTTTTTTGGTTTTAATTCTATTATTAGTGTAGGAACTTCTACTGTTATCGAGAATAATAAGTATATAGTCCCGATAGATATAGAGACATATGGAAATTTACTTAAAGATGTTGAAATAGTAATTGAGTCTCAAATTACCAAGAATCAAATAAAAGCAAGTCAGCCAGTAGATATAAAAATTTCAAATGACAGTATTTCAACATCAAATACAACTAAATTAGAAATAAAACAAATATCTAAAGGACAAGTTATTAATTTATTTATTATTACTGACAAAAAGTTGTCGAAGGATGAAATAAATATCTATGCAAATGGTGGGAAAGTTGACATTTTATATGATTCTATAACAGTAGATCCCCTAAAAAATCAAATAAAGAGAGCTCTCTTAGTAGCGACAATTTATGCAGTATTTCAAGGCATATCTGCCTATTATTTAAATAAAAAAAGTGATGATAGATTAGCTAATTATAAAAAAGAAAGAGACCAATCATTTGAAGTTATGACTGAAAAGGTTAAAAATGCAGATGAAATCTCAGAACAATTGAAAATTGAAATTGAGAGAACACAAGCACAAATTGATGAAGTTAAAAACGAATTAACTAAAACCAAAAACAATTCAATGAAAAGACAGATTTTGTTGCGAGCTAGATTGAATGATTATAGTAAAGAACTCGGGTTTTGGAGAAATACTATTAGAAAAATCCTATATAATGAATCAAATAAGGGGGTAGATGTAGAAAAGTTATTCGAAATAGTATCTAATTCGTTAAAAACTTATCAAACTAAAGAAAAAAGTGAATTTAGTTTTGAAGAGTTAAAAGTATTATCAAAATTAATTAAAGATATTGATGAAGAGAATAAATGATATTTCTTATGCCTTCCATATTTTATAGGGAAGGCTTTTATTATTTGCTATGAGAGCAATCGAGATGGGCAACGGTACACTGTACTGAATCTCGATGCTTCTCATGGCTTTTTATTTTAGGGCAAAGGATTGGTGATGGTATGGAAAGTTCTTATGTAAGTGTTTCAGAACACAATATGTTGAAAGAAAAAGTAAATGATCATGAGGTTAGAATTTCTATTGCAGAAAATAACATAAAGGATATGAAAGATGATTTAACTGCAATTAAATCAAATACAACTTGGATTGTGCGTCTTATTATTGGTGGGATTGTTACTGGTGTCATTGCTGGAGCAATCGGAATAATTTTTGCAGCAAATAAAATATTATAGGAGGAAGTACAAATGAAAATCAACTGGAAAGTACGTTTAAAACACAAACCATTTTTAGTATCACTTTTCGCATTTTTGTTATTACTAATTCAGCAAGTAACAGCCGCATTTGGATACAATTTACCTGAAGCAGTTGGCGAACAAGTCACTGCTATTTTTAATACCATTTTAAGCATTTTGATTTTGTTAGGTATTGTCATTGATCCAACCACTAGCGATGTCAGTGATAGTGAACAAGCATTAAAATATGAAAAACCAAAGGATGATGAATAATGGCTTACACTTTCAAACAAATATTTCTACCAGCAAGCAAATATTCAATTAAGGCACCATACATAATGGTGCCTCAATATATCACAGTACACAACACAGCCAATGATGCTAATGCAGCAAAGGAAATTGAATATATGATTAATAACAATAATCAAGTATCTTATCATGTTGCTATAGATGATAAAGAGGTTATTCAAGCTATTCCATTTACACGTAACGCTTGGCATTGTGGGGATGGTGGAGGAAGTACTGACCCTAACGCCTTAAAGAAAGGTAATCGCCTTTCTATTGGTATCGAAATTTGCTTCAGCAAAAGTGGAGGTGTTCGTTATGGAGTTGCAGAAGAAAATGCCATTCAGTATATAGCGAAGTTACTAAAGCAATTTGGTTGGGGCATTGAGCGAGTGAAGAAACATCAGGACTGGAATGGCAAATATTGTCCACATCGAATATTGGCAGAAGAACGTTGGAATAGTTTTTTGAAACGAATTGAAGAAGCAATGAATGACAAAAATGATTTAATTGAAAAGGATGATGACATAATGAAATTTACAAATGAGACAACTAAAGCTGCTGTACGGGACTACCTTAAACAGGCGGTTGATAAAAAGCTTATTGATAGATCACACCTTGATAAATTTGATGCAGGTAAATTGACTAGTGGTGACTACGAGGGGTTAAAAATTATTATCAAGCAGCGTATGTAAACCAGTCAGTAGATAAATATAGTTTACTTAATGCACAATAAAGAAAAAACCGAGTAGACAAAAATTGTCACTCGGTTTTCAATTTACAAGTCTAAAATAAACTCTGGTATTTCATTTTTCACAACAGCCTTTATAAAATCTTTGTATGGTTCTGAAACCACTCTGCTATACACTCCAGTGTTTATAATTTTAAAATTTTCTCTATCAGATAGTTTGTCAGATAAAGACATTTGTTCTATAAATTTCTTTGTGTACTTAATTGCAATGTCGTGTTTTTTATTATGATAATCAATTAAATATATGAAATTTCTTTGTTCATTTGTTTCCGAATCTATATAAATCACAGCATATCCTATTACTTCTATATTTCTTCCATCCCATAATCCGTCGAAATTATCTGAATTATTTACTCCTAGAATAAAAAAGAATTCAAGATTGCTATTTAAAAATAAACGACTAAATGAATAGCATTCGTATTCCAACATAGTAACTCCTTTACATGCCGTCTTGGTCTATTTTCATTTCTAATAATACTTGTTTACGTTCTAAAATTAATTCCATAAATTCATCCAAATCTTCCTCTAACGCATGGTTTTTAATAAAACTACGAGCTCTTGATCGTGCGCTAATGTACTTTGAACGTTCTTTATTCTTCTCTTGCCAACGTTTATTAGCTTCAGTCTGCGAATTTTTCTCCATTTTAACCCTTCCTTTTTTTGAAATATACTATGACATTTAATATCACTAAGATCAAACAAAGTGAGTAAATGACAATCATAGATACATCGAAGAAGCCTGGTTGTTTCCAATTCACCATATTAATCAAAGCGTAAATAGCGAATGCAAAAGCAGCTACATATCCGATATTTTTCATAATACAATGGATGTGATAAGATTATAGGGAAGGAGGCGCTAACCTCCTTCTGTAAGCTTTTAGCGACGTTTACCTTTGCGAGAGGGGCGTCGCTTTTGTTTTGGCTTATTCTTCATATCGCTAATGTTTTTTGCTGAGCCTGTCAGCAAATTAATTACTGTAGCGACTGCTACTAGATAAGCTAAAACCTTATCATAATCCACTTTGTTCACCTCCTTTCTATACTTTAATTATACTAGTACTAGTATTTAGAGTCAACCGTTATTTACATTTATTTTCCTTAAAATAAAGCATCTACTAAAAATAAAGAACCATAGTACCCCAATCAAGATGAATTTGATTTTGAGGAAAATGAAAAACACATTAACCGAAGTAATCCGATGGTAGCTAGACGAGAGTATTCTCAATCAGGTACCAATCTATATAAAAATTTTTAGTTTTTAATTGGTTATTTTCGGGTAAAACAAATAAGAGGGGATATTTTGGTGTATTTAATTATTTTGAGGAAGTAATGAAACAATTTAATGTCTTTACAACAAATAAATTGATAAATAAAATTACCAAAATATGTAGTATTATGTTTTAATGTAAAGTGAGGGGTGGAAATGATTAATAAAATTTTTTGAATTATTTTTGTCTTATTCAATGATGTTAAGAAAAAAACAAGGGTTGTGAAAAGATGTTAAAAAATA
Organism: Lysinibacillus sp. BSL11; assembly: GCF_052928325.1. Classification (NCBI taxonomy): domain Bacteria; kingdom Bacillati; phylum Bacillota; class Bacilli; order Caryophanales; family Bacillaceae; genus Lysinibacillus; species Lysinibacillus sp. BSL11. Next base: position 45,284 of record NZ_JAVGCX010000008.1, on the reverse strand, counting down.
AAATTATTTCAGCTATTATTACTATAATTATAGGAATATTTATCATACCATTATTTATTCAATATACATATCACCTATCATACGGCGTTTATGGTACAGCATTTACAGCACCAGCTATGTTAATAGCTATAGTGGTATCAATTCTTCTTGAAAAATACAGTAAAAATAAAAATCCTTTTCTTATGTATATTAAACATTTAATATGTACATTAATATTTGCACTACTATATAGTTTATTTAATTTCGATCTTTTCAAAGATACTTTCTATTTAACTTTTTCAATAGGGAGCATTTATATCACTATATTTGTTATTATTGATTATTTATTAAAAAATTTTAGGAAGAACCAGTAAAGATCTACAAAAACTTAAATGAACTGAAAAATTAGTGTTTAAAAAAAGACCGTGAAAACGGTCTTTTTTTAATTATTAACCCAGCTATCGTATGGTCGACCAACATCTACTAAACCAATGTCCATAGGAGGGAATAATTTATTAATTTCATCTAAGCTTTTTGGTTTGTGTACATAGATTGTTTCAGGACCTTTATTCATGCTATAGATATTACGCATAAATTCGTATCCAGGGAAACCATCATGATAGCCTTTAATACGAACACTACCAGTACGAGTTACTTTAAGTGTAAATTGATAATCAATATCAGGAGAGCCAGTAACTAACGGATTGTTAGAAGCACATTTACAGTTAATGTACAAAATGTCGTCAATAACTTCAGTAGCATACTTAATTGTATCCGTAGATTGTTGTTTTGATTTGATTTTTACCCATTTACCATTCTGTAATTCTTCTAATATCGTTACACCAGTATTTGAAGTTGCACTAGTAATATAATTCGCCTTAGAAGTGTCAATCATAAAACTTTGTGATGTTCGATATTTACTTGAATGCCATTCGCCACCTAAGCGGTCTTTACCATCGCCATGAAATCGTTGATTACTATTTAATGGATGTGGAGCGTAATCGAAAGGGAGAAAAGTTCGTAATCGTAATTCTAATTTTGCCATAATATAACCTCCAATATTTTTGTAAAATATGAATCTTACATATTGGATAGGTTATTTTTTAATTGAAAAAACAACCAAAAAATATAAAAAATAGGTTGTTATTTCCTCGGGAAAATCCACTTTATATTAAGAACGTACGTTCTTTTTAGGAGGGTTATCTTGGGAGAATTATATTTAAAATCAATACTGAATAGTTTCTTAACTATTGAACAGAATAAAAAATTGTATGAGGAATATAAAGTTAGTTTTGATAAAAAGAAGTTGTGTGTTTTAGATAATGAATTTGAAAAATTTTATTCAAAAATAGTTCTTGTTTCATATTTTTCAAAAGCACTTCATTTCGCTGCACAAAAGTATGACCAGGGAATTAGAAGATACAAATGTTTTGAAGAGGAATTGTTGGAAAGAAATGAGGATGTCATATACAGAGATAGTTACAATGTGCATGAGCCAGACAATATTGCAAACTATGTTGAAGATAAAGATATTAGTGAATCCATAACTAATCTTAAAGACAGACAAAAACAAATTTTATACCTACACTTTGTTAGAGAAATGACCGAAGCTGAAATTGCCAGCGTACTGAATATATCTCAGCAAGCAGTAAATAAGGCAAAAAATAAAGCTATTGATGAAATTAGACTAAATATTACTAAGTAAGGAGTTTCACCTATGGGAAATAAAATAGATCCGTTAGAAGTAATCGAGCTAATGCAACCGAAAATCAAGAAACTATTGTATCAAACGTCCATTGGTAATAGAGAAGATTTAGAACAAGAGTTAAATTTGTTAATTATAACTTCAATGAAAAAGATTAAATTTAAGAATTTGCCGAGCTTTTCTAAATTAATAAGTTTAGTGGAGTATGGTGAAAAAGTTAGCTGATATACTAATAACAACTTTACAAAAACATATTGTGTTTTTCCGAGAGAAGAATTATAATTCTATTAATTAAATTACGACCTACGAGAACACCTTGAGGATCTACTGGCTATAAATATATAGCCAGAGTCTTTGAGGTGTTTTTTGTGGTTTTAGATGGAAAACGAAAGGAAGGGATAAAGCTGAAAAATAGTTCATGTAAGTACTTAAAAATAAAGAAGAATTTAATATATGTATTCACGTAAAGACTTAATAGAGGAAAAATGGATGGATGCACAGTAATGGATATGCAGGCAATAGATTAAGAGTAATTTTCAGAGGGGTTGTTGCTTATATAAATACCCAAACAGTTAGAAAGTAAAAATAAAAAAACTTGACATATCTTTGGTTTTTCCAGTTGTTAAAGAGTTTCACTCAACAATTAATAAACATGTTTAAATATTTTTAAACAATTGAACACCATATTAAACACCAAAAAGCAGCAAATAAAATACTCTATTGGAATATAAATTAAAAATTTTCCATTTTTCTGTTTTGATAATATATGTTATACATGCAAAATTGGCATAAGGTAAAAAAGAAAAAACTATACTTGAAACCAAGCTTACATCGCGATAAGATATACATATATAAACATCTAAATCGCATATCTAAAAAGGGAACACCCCATTTGAGCTTGGTTATCAAGAGATAACCTTCCATTTGGGGTGTTTTGTTTTTATTGATTTAAGAAAAATTTAAATTTATGGTAGTAATCGGTTTGTTATTTATGTTAATATGTAATTGTAAATAGATTCAATTTTATTTTAATTACAATTAATTAAATAACAAAGGCGTGAGGAAAACCCTCATAGCTAATGTCTCAGTTGGAAGCACCAACGAGATCGTCTGATTATTATTTAGTAATAATCAACGTTTTCGTTTGGTGCTTTTTTTGGTTAAATAATTCCTCCATTAAGGAAGCGAACAAAAGACTGTATAGATACAACAAAAGATTGTTAGGAGTGATTAAAAATTTTTTCAAAATGACATTTATAGAAAATCACCTAGGTTAATGAAATTTCTAATGTGTTTTCATCTAAATCAAGTTCAACTACCAATGCAGCTTTAATTGCGTCTAGTAATTCTTGTTCTATACTAACTTTAAATGTGACAGGAATTGAATCCAGTAAGAATTGGATTTTATCAGGATAAGTAGGACTAATATAAATTTCTCTTATTTCATTAAATTCTTCCCATAGCTTAGCAGAGCATCCAAAAGTCATATCTAACAACTCGTTTTTATGTTGTATATCTGCTGAGATTGTTAGGTAGTAATTGCAGATACTTGGAGTATCACTTGTATTGATTTCAATTACTTCAAAATCGTATTCAAGTGGTTCTTGAACGAAAAGATCGTTTGGTTTTATTTTAAGATAATTACAAAGGGTATCAAAGGTATCAAACTGAATCCCTTTACTTTGGTTTTGATTTAGTGCTGTTAATGTGGTACGAGATATTCCAGTGCGTTTTGATAATTCACTAATTTTTATATTTCTCTCCGCTAATAAAACAGCTAGATTGCATTTAATCATTTTATCACCTCTTGTTGACTATTGTATTGTAGTCTGAACAAATTTTAAAGTTTTTTTAACTTTTGATGTTGACAGTTAAACAATGGTAGATTATATTAAATTTATCATATTGTTCAGTGTATTGGACAAATTTGATAAAAAAACTAAAAAAGGAGGTGATTTTGTGCGCAACAATTTTCGGGTGATTTTAGCTAAAAAAGAACTTACTATAACTGATGTCTCTAAAGCGACAGGAATATCAAGAACTACTTTAAACGCATTGTTCTATAAAAGAGCAAAGGGGATACAATTCCAAACGTTGTTAGTATTATGTAAGTTTTTAAACTGCGAAATTGGTGAAATATTCGAAATTGAAAAGGAGGCAGTATAGACGAATTTCACAGCTCAATTTTGAGCAATCAAATTACAAAGTGGGTGGAGGATTTTAATGGACATTAAAACAGAGAAATGGTTAGGTCATGAAATTCGTTTTGTGGAAATTGAAGATGAATGGTGGGGGATTGCTAAAGATATATCAGACGCTCTTTGTTACAGTAGTACAGCTGCAATGACAAGACACTTAAAAAGTAAATTTCTTACACATGTCAAATTGGCAGGGATGAATCAGAAGTTTACAGCTATATCTGAACAAGGGATTTATAAAGCAATAACTCGTTCACAAAGACCAGAAGCAGAGGAGTTTGAAGATTGGCTATTCGGAGTAATTAAAACACTCCGTCAGTCGAGTGGATTAGAAGGTTTTCAAATTTTTAGGATGTTAGACAAAGAGCATCAAAAGGAAACAATGGCTAAGTTACATCAATCATTACTTGAACCAACAAGAGTAAACTTTATAAAAGCAAATACAATTGCGAACAAAGCTGTATCCAGTCGTTACGGGCATAAAACAATGCTAAAAAAGAACCAAATGACACCTGAAATGTTAATAGAACGCGAGCCAATCTTAGCCGATACAGTTGACTTGATGATCGCAAAAGAAAAATTCCGCCTCGATTTGTCGGTCAGCAAGAAAGTGTACGAGAAGTATGTACAATAAAAAAATCACAATCTAAGCGCCAACTTAGATCGTGATACAAACCGAGTGACATCCACCCGTAAACCAACATTAATTATAACCGAAAACGGTTTAATATCAATATTATAATAAAAATCGGTGGTAATTAAAAGTGGATGTCCTCAATTCCAAGGAGGATAAATTATGCAAAATCAAACTATTGTGCAACAAGCTTTCATCAAAATTATGGAGGAACGTATTTTTAATGTAGCTTGGGAAACAGCTAAAAAAGATGAAAAGTATATTGAGTCAGAAAATAAAAGAAGCATTACATTTGATTTATTAAGCGAGTCTTTAACTACTGATAGACAAAAATATCTCTTAAATGAGTTAGAAGCAACTTGGGAGTTAGCTGAACGTTTTATGCAAGAGTATGTGTACCGTCAAGGTTTACAAGATAGTCAAATGATACATAGAGAGCTGAACTCATTTGGTATTGATGTAACCAAAGAAAGTATGAATAGTTCTTTATAAAGGATATAGAAAAGCCACTCTTTTGAGTGGCTAAAAAACTATATTCCAAGTAGCTGTTTCTTCTTTGCATCAAATTCTTCTTGTGTTAAAATACCAGCATCCATTAGTTCTTTTAATTTTATTAATTCATCAGTTGGTATAGATGATGTTGTTGAAGGAGGAGTGACAGCTGCTTGTGTAGTCTCTTCCTCTTCAGCAACAATCAATAATGAAAGCTTTTCAAGATCCTTCTTATCACATTTAATGACTAGAGGTACTTTTTCTCCATTTTCACGCTTCAAGAAAAGTGTGGCTACTGATTTATCTTTCCCGATGTTAGCTCCCATGGCACCAGCTATAGCCCCAGCATTTCCAAATTTACTACCGATTACTGTCCACCCAACTATACTAGAAGCGCTCTTTTGGACATTTTCTACACGCTCCCATTTAATTAACTTGAAGGTTTCTGGTTCTTTGTAGTCGACAACAATATCTACATAACCGTGTTTAGTTTGTTGTAAAACGTAATTAAAACCACTTTCTTTTAACTGTTCTTTTCCATTCAAGATGGTCATGTTTAGTTTGATTGCTTTAGGTTCTTTTTCTTTCTTTTGAGGTATTGTTTTTTCTGGAATACCAAAGATATTTTCAAGCTCAGTCGCGAAAGGTTTTGTTGCATTATCATTAGTTAGTTTGAGTTTAATCTCATTCTTTAAATAGGTGAAATCAACTTCTACAGCAAATATTTTTCTGTTAACGACTAAGTTACTAATTGCATTTACATCATAAGAAACAAAAGTTTTTACTTTTTTATCTTTTTCCAATGTAAGCAATCTTTTGGAAGTCAATAAGAATAAAAAGTACGTTAATTTTTTTGAACCTGTTGTTGCAGATTTTATCTGTTCATCATCCTCAATATGAGTTGACAAAATATCTATATCTTCTTCAACGAACGAAATAACTTGTTTACCAGCTGGCTTTAATAAATCTCTAATTTGTTCTTGTATATTCAAGTACATTTCCTCCTTCCTTATAGCTTGTTGGTAATACAATAAAATTGTATCAATACTGGTAGGTGTTGTCAGTATCATAATGACTTTCTTCTATTATATATAGATAATTAAGTGGGAATCTGTCGAATGGTGTCATTACAAGTGTATATACTCTGGACTACGCCCCCTGTTTTGCCCCCTATACTAAATTCGCATCTGATTATTAAAGAATTAAAGATTAGTAGATAGGTTAATATAGAAAACTCAAATGCAGCTAAAAACACATACAAATCCCACGCTAATAAGCGAGTAATTATTGGTTAAATTTTTAAAGTATGTGGGGCATTAAGTAAGGAAAATTCCATCGTATACCTCATATAAAAGTAAGAAATTATTATCTTGTCATAAAATATTCAAAAAATTTAAACTTTTATTTCCTGATTGGATAGAATGTTTTTTGGGTATTTTTTACAAAGTTCCACCAAACTTTGTTTGAGTAATTTGACCTATATTAGTAAGGCTGGCTATGAGTACTTAACTAACCGAACAATGTAGCGAAGAAAGAATAAATTTAGCAGTATTTATTGTTACTATGAGGATTTAAGAATCGTTTAAGTAATAAAAAAAGCTAGTCCTGATAGTTATCACAGGACTAGCGTTTCTTATTAGTTAGAGTAGATTGTTGCAAAGTAAGGTGCTTGACCATGTCGGAAATAGGTTAACAGATAGCCATTTTTTTGTACAATTTTGCCATTTGCAAACTCTTGGTAGTCAAGAGCATGAGGGATAATCAAGGTATGCTTAAACAACTCTTTTTCAGTTAACTTAAAGTTAGCAAATTCCTCACCTGCGATAGCTGGATCTTCTCGTAAAGCGTGATAAAGGGCTTTTTGTTGCTCTTCTGTAGGACGCTCATTCCACCACAGCTTCCGTGGTTGGAACTGCTGAGCCATTAAGTAATCAAGCTGCATTAAACTCTGGACAATGTTTAAATTCACATCATCAACCGTTTCTAAAAACATTAATAAACGACGGAATAAATCCTCTAGCTGATGGCCAATACGAGACCAACCTTTTGTTTCCCAATATGTTCCGAAGTTTTGGAAGAAATCAAATGGTGTATCAAAGACCTCTGTAACCAAGTATTCAATCGTATGATCCATGCGGTGATCATTCCAATACTTTTCAAGAACATCCTCTGCATGTTTAATGCGAACGATATCATCAAATGTTAGAACATTATTTGAAAAGATTTCGTAAGGAGATTGATCCACATAGGTATAGCCAAACTTTTCGGCTTCTAATCGAAGTCCTGTGCCGCGTAAAAGTTTCAAAAATCCAAGCTGTAATTCCTCTGGCCGCATTGCAAAAACGTCATTAAAGGTTTGACGAAAACTAGCGTAATCTTCCTCTGGTAAACCAGCAATTAAATCTAAATGTTGATCTATTTTTCCGCCATCTTTCACCATAGTTACTGTTCGCTTTAATTTTTCAAAGTTTTGACGACGTTTTACAAGAGTATTTGTTAAATCGTTCGTAGATTGAACACCTATTTCGAATCGGAACAAACCTTTTGGTGCATTATCATTTAAGAATTGAATAACTTCAGGGCGCATTATATCAGCCGTGATTTCAAATTGGAATACAACACCTGGTTTGTGTTCATCAATTAAAAATTGGAACATTTCCATTGCATAGCTACGACTGATGTTGAAGGTGCGATCCACAAATTTAATTGTTCGAGCTCCGTTATCCATTAAGAAACGAATATCCTCTTTTATTTTTTCACGGTTAAAGTATCGGACGCCAACTTCAATAGAAGATAAACAAAATTGGCAGCTAAATGGGCAACCTCGGCTTGTTTCAATATATTGAATTCGCTTACCTAGATAGGGTAGATCCTCCTCAAAACGAAAAGGACTTGGTAATTCGCGCAAATCAATTTTAGGTGGCATAGCGTGAATCTTGACTTTTTCGTCCTCTAAATAACAAATACCAGGAACATCTTCTAACAATATTTCACCGTGGAAGTAGCGCAGTAATTGCTTAAATGAAGTTTCTCCTTCGCCCATCACAATGAAGTCTACCTCAGGTATTCGACGTAACCAATGGTGACAATCATAAGAAACCTCAGGTCCTCCGAGCAGAATTTTAACATTTGGACAGACAGTTTTTAACATTTTGATAACGTGAATGGTTTCTTCGATATTCCAGATATAGCAACTAAATCCAACGATATCAGGTTTTTTTTGGAATAAATCTGATACAATATTAAAAGCAGGGTCTTTAATAGTATACTCTGCTATAATTGGATTAAACTCCGGTAAAGCTGCGCCTTTTAAATAGCGCAATGCTAAATTTGTGTGAATATACTTTGCATTCAAAGTAGTTAAAATAGTATTCATGCAATAATCTTCCTTTCAACATCCTATTGTATCAGTCAAGTATCTGACATACAATATAATTCTTTTTACCTATTTATTTTGTGAACGGTTCGTGAAATAATTTAAAATACTTAAATTTACTAAATTTTGTAATAATAGAATCGTGCTGTCATAAAGTATAGTAAAGGCTCAAAATTCGATTTTAGAGGTTTTTTACTCTTTTGAAAGGTTCGGTGAGAAAGTTGAAGCAAAATGATATTAATCAATGTTTTGGAAATCTTATGAAAAGTACTTCGTCACCAACACTTATACTCAATAAAGCAGGGAAAATTTTGAACGTCAATGAGGCTGCTATCAATCTTTTCAATCTTAATTTAACCTATATTGGCTATTTAGCTATGGACGAGCCATCTAATTTTAAATGGACTAAGTTCGTCAAACAGTTACAAAATGATTTACGTTCAGAGGAAATTTTCAATATTCGCACAGTTGGAAATGACTACGAAATGTTATCTTTTAAATGTTTTTACGATCCCAACACAGAGGAAATTGTTGCGCAAATTTCAACATTAAATGATGATGTTGCCCATAAGTTATATGTTAGCCAAGCACATGAGAGAGCGCAATCATTTAATGCCTACGATTACTTACCTTATGCTGTTATTGTTAGTGACGCTAGTGGTATTATTCTTGGGCTAAATAAATATGCCGAAATGTTTCTGAAAGTTGAAAATTCACAACTTCTTCATAAAGCGCATCAGCATATATTTGATTCATTTACATTGAAAAAAGGGCAAATTACAACCTACCTTTCTAAGTTAATGGGTGAAAAACATGCAAGCATTCATGTAGTCGATGAAACACAAGTTAGCAGAACTTGCTATTATGAAATTTCAAGTATTTTTGATGAATACAATAATATTATTGTCACTGTTATTAATGATGAAACAGAGAAAAAGCAACTTCAGCATAAAGTTGAGCATCAGCAGGCATTAAACGTTGTGGGACAGATGGCAGCGAGCATTGCTCATGAAATTCGTAACCCATTAACTTCTTTAAAGGGTTTTACAGAATTACTAAAATTAAATGCTGATGATGAATCACGCATGTATCTCTCTGTTATTGACAGTGAGCTTCAACGGATGGAACAAATTTTATCCGAATTATTAGTGTTGTCTAAGCCAACAACGATGAAAGTGGAATTATTAGAACTGGATCATATTGTAAAGCAAGTCATTGAGTTTATGCTACCAGATGCACTCATGAAAAATATTATGATTCAGTATATTTCAACCTCTAATCAAGTCTATATTGGCGGCAACGAGAATCGACTAAAGCAAGTGCTGATGAATTTAATTAAAAATGCAATGGAATCCATGAATAATGGTGGTACGATTACCGTCGAAATGGCAACAAATGACTGTGCGATTGTCGAACTTATGATAAAAGATGAAGGTATTGGCATGGACAGCACGACACTTCAAAACCTATTCCAGCCTTTTTACACGACAAAATCAACAGGGACAGGACTGGGCCTTGCTTTCGTGAAAAAGGTGATTGAAGAACATGAAGGAGTAATTGGCGTTAGTAGTGAACTACAGAAGGGGACATGCTTCCATCTGCAGTTTCCAATTTACACGTTTAATCAGATGGATACAATGGAAGTATCTACAAAAGATTCTGCTTATTTAGTAACATAAAGAAAGTAAAAATGGTTGCATAATAAACAACAAAAACTTCTAAATCATATATTGCTTTTGACAATGCTTTTCTAATGTCGCTATAATGTCATGTATAAAGAGCGAAGTGAGAGGAAAAGAATATGCCGTCAGAAGATCTAAAACAATCTTTAAAATTATATATTGTATTATCACGTGCACTAAAAGCAATTAATGAAACAACACATCAATTATTTCAGGATAATGGTTTAAACCCAACTGAATTTGCTGTTCTAGAACTTCTCTATCATAAAGGAAGACAGCCATTACAGCAAATTGGCAATAAAATTTTGTTAGCCAGTGGGTCTATTACGTATGTCATTGATAAGCTGGAGAAGAGAGGTTACTTATTACGAGTATCTTGTCCTGCTGATCGTCGTGTTACGTATGCAGAAATCACCCCTGAAGGTGAAGCTTTTATGGGAGAGCTGTTCCCAAAACACGAACAGCATTTGCATGAATTAATGAGTGTACTATCCCCAGAAGAAAAAGAACAAGCTATTACGTTATTGAAGAAAATTGGTCTTTCTATAAAGGACCTATCTTATTAAAAAAGTTGTCTCATTGATTTGAGACAACTTTTTTGTTATCAAATAGAAGGACGATAGACTATGTCTATCGTCCTTAGCATTTTATTATTTTTTAGATATAGTTGCTGCCATATTAAGCATAGCATCTGTTAAATCTTGTTCATCATTATCATGAATAGTTAATTTTGTAATGAGACCATCTTTCTCAAGGACAACCCCAATTACTTTCTCAGTGTCGAAGTCCACAACATAACCCTCGATATTTTGAACATCTTTGAATGCTGCTAATTCCTCAGCAGTTAGAGCGACTGTTTCACCCACTGCGTTCATATAATCTTGCATAGTTGTTTTTACTTCTTCAAAGCTCGATTGTGAAGCTTCAATTGTTTCAATACGCATAAACACTTCGTCATCATCATTTGACACTAACATGTCTTTACCAGGCTCTTCTTGTGTCAGTGTAAATCCAGGAAGTTGTTGTAGTTTATAGCTTTGATCAACACTTGCAGATTCAGTTGCCTTTTCTGTTTTATCTACACCATTTTGGACGTATTTTACATCTTGTTGAGGCTGTTTAGAAGCATCCTCTGTATTTGTATCATTTGATGCAGGTGTATCTTCTTCTTCCTCATTTGATTCACCTGCTGTATCATCTCCAGATGGTTTTTGATCGGCAGCAGTATTTGATGGCTCATTTTGCTGAGCATCTGAATCCCCTGTTTTATCAGATGTATTACAACCTACAACTAATACGGCTGTTAGTAATAATGCAAGAATAGAAACTAATTTTTTTTGCATAAAAAACCCTCCTTTTCTAAATTAAACGTTAGTAAAGATAAAATGTTTCCAAATATTAATGTTATGATGTTAAAGGTAACACTAAAAATAATAATAGTACAAAAACGACATGAGCTACAATAACAAGTGGCATACTTTTACGCCATTCATATAAGAAGCCCCAAATAATGCTTGTTACCAATGCAGCAATGACACCAAGCATAAATCCGCTAAGGGCAATTGATACAGCACATAATACTGCGGTAACTAAGACAGCCAGCGGTGGGCGCATAAAACGTTTTAACTGTTGTTGGATATAACCACGCCAAAATAATTCTTCACCTATAGCGACGATAAATACGAGTAAAACATAGTGCCAGATATTTTGTGGTCCGTAGCTTGCTAAAAATTTTTGAACGGATTGTACTAGATTATTATTAATATATGGAGCGAGCCAGTAACCAAAGCGAATAATACCATATGTGATGGTACCGTATCCAATACCAAAGAGTAAAAATTGCCATGTAGGTAATTGATCTTCAATGGATCCAGCTAAGATGGCAATGGCAATACATACTAGTAGAGTGAATGCATACATGTACCAAAATACAGCTTGGTTAGCAAAGGTAAAAGCAAGCATGCCATAAACGAATAATAAAGAAAGGAGAAATAGTATTGTTTGTTTCGAATTTGTTAGCATATTCGACCTCCATACCTTAATCTTATCAAAAAAATAGTCCCTTATCATCTATTAAGACAAATAGGGACTATTCAGACTATTAAGCTTCATTAGTATATAAGATTTTATATCGTTTATGATTGACGACCGTTTTTTCTTCAATTTCAAGGGAATCAAAATTCTCCATATATGTTAAATTAACGATCACCGAATTTTCATTTACCTTTTCTACAATACCTTGGAGACCATTTTTAAACTCGATAATATTTCCAACTTCAGCTATTTTCACAGACAGTCAGCTCCTTCATCGACTAATAATATACAGTTTGCATGAAAAATTGGTAAACGTAAAGCTTTTTTTAAATAATTCATAATTTATTACACAAATGAGGAAAAGAGAGGAATAAAGTTCATGGAAAAATACGAAAATATGCTTAAACAATTACAAAATGGGGAAAGAGAAAGTATTGAAATCCAAAAGGAAGAATTTTACGAATTTAGAGAAATACTTGTAAAACACCCATTATTTAAACATTTTAGAGGTGAGGCCAAGCAAAATGGGCGAATTATCTATACTTATACTGAAACACCAAGAAGTTAATTTGTCGAACATTGTCGTAAGTTAATGCTGTAAGAAATGAAATATAAATGTATAATAATGGTATGATTATTTGTGTGTGGAGGGTTGTATGAATGGTCAATCTACTCTTGAAACAAATGGAACAAACTCGTGAGATGATGATTCGCTCAGGTGTAGAAAACGGGTTACAAAATGCAAAAACCATTCAACTGAGTCGCAGATTAGATCAGTTAATGAATACTTATTATAGACAGATGGCATTTGAAGAAGAAAAAGACCAAGAAGACTAACAAAAGATTGTTCCAGTATTCAGAGTAAAAAAACATTTTAACATATATGTTTAAAATGCATTTCAATGGGGAATAACTTACTATGAACACAGCAACATTCTCATTTCCCCCTTTAGAGCAGTGATCCCCCAATCACTTGCTCTCTTTTTTTTGCTTATTCGGTATATATGCCCTACCTATAAATTTTAGTACAAGTTGTGGGAAGAGTTTGAATTATCCCATTCATTCACCTAAACTGAAAAGATATAGAGTTGAACTCTCATGGAGAGTGCAGACATTCTAGAACAAAGGAGCATTGTACATATGACAAAGAAACGTATTGCATTTATTGGAACTGGAGTAATGGGTGCTAGTATTATTAAGCATTTATTAAAAAATGGTCATGAAGTTACTGTCTATACTCGCACGCAAGAAAAAGCAGAACCTCTTGTTGCTTTAGGGGCATCATGGGCAAGCTCGCCTGCTGAGGCATTTAGAAACCATGAAATTGCTTTTACAATGGTTGGTTATCCTTCAGATGTAGAGGAAGTATATTTTGGGGAAAATGGCCTCTTCCAAACAGCAGAACAAGGCAACATTGTTATTGATATGACGACATCAGAGCCATCTTTAGCAAAGAAAATTTATATGCATGCTCAATCCATCGGAGTAGAGGCTTTAGACGCCCCTGTTTCAGGAGGGGATATTGGTGCACAAAATGGCACTTTGTCGATCATGATTGGTGGTGATCAAATCACATACGACAAGGTATTGCCAATTATGAAGCAGTTTGGAGGTAATATAATTTATCAAGGTGAAGCAGGAGCTGGACAGCATGCAAAAATGTGCAATCAGATTGTCATTGCCTCTGGTATGATTGGCGTGTGTGAATCATTAGCTTATGGACTAAAGGCAGGATTAGATTTACCTACCGTATTACAATCGATCTCTTCAGGCGCAGCAGGTTCATGGTCTTTAAGCAATTTAGCCCCACGTATGATAAAAGAAGATTTTGCACCAGGCTTTTATATTAAACATTTTGTAAAGGATATGAAAATAGCTTTAGATGAGTCAAACAAAATGGACATCACATTACCAGGACTTGCATTAGCCTATGAAATGTATGAGAAATTAATCGCAGCAGGCTATGGTGATAATGGTACACAAGCACTCTTGAAGTATTATAAATAATTTGCGATGCGATTATGAATAGGAAACCTGAAGGCTCCTTAATGGGAGACCTTCAGGTTTTTTTGTTTTACTCTTTCCCGAAAAGTTGAGAATCCAGTGAGAAGCTGGATGCGCCTGCGAGAGCAAAGTAAAGAGCTATTGCACCTAATGCTAAATCTAATTCATAACCAGCCAATCCATCTGCCCCGATAAAGCCGATGCTAAGCTTTGCTGTAAAGATCGCCACAATCATTGTAATCGTTAATAAAGCACCAAATATTCTTGTTGCTAAACCTAAAATAATGGCAATTCCACCAACTAACTCAATAATTGCCACAATATACGCCATAAATCCTGGTATACCTAGACTATCAAAGAAGTCAGCTGTATAGCTAATACCGCCTTGAAATTTTTGAAAACCATGCACTGCAAAAATAACGCCTAGAACGATACGTAAAATTGTTGAACCAATATTTTGCATAATAAAGTAACTCCTTTTCTTTTTGCTTACAATTCGTAACTTAGTTTATTTTTAAAAACAACTTTTGTCAAGTAACTTAATGTATTTTTAGAACAGGTTTTTTAAAAAAGTGATATACTGTTAAATAGGAACTAATCTACAAAGGGGGGAAGTCATTTGGATCAAAAAAATATTTGTCCACGATTTGAAAAAGCACTCATGATATTAAATCATCGCTGGAATACGCTACTTATTTATCAGCTACTAGATGGTCCGCAAAGGTATTCGACCATTAAAAATCAGCTGAATATTAGTAGCCGTGTATTAACAGAACGTTTAAAGGAGTTAGAGACTGAGCAAATAGTGCTACGTACAGTAATTCCCTCAACGCCAGTTGTCATTGAGTATGAATTGACGGAAAAGGGTTATGCTATTGCACCTGTGCTAAAAGCGATCGAGCATTGGTCCTCTGAATGGGTAACCATAGATATAGAATGATAAAAAGGTATTCAAGCGAGGGGCTTGAATACCTTTTTTTGGATTCACACAGAAAATAAGCGTTCAATTATCGACCATTTGGCAGTTATTTTTCAGTGAATTTACTGTTATATTGTAAATAATATTAATTTTCTTTAAAAAAAGGTGTTTTTTATTTCAGAGAGAAATTAATTGTTTATTATAGAGAATGGAGAGGAGGGTATTATGGAGAAGAGTACAGCTATAGACGTACAACATCGAAGTCAATTAGCCATTTATTTATCATTACCGATACTTTCATGGGCATTTTATGATTTTGCGAATACAATTTTTTCTTCAAATATAAATACAATATTTTTTCCCTTTTACATGGATGAGGTTTTAGGAACAAATGAAGTCATGCAACAAGTTGCGAGCACCTTTATATCTTATGCAAATGCCATTGCAAGCTTGTTGCTCGTTATCTTTTCACCCCTTTTCGGTGTGTGGATTGATAACACAGGTTATAAAAAGAGATTTATTGTATGGTTTGCATCCATATCTATTCTGTTTACGTTTATGATGGGAATATTTGCGAATGTACAAACCACTGTCAATTACTCTGGTGTGCCTCTTAGTTTATTTTTGGTAGTTGCAAGTTTTGTCATAGCGAAATTTTTCTTTAATTCAAGTTTAGTATTTTACGATTCTATGATGGGTGATCTAGGAACAAAAGAAGAGATGCCGCTCATTTCAGGGTATGGTGTTGCAATCGGATATCTTGGTACACTTTTTGGATTACTTGTTTACTTGTATGTTGGTAACAGCGATTTTCATCGAGCGTTTATTCCAACAGCCATTCTGTATCTACTCTTTTCATTGCCATTATTCTTAATTAATAAAGATACGCCGATCCCAAAGTCACAACGAAAGTCCTTAAAGTTTTTAGATGGTTATAAAGAAATCATTCAAACATTTAAAGATATGAAGCAATATAAAGCAATCTTTACCTTTATGGTTGCTTATTTCTTTCTAAATGATGCCATTGCTACAACGATTGCTATGATGGCTGTTTATGCGACAACAATTGTTGGCTTTAGTTCTGGACAATTTATCGTTCTTTATTTGGTCTCTACTGTCTCAACAATCATTGGGTCACTTGCGTTTGGGTATGTTACGAAATCAATAGGAGCTAAACGTGCCATTACAATTGTTGCACTTATTATGATTGTTGCTTTAATATTCGCTGTTTTTGCTTCAGCACAATGGATGTTCTGGCTTGCTGGTAGTCTATTTGGTATATCACTTGGCTCAATGTGGGTGACATCTCGGACATATATTATTGAATTATCACCGAACGAAAAACGTGGACAATTTTTTGGGTTGTTTGCTTTTTCAGGTAAAGTATCCTCCATTATTGGTCCAGCCATATATGGAACTGTTACATTGTGGATGAAGGATTATGGTACTATTGCTAGTCGTGTAGCATTATCAACGTTGATCGTTATGACGGTCGTTGGTCTATTGGTACATCTAAAAGTTAATGATAAAAATGGAAATAGCAAGTAGGAGAAATGTATTGCCTATGATACAATTGAATTATAAACAGATGTAGAGAAAGGAGCGGGGTTGCATTGGAACATAAAGGAATATTATTAGAAAGTGGAACAAATGAGCTAGAGATTGTTGAATTTGAAGTAGCAAACAATAAATTCGGCATCAATGTTATTAAAGTAAAAGAAATTATTCAACCGATCCCAGTAACGTTTATCCCACACGCGCACCCGCATGTAGAAGGAATCATTCAATTACGTGGTGAGGTATTACCTGTTGTAGATATGCTACGAGTATTAGGGATTCAAGGTGTTGAGCGTAATCCACAACAAAAATATATTGTAGCAGAATTTAATAAACAACGTGTCGTTTTCCATGTAGATAATGTAACACAAATTCATCGAATTTCTTGGAATCAAATCGAAAAGCCTTCAGATATGTATCAGGGAGGTACATCACAAGTAATCGGTGTGATTAAACAGAATGAGCAAATGATTCTATTACTAGATTTCGAAAGAATTATGGTGGATATCAATCCTGCGTCAGGAATTAGTGTGGAATCTGTGAAAAAACTCGGTAAACGTGAGCGATCTGGAAAGAGAATTTTAATTGCAGAAGATTCACCGTTATTACGTAAATTACTGTTCGATACAATGAATGAAGCTGGTTATGACAATGTTGAATTCTTTGAAAATGGCCGCGATGCTTATGAATACTTAGAGGGAATTGCGAAGAGTGGCAGTGACATAGCGGAGCATATTCAATTGGTGGTAACGGATATTGAAATGCCACA
This sequence comes from Lysinibacillus sp. BSL11, assembly GCF_052928325.1. Lineage (NCBI taxonomy): Bacteria > Bacillati > Bacillota > Bacilli > Caryophanales > Bacillaceae > Lysinibacillus > Lysinibacillus sp. BSL11. The sequence continues at coordinate 27,935 of NZ_JAVGCX010000008.1, read as the reverse complement.
AATGGACGGCCATCATTTGACACGAAAAATCAAAGAGCATCCCGATCTTCAAAAGCTTCCTGTTATCATTTTTTCAAGTCTAATTACAGACGACCTTCGTCATAAAGGTGATCAAGTAGGGGCTGAGGATCAAATAAGTAAGCCAGAGATTGCAGAGCTCATTTTACGTGTTGACCAACTTATTCTGTAATCACCATGGCTTACATGATACTTCTCAATTTTAATAATGGGTATCCTGCAAGTATAAATAAATGAAAGTAAAGTCGGATGCCTTAATTAAGAGGGTCCGATTTTTTTGTATATGTCCTAATATTATGAACAAAATAAATGGTAGATGCTTGAAGGATGTGATTATTTGAATGAATTAAAAACAGCTATTATTGATATCGGCTCCAATACTATCCGATTAGTATTATATCAATATAATAATGAAGAGGGACTTCGTGAGCTTGGAAATATTAAGACGGTAGCACGATTGCGTACATATTTACAGCCCTCAGGAGAGATGTCTGACGAAGGTATTCAAGTGTTATCAGAAACTTTATTGACATTTAAAGCCATGCTTGAGGATTTTGAAGTAACAGATGTAATAGCTGCTGCGACTGCTGCTATTCGACAAGCCACTAATCGAGACAAAATTATTGAGGAAATGAAAGAACGGACTGGTATCCAAATACAGCTTTTATCAGAAGAAGAAGAAGCCTATTTTGGATACGTTGCTGTTGCTTATTCCATGGGTACGAAATCGGCCGTAACGATAGATATCGGTGGTGGTAGTACCGAAATTACGCTGTTTGAAAATAAAGAAATTCAGCAATCACATAGTTTCCCTTTTGGGACAGTTTCTTTAAAGCAACGTTTTGTAAAAGGTGAAATTATTAATAGTAGTGAGAAAAAAGAGCTTCTTGCCTTTGTCAAAGAGCAGTTCCAAACACTCCCTTGGATAAAAAATGTTGCTCTACCCATTATCGCAATTGGTGGTAGTGCGCGGAATATTGCTCAAATACATCAACAAAAGCATGATTACCCTATTGCCAGCGTTCATGGTTATGAAATGACGAAGGAAAATTTGGATGATTTAAGCTTATTTTTAGGGCAATTAAGCTTTCAGGAGTTGAAACAATTGGATGGGCTCTCATCTGACCGCGCAGATATCATTGTTCCTGCATTAGAGGTATTTAGAATATTGATGGAGGTAGTTGGTAGTGAGACCTTCCAACTGACCAAGCGAGGTTTACGTGAGGGACTCATTATTCAACGGATTTTGCAAACAGATCCACAGGCGTTTGATAAAGATAATGTATTTGAAGGAAATGCTAGAAGATTAGCACGTCAGTATGGTCGGAGTGAAATGGAAGTAGATTATTTAATGCATTTAGCAGACCAATTGTATCGTGAATGTTGTCATTTAGGCTACTTGCAATATCATCCAGAAGATTTGCATTTATTAGCAAAAGCGGCGAAGGTTTTTAATATAGGAGAGTATATCGAATTAAGCTCTTCAAGCCAACATACTTTTTATTTAATTGCGAATCAGTCCATTGATGGTTTAAATCATTTAGAACGAGTAAAACTAGCACTTCTTGCCTCCTATAAAAATAAAGATTATTTCGAACGTTTTGCTGCTCCATTTTCTACATGGATGAGTCGGGAGGAACATCGTAAAATAAGAGATTTCGGAGCGTTATTAAAATTTGTCTATGCATTAAATGTTTCAAAACGCAATATAGTACATGCTATTGAAATGCACACAGAAGAAGATCATGTTCAGCTTAATATTTATGTAAAAAAGAATGCTGCGGCTGAAAAATATCAAGCCAATCGACATAGAAAGCATTTAGAACGTGCATTAAAAATCCCAATGAAGATCAATTTTATTGAAGAAGGGTGGAACAATGGATGACAACTGAAGTAACGAAAAACGAGCTACATGGGGAAGAATTTTCCGAAAACTACAATCTATTGTTAGAGGAAATTGCAAAGCCTCAATATTATAATAATCGCGAATTAAGCTGGCTTGCCTTTAATGAGCGAGTGCTAGAGGAAGCAGAGGATATTAATAATCCTCTGCTTGAACGTTTAAAATTTTTAGCTATATTTAGTTCCAATTTAGATGAATTTTTCATGGTACGTGTTGCAGGCTTACAGGACCAGGTTCGTGCTGGTTTTCATAAGCCCGAAAACAAATCTGGCTTAACGCCGAAGGAACAGTTGGCCAAAATAGCAGAACGCACACAAGCATTAGTGCGTCGACAAACTGAGGTATATAGACATTTAATCTATGATTTACTGCCTCAACATAATGTACATATTGCGGACATGAAAGATTTAAATAGCAAGCAAAAATCATTTATCAATGAAATGTTTGCAGAAACTATCTTCCCTGTTTTAACACCTGTTGCAGTGGATGCGTATCGTCCTTTCCCAACTTTGCTTGGTAAAACTTTGAATTTACTAGTGCTGTTAGAACAGGATGAGTCAGATCTTGAAAGTCGTGAAAGAGTGGCGATTGTCCAGGTTCCATCTGTGCTAGATCGCTATATAAAAGTACCGTCCGAAGAAGGAAAGACAGTTGTAGTTTTATTGGAGGATGTGATAGTAGCACATATTGAAAAGCTGTTTTATGGCTATAGCGTAAAATCAGCACAAGCCTTCCGCTTAACAAGAAATGCAGATTTAACTATCCATGAAGAAGGGGCTCGAGATCTTCTCGTGGAGATCGAAAAAGAGCTGAAAAAGCGAAAGTGGGGAGTAGGAAGCCGTTTAGAAGTTCGAGTGGGAGAAATGAACGAGGAAGTGCTGCAATACTTACTAGATGAATTCGAAATAGAAGAATCCGATGTATTCCATATTGATGGTCCTTTGGATTTAACGTTTATGTTCTCTTTTGTAAAAGGTATTTCAGTAGGTCGTGAGCATTTAGAATATGAAAGCTTTATCCCACAGCCACCTTTAGATTTACAGTCTGACGAAAATATTTTCGAAAAAGCACTTCAACAGGATATATTTTTCCATCATCCATATGAATCTTTTGCCCCTATTGTTGATTTTATTTCTGAGGCCGCTGTCAACCCGAATGTGTTGGCTATAAAACAGACATTATATCGAGTAAGCGGGAATTCCCCTATTATTCAAGCGTTAAAACTTGCCGCTGAAAACGGTAAACAAGTAACGGTATTAGTGGAACTAAAGGCACGTTTCGATGAAGAAAATAATGTACACTGGGCAAAACAATTAGAACAAGCAGGTTGTCTTGTAATTTATGGGATGAATAATTTAAAAACACACTCAAAAATTACGCTAGTCGTTAGTCGTCGTAACGGCAAAATTGAACGTTTTGTCCATTTGGGTACCGGAAATTATAATGATGCTACTGCAAAAATTTATACGGATATGGGCATAATAACGACAGATAAAGAGTTTGGCATTGATGCGACAAATTTCTTTAACTACTTAAGTGGCTATACAGAAAAACCTACCTTTAATCATTTAGTCGTTGCACCATTTGATATACGAGATGAGTTTATTCGTTTAATGGATGAGGAAATTGCCTGTCATAAAAAATATGGAAATGGTTTTATCCGTGCAAAAATGAATTCATTGACAGACAAAGATTTAATGATGAAGCTTTATGAGGCATCCATTGCGGGTGTAAAGGTCGAACTTATTATTCGTGGTATATGCTGTATTAGACCAGGAATCCCAGGTATTAGTGAAAACATTACCGTAACAAGTATTGTTGGTCGTTTCCTTGAACACTCTCGTATTTATTGGTTCCATCATAATGGGGAAAATAAAGTTTATTTATCCTCTGCAGATATGATGACACGTAATATGATTAAACGTGTAGAAATTTTATTCCCTGTATATGCAAGTGAAGCAAAAACTCGTATTATTGACATAATGAATGCACAATTAATGGATACTGCGAAAGCCCGTATTCAAGACTCTAATGGTAAGTATCATTATAAAGAGTTTGATCGTAGCGAAGATCCATTAAATAGCCAGGAAATTTTCTTGAAGGATGCATTAAAGCCTACGCTAGACGAAGAATAGAGCAAACACGCTACTTAGTGAGGGATAGAATGAAAAAATGTAGAGAAAATGTAGCGCCATTTGCAGAATATCAACAGCTCATGCAACTAAATCCATTTGATGCAATTATTTGTTTGAGACAAGTTGATAACATAGTGTTTGAGGTCGTTGAATTTAATGAAAAGCTATCTTCAATGATGGAGCTGGAGGATATAACAGCCAAAAACGCTGAGAACTTTTTTACTAAGCAATGCTGGCTGCAATTATCGGGATTTCTAATTGAGGAAATCAATAAACAGCATACTCTAAAATTAGGTAACGGTCTTCAAGAGAAAACATTTGTGCTTCATGTTCAGCACTTTTCTGAATCAATCGTTGCCATTATTCTTCGAGCGATAACATTTGAAGAAAATCCCTATTTACAGTTCATTGAACAACACATAAGTCCAGTGTTAACGACAGATTTACAAGGTCGAATAATTCATCAAAATATTGCTGCTACTGCTACACTATCGAGAGAGCAGCACAGTCTAATTGGACTAGATATTTTTTCATTACTAGAAAGTAAATACCTCAATGAATTTAAATTATTATTTACCAAAACAATCGAAGGTTCAGCGTTTGGCATGCCTAAATGCTTATTGAAAGGTGATTTACTAAGTAAAGAGCCCTTTTATTTAAGAACGCATCCAACCTATTATAATGGTGAAGTTGTGGGTGTTCACCTATTTGTTAAAGATGCGAATTCATTTATGAATGATCATGAAGCATTCTATTACCTAGCACTAATGGATGAATTAACAGGTATTTGGAATCGAAAAGCTTTTAAGGAGCATTGGCTACAGCATTTAAATGATAAAAAGCAAGAGCATAAGCAAGCCGCTCTTATTTTAGTTGACATTGACCGTTTTAAAAAGTTTAATGAATCCCTTGGCGAGAGCAAGGGAGATGATTTGATGCGTATGTTTAGTCATAGGTTACGGGAGCTTTGCTACTCAAAGTGTTCGCTATATCGATATAATAGTGACGAGTTTATTTTTGTGCTCAAAGATGCAACCATCCAAAAAATTGAACGAACTGCAAACTTGATTATGGACGTATTAAAACAGCCATTTATGATAGATGGACAGGAATATTTTATAAGTGTATCGATTGGGATTTCACTTAGCCCAGCAGATGGTAAAGATATCGAGACACTTGTACGGAAAGCAGATAAAGCTTTATTTTCTGTTAAAGAACATGGTCGTTCACATTACCGCTACTACCGTGAAGATATGACGGCTATTTTTCCAAACGAAGCATTGATGGAGGCACATTTACGTCGTGCAATCGAATTTAATGAGCTAAGTCTCCATTTACAACCGCAAATGGATTTAGCAAATAATAGCATCAATAGCTTTGAAGCATTATTACGATGGAATAACCGTAAATTTGGTTTTGTATCACCAGCACAATTTATTCCTATTGCAGAAGCCTCAGGGTTGATTATTGAAATTGGTGATTGGATTATTGATGAGGTATGTCGTTACCAAAAAGAATGGCAATCGAAGGGATATCGTCCTGTACGGATTGCAGTCAATATATCTCCAAAACAGTTTCGAAAAGAAAATTTTGCCCGAAAAATTAAAACAGCTTTAAAGAAATATGGTGTACCACCTGAATTATTAGAAGTAGAAATTACCGAAAGCTCTATGACAAATGTTCATGAAACATTTTCGATTCTTACAGAACTGAAGCAATTAGGTGTTTATGTGTCTGTGGATGACTTTGGGACAGGCTATTCCTCATTAAGTTATCTCAAGCGTTATCCGATTGATATTATTAAAATTGATCAGTCATTTATTGCAGATATAGCAAAGGATGACAAAAATGAAGCCATTATAAAAGCCATTATTTCGATGTCTCATAATTTAGGATTAGAGGTCATTGCTGAGGGAATTGAAGAACCAATACAAGTCGATTTTCTCAAACGCCATCGTTGTCAAAAAGGGCAAGGCTATTTGTATAATAAACCATTACCAGTAGAAACGATTGTACAACAATATTTTGTAAGCTAGAAAACGGGTAGCACTTTCATCATAAAATAGATGAAGTGCTACTTTTTTATTTGCCGTTTTTAAGACCGTTTAAGACAATTGCTGTAAATTGCGCCATCTCAGAGGCTAGGTCAAAGTCTTCACTATGTATCAACCAATCATAGACATTGGCACGCATACAGCGCTGAATAAGTGTTTGTATGGTAGCAGCAGAAACATCTTGTCTAAATTCCCCATGTTGAATTCCTTCCTCGATATATGTATTCATTATCTGAAAAATCTTACGTTGTGGATTGATTAAATAATGATCCTGTTTTACTTGGTTTGTCATAGCAGCCGTATACACTGTACGTAATAAATCCTTCCCCACAATATTTGTTAAATATTTCATTTGCTCTTGATATACTAAAAGAATTTTTTCACTTGCTGGTAATGAGGGATCAATATTTTTTTCAACTGTACTATAAAAATTATCAAGCTCCTTAAATTTTTCTAAAATAACATCATATTTAGATGGGAAATGTGTATAAAATGTACCCTTTGAAACATTACATGCCTTCGTAATTTGTTCAACAGAAACATGTTCATAACCATGCTTGTTAAATAAATCTAAAGAAGCTTTTAATAATTTTTCACGTGTTTCTAATGCCTTTTTCTGTCTGCTTGTGAGTGTTTCCATCGGTAGCTAATACCTCCTGTTTAAAATATTGTAAAATATCTTTTGTGAAAAATATTCTGAAAATATTAAATTTTTAATTGACGAGATGGATTTTGATTGATTATGATTTAAATGACCGAAGTCAATGACTGTGGTCAATGAGGTTATCTCGTTATTAATGTTACTTTAAAAAATGAAAGTTGGCTAGTATATCATCAAGTTTTCCGTTGTATTTTCAAGGAATGGGGAGGTCACAATGAAGGGAAAATTAGGTTTTATTGGCTTAGGGAATATGGGTTTACCGATGGCTATTAACTTATTAAGGGCAGATTATCAGGTGTATGGTTTCGATACGAATGTGAAAGCAATGGATCAATTCGCAGCAGCAGGTGGTTTCGGCCTTGAGACAGCTATGGATATTGCGAAACAATGTGATGTTATTATGACAAGCTTGCCTACCCCTCAGGTTGTAGAATTGGTTTATCAGTCAGAGCAAGGAATTTTACAACATGCAAAGAAAGGATGCCTACTGATTGATTTTAGTACTGTTAATCCCGAATTAAATGATACGTTACATACAGAAGCTATAGCTTTGGGATTACGTTATTTGGGAGCTCCTGTCAGTGGGGGTGTCATTGGGGCTATCAATGCGACATTAACTATTATGGTTGGTGGTGACACAGAAGATTATAAAAGTGCCAGTGAAATATTCGGAATAATCGGTAAAAATATTTATCATTTGGGTACATCTGCAAGTATAGGGACGCGGATTAAATTACTCAATAACTTAATGATTGGCTTTTACACAGAGGCAGTCGCTGAAACGATTGTACTTGGTGAAAAAATGGGTATTCAGGCAGACACGCTCTATGAAGTATTAAGTAATAGTTATGGGCAAAGCCGTATTTATGAACGTAATTATTTGGAATATATGAAAAATGATAATTATGAGCCGGGCTTTTCGACAAATCTACTATTAAAAGATTTGAAGTTAGCTAAGGAAATGGCTGATGAAGCAGGCGTATCGCTGCGAATCGGCGAAAAGTTAGTGGATCTTTATAGTGGAATTGCTCAGCAGGGCTATGGAGAAAAAGATATGTCTGCAGCTTATTTAAGCTTAAAAGAAAAATGTAAACTAGAACAATTTTAAGAGGAGGAAATGGATATGACAACAGCACAAGATGTTAAAACATTAACACATTTTATTGGTGGCAAATTGGTTGAAGGAAAAAGTGGACGATTCGGTTCGGTATTTAATCCAACAACAGGTGAAGTCATTGCTAAGGTACCCCTTGCAACAGTAGAGGAAACACAAGATGCAATCGAGCAAGCTCAAGCAGCATTTCCAGCTTGGCGTGATACGTCAGTGGCTAAGCGTGCAGAAATTGTACTAAAGTTCCGTAACCTTATCACTGAAAATATGGAAGAGCTATTACAAATCATTTGTACTGAAAGCGGTAAAACGATTGAAGATGCCAAAGGTGAAATTACACGAGGACTTGAATCTGTTGACTTAGCCATTGGTGCGCCCCACTTAATGAAAGGAGAATACTCTGTAAATGTTGGAGGTCAAATAAATGCTTATTCTGCAAAGTATCCATTAGGGGTTGTGGCAGCAATTTCTCCATTTAACTTCCCCATCATGGTGCCTCTAGCACAAACGAGTATGGCCATTGCTGTAGGAAATGCGGTTATTTTAAAAGCATCCGAGCGTGTGCCAATGACTGCATTGTATGTTAGTGAGCTTTGGAAGAAGGCGGGATTGCCTGATGGTATTTGGACAGTAATCAATGGTGATAAAGATGCTGTCAATGAACTTTTAGAAAACCCTGCTGTGCAAGCGATTTCATTCGTTGGATCAACACCAGTTGCGAAGTATATTTATGAAACTGGGTCAAAATATGGAAAGCGTGTTACTGCACTTGGTGGGGGTAAAAATAATATGGTTGTAATGCCTGATGCGGATCTTGAACAGGTAGCTAATGCCTTTATTGGAGCAGCGTATGGGGCAGCCTCACAACGCTGTATGGCGATATCTACCATTATGCCTGTAGGAAAGGATACTGCAGATCGTCTAGTGGAGATTCTGAAGGATAAAATCGCCAATCTGAGGGTTGGCCCTTATACAAATCCTGATTCAGATTTTGGCCCTGTTATTTCTCAACAATCGAAAGAAGCAATTCTTACTGCAATTGATCGAGGGGAAGCCGAAGGAGCTTCAGTAATTTGTGACGGACGAGAGCTTGACATTGTCAAAGAGTCTAAAGGGTTTTATGTAGGACCTACATTATTAGATCATGTAAAACCAGAAATGGAAGTTTACGAGCAAGAAATATTTGGTCCAGCTCGCAATGTTGTTCGTGTAGATTCCTTAGAGGAAGCTATTACACTTATAAATAAGCATGAGCTAGGCAATGGTGTCACAATCTTTACGAATGATGGATTAGCAGCTCGAAAATTTACAACAGAAATTGATGTTGGCATGGTTGGTGTCAATGTACCAATTCCAATTCCTGTTGGCTACCATAACTTCGCAGGCTTTAAAGGCTCTCGTTTTGGTGAGGGGCATATGTTTGGCCCAGATCAAGCACGATTCTTTACAAAAACTAAGACAATTTCAGAGCGTTGGATGGCTGGTAATGCCTCCCCAGCATCCACATTTGCATTCCCAAGCAATAACGACTAATAAAACCTAGAGCTGTAGAGCTATACAGCTCTTTTTCTAAAAAAGGGGATGGGTGGGGTGTAAATGTTAGAGTATATTGGTCTTTTTGGTAGTTTAGCATTATTAGTTTATTTAACAATGAAGGGTGTAAATCTACTTATTTCAGCACCGTTAACGGCGCTGTTAGCAGCTTTAACAAACGGTCTTGCATTTTTTCCTCAAACAGCTGATAAAGATCAGCCCAACTTTCTAACGAGCTATATGGATGGGTTCACAGGATTTGTTGGTTCTTGGTACTTAATGTTCATGGCGGGCGCCATTTTCGGTAAAGTCATGGAGGACACAGGCGCTGCAGATAGTGTCTCTAAATGGATTGTAGAAAAAATAGGGGTGAAATATGCCACATATGCTGTAGTCTTAGCTGCAGCAGTACTCACATATGGTGGTGTTTCAGTTTTTATCGTAGCCTTTTCTGTTTATCCAATGGCTATTAGTTTATTTAAACAAGCAAACTTTCCACGACGTTTTATTCCTGCTGCACTGGGCCTAGGTTCTGTCACATTTACGATGACATCAGCAGGCTCACCTGAGATTCAAAATTGGATACCGATTCCATATCTTGGTACAACTCCATATGCTGGTTGGCAAGTTAGTATTGTCGTGGCTATTTTTATGGCCGTTGGTGGCTCGCTTTGGCTGAATTGGATGATTAAACGCGCTGTAAACAATGGGGAGATTTTCATTGAGCGCTCCACTGATCCAGTTGCTGATAAAACACGTAAGCTACCGAGTCCCCTTTTGAGTCTCGTACCATTATTAGTTGTTTTAGTCATTTCTTATATTTTCCATAATTCACTTGGAACCTCTGCTTTAATTGTAGCCTTAACTAGTGGCTGTATCGTGGCTTATTTAGTGAGTTACAAATATGCAAAGTCAGTTGGCGCAACATTAGCAGCAGGTGCGATGGGTGCTATTATTGCCATTGCAAATACGGCGGCTGTTGTCGGCTTTGGTGGGGTAGTCAAAGCAACACCATCCTTTGTTGCAACTGTTGATGTAATGACCAATATCCCTGGCAGTCCGCTGATTGGAGGAGCCTTAGCTATTGCGGTTATTGCTGGTTTAACAGGTTCAGCATCAGGGGGACAAACAATTGCAATGCCCTTACTAGCACCGCATTATATCGAGATGGGTGTAGATACAGAGGCATTGCATCGGACAATCGCTATAGCATCTGGTTCCCTAGATTCATTGCCACACGGAGGATATGTTGTGACAACCATCAATTCAGTATGTAATGAAAAGCATAAGGATGCATATATGCCATTTGGAGCTTTGACGGTTATTATCCCTATCATAGGTACAATACTTGCAATCATATTATTCTCATTAGGGATGTAGGAGGGATGAAGTATGCAAGGGAAAACGGTTTTTATTACAGGGGCAGCTCGTGGTATTGGTCTTGCCATAGCACAAGCATTTGCTGAGCAAGGGGCTAATATTGTGATAACAGATAAAAATGAACAGCTTCTAGAGGAAGCCGTCGCACAATACCCCTCTTTAACTTCCTATATATGTGATGTGACAGAAGAACAAGCCATAAGAGAAGCCATCGATTTTACGATTAATAAATTCTCAACATTAGATATTTTAATCAATAATGCAGGATTTCAACATGTGTCGCTTATTGAGGATTTTAAGACAGAAATTTTTGAGTCAATGCAAAAAGTGATGGTCGTTGCTCCCTTTGTAGCGATGAAGTATGCGTTACCACATATGAAGAAAAATCAATTTGGTCGTATTATCAATATGGCCTCCATCAATGGCGTCATTGGGTTTGCTGGGAAGGCAGGCTATAATGCAGCAAAGCATGGTGTGATTGGGCTTACTAAGGTAACGGCACTAGAGGTGGCGACAGATGGAATTACGGTAAATGCTATTTGTCCAGGGTATGTTGACACGGAATTAGTACGTAATCAGTTTATGGATTTAGCACAGACACGGGGTATTCAAGTGGAGGAAGTACTTGAACAAGTGTTATATCCACTTGTACCGCAAAAACGTTTACTTGATGTCTCGGAAATTACAGGACTTGCATTATATTTAGCAAGTGATATAGCAAAGGGGTTAACCGGTCAGGCCATTCTATTAGATGGTGGCTATACAGCTCAGTAGCTTAGGAGGGAAAATATGATTCAAACAAAAACCATTTTTACTGTTCATTCACCAGGGACGATTGTATATGGTCGTGATTCATTTGAAGAAGTAGGAGAGTATGCGAAAAAACTAGGTTCTAAGGCATTAATTATTAGTGATCCAATGATGGATAGTTTAGGATTTGTGAATAAATGCCATACACTGTTAAAGACCCAAGGGATAGAAGTCGTTTCATATATAGGGGTGATAACTGAGCCGGATGATACGTATGTAGCAGAGGGATTACAGCTTTTGCAGAAGGAAAACTGTGATGTCATTATATCTGTTGGTGGGGGTAGCTGTATTGATACGGCGAAGGCGATTGCAGTAGTGGCTACAAATGGCGGCTACATAGGAGATTATATGAAAATGGCAAAAGTTGCAGCTGTTGCACCAATTCCACACATTGCAATACCAACAACAGCAGGTACAGGCTCTGAAGCCACAGATGCAACTGTTATTACCAATACAAAAAGTGATGTAAAAATGATGATTAAGCAACCAGCTTTTATGCCAACTATGGCGGTTGTTGATCCTATTTTAACCATTACTTCACCTCCAGCAATTACCGCAGCAACAGGAATAGATGCATTGAGCCATGCCATTGAGAGCTATTTATCGCGTTTAGCTCATCCTTATTCGAATGTGCTCGCCTTATCTGCTATGGAATTAATTGTGAATAACATCATAAAGGTTTTTGAACATGGAGATGATGTTGATGCTAGGGAAGCGATGTCATTGGGTTCGATGCAGGCAGGGCTGTCATTTTCAAATGCTTCTGTTGCCCTCGTACATGGAATGTCGCGTCCCATTGGTGCACTTTTTCACGTACCACATGGCATCTCCAATGCGATGCTTTTACCAGCTGTACTAGACTATTCAAAAGATGCTTGTATAGATCGATTGGCAGATTTGGGACAATTTTTTAATAAAACAAAAGAATGTCTATCACAAGAGGAGCTTGCTCAGCTTGCTATTACGTCCATTAAAGACATGTGTAAGTATATGAAAATTGGCAATTTAAAACAGTGGGGAATAGAGGAGCAAGCTTATTATCAGGCCATTCCTAAAATGGCTGAGGATGCACTTGCAAGTGGAAGCCCTGACAACAATCCGAAGATACCAACTTTAGAAGAGTTAATGGAGCTATATAAAATTGCCTATACGTATGAGTTTTAATTATATTGGAGAGCTATTCATTCGGATGAATGGCTCTTTTATATTTTTTTAGAAAATAAACTCGCATTCTATAGAATTAATATGACATATTCGAGAATATATAGTAAACTTTTAGTGAATCATCATTCATTTTTAACGAAGGGGGAAATGGAATGTTGCAAAGGAAGACGATTATTATTACGGGTGGATCAAGTGGCATGGGGCTGTATATGGCAAAGCAGTTCGTGACTGAGGGAGCTAATGTTGTCATAACAGGTCGTAATGAAGAACGATTAGCAGAGGCAAAGAAATTTATAGCTGAGGCTGGTCCCTCTATTGAGACATTCCAAATGGATGTACGTGTACCTGAGCATGCTGAGGCTATGCTCGCATTTGCTATTGAAAAATTTGGTCAAGTGGATGGGCTTGTGAATAATGCAGCAGGTAATTTTATTGTACGTGCAGAGGATTTATCACCGAATGGCTGGAAGGCTGTCGTAGATATTGTATTAAATGGTACATTCTACTGTTCTTCAGTAGTAGGCAAGTATTGGATTGAACATAAGATCAAAGGGTCTATATTAAATATGGTAGCGACGTATGCTTGGAATGCAGGAGCAGGTGTGATCCATTCTGCTGCAGCAAAAGCAGGGGTACTATCATTGACGAGAACGCTAGCTGTTGAGTGGGGGAAACAGTATGGGATTCGGGTTAATGCTATTGCACCGGGTCCAATCGAGCGTACTGGTGGAGCCGATAAGCTTTGGGAATCAGAAGCAGCGGCAGCTCGTACACTAGATTCTGTTCCACTAGGCCGAATAGGAACACCAGAAGAAATTGCTGATTTAGCTACATTTATGATGTCTAACAAAGCAAGTTATATGAATGGCGAATGTGTAACTTTGGATGGTGGGCAGTGGCTCAATCAATATCCATTCTAAAAAAGTTTGCATAACGAATAGCTGGGTTGACGCATACTAAGGGTAAAGAAAGGAGTTTTGCCGATGGGTATGTGGTTAATACCAGCTCTAATTGCTATGATAATTATTTGTGTAATTTCCTTTGTATACACGTTGAAAATTGCAAAGATGACTTCTGAACGGAAGTCTGAAAAGGATACTCCGATTTCAGAAACGGTTGAAGAGTATGCAACGATTTTGAACCCAATTGTTTGGGTCTATGCAATTTTTTTGCTTTTTTTAGGGATCATGATTTTTTACTACTGGAGTAAGGCTGGCTATTAGTTAAGAACCATCTTCATTCGGTCACGAAAAACTTGACTGGATGAAGATATTCTAAGTTTTTGCTGTAAAGGCTAAAATAATTCATTGTTCATGAAAAACTCTTCTCGGCCTGGTCATGGTCATACATAGAAAAGTTGTGATATGATGAAAGGGAAGGACTGTTCTACACAGTGAGGACAGAAAAGGAGAAGAAGTTCATGATTTCAACTAACAGCAAAGACTTATTAGCAATGCCAATTAGTGATTTTATCATTTCCTCTGAAAAAGTTGCGCATGTACAAAGTGGAAATAGTGCGGAACATGCACTCCTTGTACTAACACGTACAGGGTACTCGTCCATACCTGTATTAGATTTGAAATATCGACTTCAAGGTTTACTTAGCATGAAAATGATTACCGAATCGATTCTTGGACTTGAGCATATTGAATATGAAAAGCTACCTGATATTAAGGTTGACTCTATTATGGAAAAAGAGATCGCTGTATTGAAGCTGACGGATACTTTCCAGCGTGCTTTGGATTTAGTTATTAACCACGCCTTTTTATGTGTAGTGGACGAAGATGGTACATTCGCAGGGATATTAACAAGACGTGTTATTTTAAAGCAATTGAAAAAATATATTTATCAAAAAGAGTAGTAGCTTAAGAGGGAACTCAGATGAAAATCATGAGGCCCTCTTTGCTTGTATTGGAGGTTTACAGATTGATGGCAACAGAGGCAGAAATTTTAAAAATCTTAGCTGAAGAACGCAATATGCGGAAAGCAGCAGAGCGTCTATTTTTATCCCAACCAGCTCTTTCACAACGATTACAAACAATTGAGAAAGACTGGGGTGCCCAATTATTTATTCGTTCACAAAAAGGTTTAACAGCAACACCTGCTGGTGAACAAGTTATTGCTTATGCAAAGGAAATGCTAGCCAAAAAGGAAGAAATATTTGAAACGATTCAATCCTTAACGACAAAGGTAAATGGGACATTGAAAATTGCCTGTGCATCCATTGTTGGTCAGAACTGGCTACCAAAAATTTTGAAGGATTTTGTGTCAAAATATCCAGAGGCTAAAATATCACTGATGACGGGCTGGAGTTCTGAAATTGTGAAAGCTCTTTATGAGGGCGAGGCACATGTAGGTATTGTACGAGGCCAAGTTGACTGGAAAGGAGAAAAGATCCACCTTTTCAGAGATACTCTTTATTTGGTGGACAAAGAGGTTAAAACAATTGAAGATGTGTTAAAGACAGACCGTCCATTTATTCAATATAAGAGTGATTCCAACTATTATCAAGAAATTCAACAATGGTGGCAGCAGCATTTTGCTTCAAATCCAAGAAAACAAATTTTAGTGGATCAAATTGAAATTTGTAAGCAAATGGCTTTAAATGGTATCGGTTATGCGATCTTACCTTCTATTACGTTAAATGACCACGATGCCATTCATAAAATCCCTCTATCAAATGATGAAAAAGAGTTTGGTCTTACACGCGATACTTGGCTAATTGGTTATGAATCCTCTTTTGAATTAAGACAAGTAGAGGCGTTTGTTGAAGTAGTGCAGGATCATGCACGGTGTTTGTTTGATTATACTAAATAGAATATCAGGCAGCTCTAGGGTGTTTTGGAGTTGCCTTTTTGCATTGTAGAATTCTTAAGAGTTTATGAATATTAATGAAGATAACATAAGAAATGGAACAAAATGCAATATAAATCGTATAATTATGTAACCATCTATTTACATAAAAAGGGGTTGAGCTTTTGAAAAAGACAAAATGGACGGCACTGACCTTACTAGTCATGCTTGTAATGAGCTTTATCTTGCCTACAACTCAGGCGAGTGCTGCTGCTACGCTAGAGGTGAAAGCAACAGCTGGTGTTTCTGGTAAAGCGAAATATCAATCAGTAGTACCACTCCAAGTTACAGTGAAAAATAATGGAGCTGACTTCTCAGGAGATATGGCGATTAATTCATCAAATTCTTATGAGGCAGCTTCAGCACTTGTCGTTCCAATTGATATAGCAGCAGGAGAGGAAAAGACATTTTCTTTCTATCTTGATGGTTTAGCTGACTATAGTTATTCGGACACAGATTTATTTGCCTTTTATGAGGGAAACATTGAAAAAGGAAAAAAGATTGCCTATAAGGGAACTAAACGTCTGCAATCAAATTTTTTAGACCCCTCATCAACATTCATTTATACATTAACAGATAAAAGTGATCGACTTTCAGCACTATTACGTTTATCAACATTTGTAGCTCAAAGTAATGTGGAAGTATTTAATATCAATCAATTAAAAGATTATACACTTCCAGAAGACTCGCAGGGACTTGCGATGGCCAATGTCATTGTTGTAGATGAAGTGGCTATTGCTGATTTAACACAGAAACAACAAGAAGCATTACTAAAATGGGTACAGGATGGTGGTACCTTGCTTCTAGGGGCTGCTGACCAAATCAATGCTACAGCAGGGATTTTTAAAGAGTATTTACCTTTGTCATTATCACATGAAATGACTGCGATTTCTGCAGAAGCTTTAACTAAATTGTCAGGAGGCGGCATTTTTACACAGCCGATTTCAGTTTACGCAGCTACTAGTAGTGAAGGAAGTTTACCTGTACTAACAGAAAATAATGCAGTGTTAGCAGCAAAGAAAAAAGTGGGTAGCGGGGAAGTGATTCAAACAACTTTCTCTTTAGGTGATCAACCACTTGCTTCTATGGACGGCTACGGAGCACTTTTAGCCAAAGTGATGAATATTCAAAGTATTTCCCAGCAAGGAATGATGAGACAGGGACAATCTCCTCTTGATCAAATATCTTATGAACTTCGTACCATTAATGAACTATTTCCATCTTTCGAAGTATCAGTAAGCTATATGCTTATTGTCATTATTCTTTATATTTTAATAATCGGGCCAATTCTTTATTTTGTCTTGAAAAAAGCGGACAAGCGTGAGCATGCATGGTGGATAATACCTTCTATCTCTGTTGTTCTTTCCATTGTTCTTTTTATTGTCGGAGCGAAGGATCGTATTGTTCAGCCACAAGTTCAGCAATCTGCATTCTATAAAGTAAATGAAGACAATAGTGTAAATGGCTATTATGTAGAATCCATTTTAACGAATCGCAGTGGGGATTTTGTGGTCAATGCTGACCAAAATACAACTGCCGTTGCATTAAGAAATTATAATAACTTCACAGGCACGATGGGACCATTACATGAATCTTCTTATGTAAAAGAAAATGCTAGCGGTTCAACACTAACATTACGTGATTTAAGCTACTGGTCTGTGCAATCCTTTGGTGGAAAAACATCAGCACAAAATATCGGAAAGATGGATATAGATATAACACTGAAAAATGAACATCTAACAGGAACAGTTAAAAATAATTTCCCGTTCGCATTAAAAGATGTCACATTAATCTCTGGTGTGAAAGAAGTAAAACTAGGTGATATTGAAGCAAACGGAACATTACAGGTAAATAAGGAACTGAAAACAACAGTTCTTCAAAAACCATCTATTTTCAATAATTATAATTATAGTTACCCATCGAAAAAGGATGAGGTAAACCCAATGCGGATTGAGCGAATGAAAACTTTAGCATTGCCGCTTATCGAAAAGGATAACCAGCCAATACTTACAGCTTGGACAGATCAAGCTGTGGTAGGTGTTGAATTAGAAACAAGTGCCAATATGTCACCAATTACGATGCTTGTTCAACCATTTAAAGGAAAAGTTGAACTAACAGGACCATTTACAATGAAGCGTAATAACTTCTCGTATTCAGTAGAGCCACTATCAGCTAATGGATATTATGAAAAGATCGAGGAAGAATTGAATAAATGGTACCTATCTGAAGGATTGTACGAAGTAACGATGACCATGCCAGATCAATTTATGGATGCCGTTGAATCACTCAATGAGCTGACAATTTCTAATAAGGATGTCTCACGTATGCAGCTATCCATTTGGAATAATGAAACGAATATATATGAGCCTTTAGTCGATACAAAGCAAGTGTTTACAGACAAGGTTTCAACATACTTTAATCAAGATGGAGAGCTTCGAATTGAAATCAAATATGGTCCCGACCCATCAGGAGAACAAACGAAGTTACCAGACATAGAGCTGAAAGGAGTGGCAAAATAATGATTGAAATTCGTGATTTAACGAAACGATATGGCTCCTTTACAGCATTAGATCATTTAAACTTATCTTTAGAAGAAGGCGTTGTATTTGGATTTGTTGGCGCAAATGGAGCAGGGAAATCAACGACATTCTCTATTTTAGCTACACTATTGTCACCGACTTCAGGAGATGCTCTGATAAATGGCAAAAGTGTTGTGAAGGAACCAAAAGAAGTTCGAAAGCAAATTGGTTATATGCCCGATTTCTTTGGTGTATATGATCAGTTAAAAGTAGACGAATATTTAGATTTTTATGGAGCGAGCTACGGTCTCCAATTAGCAGAGCGTCAAGTGTTAATTCCACAACTATTAGAACTAGTGAATTTAACAAGTAAACGCTATGAATATGTTGATTTATTATCACGTGGTATGAAGCAACGCTTATGTTTAGCTCGTGCACTTATCCATGATCCAAAGGTACTGATTCTAGATGAACCTGCATCAGGACTAGATCCACGTGCTCGTGTGGAAATGCGAGATATTTTACGGAACTTAAAGTCTATGGGAAAAACAATTTTAATTTCGTCGCATATTTTGCCTGAGCTTGCTGAGATGTGTGATGAAATCGGTGTTATTGATAATGGTAAATTAATTGCACATGGAAATGTAGCCGCGATTCAGGCCCAGCTACAAGGAGAAAAGCGTATTGTGTTGAAAGTGACAGATCAATTGGATGTAGTACGAGCGTTTTTAGAGGAAGATCCGCATATTTCATCAATTGATGTCATTGAAAATCGTTTAGAAATAGCCTTTAACTATCGAGGAACAAATGCTGAGCAGGTGGCATTGCTAAAAAAAGCTATGCTTACAGATTTACCAATCTACGCATTAAGTGAAGAAGAGAAGGATTTAGAGGATGTCTTTATGGCGATTACGAAGGGAGCGGACAATCAATGATGGAAAGATTTCACAATCCAGTACTTGTTAAAGAATTGAAGTTACGCTTCCGTTCTTTTAAAAGCTTTTCAGGTTTAATGTTTTATTTAGCGGTACTGTGTATTTTCATTGCAGGGTTTTTATTGCTTACAACTGAATTTACTGGCAGAGGCTTCTTTAAACCAGAGACAAGCTTTATGATGTTTGCTGTGCTAACCATCTTGCAAATGGCATTAGTTCTTTTCATTACACCAAGTTTGACTGCAGGTGCTATCAGTAGTGAGCGTGAAAAGCAAACATTAAATATTTTATTAACAACGACACAAAGTTCTACACAAATTGTTATTGGAAAATTACTATCCTCCGTAGCATTTCTAGTATTGATGCTGGTAGCGGGATTACCACTATACAGTCTAGTGTTTCTATTCGGTGGTGTGTCGCCTTCACAGCTTATTTCTATATTTTTATTTTATTTAGTCACTGTAGTAGCAATAGGTAGTATAGGTGTGATGTTTTCTACGATTACTAAGAGAACTATTGTTGCCATGATTGCCACATATGGCTCAATCATTTTCTTAGGAGGTATTACAGCATTCTTCTTCTTTTTAACAATGGCCTTTCATCAAATGGGTAATGCCATTGGAACAGGTACCTCCTTTATGACCTATTTCTGGGCATCTATTAATCCAGGTGCCTTGATGCTGACCCTTATTTCTCCAGAGATGGGAGATACGTTAGCAGAGCTTTCGGGTGTAGAACTACCTGTATGGATTACTTATTTAATTGCCTATGTATTCATCATTGTACTTTGTTTAACCATTGCGATTAAAAAATTACGTGCCAACATGAAAAGTAACCGATGAGGAGGAATTGGTATGGAGCGTCGTAAGCAATTACGAAAATATATTCAGCGTGCAAAATCGAGATTAACTCTTGAAAGAAGCATTCCCATTGCACAATACGGTTTGTTTTTGGCATTGCTTTCGAGTGCTTCTCTCGTACTTATTTCCCGACTATTTATCTGGCCATATTATCGCCAAATAGCATTAGGTGCCTTTATTACCGTTATTATTGCAACTATAGCTTATATTTGGTGGAAGCGGGTCAAAGAGAAAGAGGCATTGCATAAACTGGATCATTATTTCTCACATAATGAATTAGTGACAGCTTTATCATTTAAAGATGATCAGGATCCTCTTGTTCAATCATTATTATCGAAAGCGATGCAAAATGCTGAAAAAGCTTTCGCAGACTTTAAGGCTCGAAAGAAAAATCTATTTCGTCCAAAGGCGTTTATCGGATTGTTTATTACAACAGTTGTTCTAGCTATTCTTTATATGTTCCCAGCAACTACGCAAATTGAAGCAATAGAGGTTGAAAAGGAGCAGGCAGTTATCGAAGATATGAAGAAGGAAATCGCTAAATTAGAGAAAAAGGCGGAAACAAAAGAAGTAAAGGAGCAATTGCAAGAACTTCAAAATACTTTAAAAGAGGCTGAAACAGCAGAAGAAGCTTTACGAGAAGTTGTCAAAAAGCAAAAGGAGTTAGCATTAAAGGAGCAGCAATTAAAGGATAAACAAACGGCTAGTCAAGATGGCACAACAGAAGGCAAAGGTTTAACGAAGGAAGAGGTTGAGCAGCTAAAAGAGCTTGCCCACATGCAGCAAGGGCTCACAGAAAATGCAAATGCCACACAAACTGCTATGAGTAAACTTGGTAAACCAGCAAGTAACTCCTTACAAAATGCAATTGCGAGTGCCAATAATGCAAGCAGTCACAATCAAAACAGTCAACAGTCATCTGGTAATTCCCAACCTAGTAATCAACAAGGCCAGTCTAGTCAAAATAATGCGCAAAGTGGTTCCCAACAGCAAAAGGGTAGTAGCCAGAGCAATGGTCAAGGCCAAGGCCAAGGACAGGATCAAGGCCAAGGACAGGGTCAAGGTCAAGGACAGGGTCAAGGACAGGGACAAGGACAGGGACAGGGACAAGGACAAGGACAAGGTCAAGGTGGTCAAGGAGCAGGAAGTGGCCAAGGCGGTCGGAATTTGTTAACGACACCGAATCGAATTGGTGGGGCAAGTGAGACATCAGTAGATGGTGGCAATTTAGGAGATGGTTCCCATGTATCTGAGCAACAAGGAAATGGTCCGATAACAAAAGGTTCTATTCGACCATATGAAGAAGTAATTGGCTCATATAAAGACAGCTATTTAGAGAGTTCAGAGCGTTTACAATTACCGAAGGATTTACAAAATGTCGTGCAATCTTATTTCACGTCAATTGAGTCGCAGTAGGAGGAAAAGAAATGGCCTTTACAGAGCAACAGTATGTAGATATGAGTACGAAATTACAACAAGTTAAAGAAGAAATTCATCGCTTCATTGTTGGACAGGAAGAAGCAATTGATTATACCCTGTATGCAGTATTAGCGGATGGTCATGCATTGTTAGAAGGTTTACCTGGCTTAGGAAAAACGATGTTAATTCGTACCATTTCAGAGGTACTGGATCTGTCGTTTTCACGTATTCAATTTACACCAGATCTTATGCCAGCAGATATAACAGGAACGAGCATGATTGAACGTACACCCGATGGGAAGCAGCAATTTACCTTTCAACCTGGGCCAATCTTTAGTCAAATGGTATTGGCTGATGAGATAAATCGCGCAACACCTAAAACCCAAAGTGCCTTGTTGGAAGCAATGGGTGAAAAAACGGTAACAATATTAGGGGATACAAAAAAAATGGCGAGACCATTTTTCGTGTTGGCAACTCAAAACCCTATTGAAATGGAAGGAACATACCCATTACCAGAGGCACAGATGGACCGTTTCCTTTGTAAAATTCTTGTACCCTATCCTGAAAAAAGCGAACTTATGGAAATTATGAAGCGAACGACAGGTGCCCAGGAAATTGGTTTACAGAAGCAGATGGATACGGATGCTCTCATTCAAGCTCAGCAAATGGTAAAGGAAGTGATGGTTGCTGATGAAATGCTAGAGTATGCAACTGATCTAGTGGTGGCTACGCATCCTGAAAGAACCGATGCGCTTGATGAGGTTAAACAATATGCTATGTATGGCAGTGGTCCACGTGGTTTGCAGAGCTTAATCAAATTGGCAAAGGCAAGAGCTTTAATGAATGGTCGTTTTCATGTTTCTGTAGCGGATATTAAATCTGTTGCTAAGCCTGTTTTACGTCATCGCATGCTGTTGAATTATGAAGGGGAGGCTTCAGGAAAAACAGCAGACGATGTGATTGATGTTATTTTAGAAAAAGTTCAGCAAGGTATTAGCAAGTGACAGCAAAATACTTATTGCCCCAAGACTGGTTAGCGAAAATCAGTCGCTTCCAAGTAGCGACGGCCTCCAAATTACGCGGACAACATAAGGGCTCGCACCGTTCTCAACGCTTCGGGGCATCCCTTGATTTCTCGGATTTTCGAGAATACCATTTAGGTGATGATGTACGCCAAGTGGATTGGAACGTCTTTGCTCGTACAGATAAATACTTTATTAAAAGGTTTTTAGATGAGCAAGAGATGCGTGTACATATTCTACTTGATGCTACCAAATCAATGGGGCAACATGCTAAGTGGTTATTTGCTCGTCAAATTGTGGCCTCCCTCGGTCTAATGGTATTAGGTCGAGATGATCGTCTATCCTTTTCTTTTGTCCAAGATGAAGTGAAGCCACCATTTCGACGGAAGGGTACCATGTATCGCCGAGCTTTTTTACAGCTAGTAACAGATATAGAGGAAGCTAATTACTCTAATCGTTTTGCCAAGGATGCACTTAAAGCTTTACCTAAAGATAGTACCGTATTATTCATTGTTACAGATGGATTAGAGCCAATTGAGGAATGGGAACAGCTATTAAAAAGGCTACCACGCTACGCTGGAGATGTTCGTATTTTGCAAATTGTAACGCAAGAAGAACTGTCACCAAATTATTCGGGTGATGTACGTCTCCTTGATCGTGAAACAGGTAATGATGTGAATGTGACGATGTCCTCTAAAGTACTGGAGTCCTACCATGCAAGACGCATACTACATGAAGAAGAATTTGAAGCCATTTGCCGTCGCTTTGGTGTTCAAAAATTACAATTGAAAGTCGAAGATGGATTGCAACATGCGATTTTCCAGCAATTATTAAAAGCACATTGGATTAGGTGAGGTGAGCCGTATTGGGCTTTAGTCAAATTATATTTAGCTGGACGGCCATCATCCCGGTCATTGTCCTACTTTATTATTTCTTTCGAAAAAAATATACAGAACAAACTGTTTCTTCGACACTTTTTTGGTCGGAGATTATGCAGGAAACTCGAGTATCGCCTTATTTAAAGCATTTACAAAAAAATGTCCTACTATATTTACAGCTGCTTGCTTTACTGCTACTTGTTTTGGCATTAATGAATCCTTATATAAAAAAATCAACCATTGTAGGTGCACAAACCATATTTATTGTAGATACTTCAGCCACAATGCTGGCAGGCAAAGAGCAATCAACCTTTGACGCTCATAAACAGGAAATGCTGAACTTGATGGATGAATTGAATGGTCGACCTGTCACATTAATTACAACTGGCGCTACACCAAAAGCTGTTTTACAGCAAGAAACCAACACGAGTGAAATAAAAAAAGCTATTCAAGATTTACAAGTAACCTATGAAACTGCTGAAATGAATAAGGCGCTGGATGTAGCACAGGCATTTGTGAGCGATACACCAACTTCTATCTATGTTTTTACAGATACACTTGATAAAAAGCAATTACCGATGGACAAGGATTCTGTGAAATGGCTAGTAAGAGGTGCTACAAAAGACTTAACAAATATCGCTATTACACGCTTTGCTGCTACGACAGATGGACAAGCTACGCTGGCACTTGTACAACTCCATAATGATACAAATACCGAGCAAAAGGTAACACTCGCATTGAATAATGCAGAGGGTGAGGAGCTGGTAGCAGAAAGTGTCGTTGTGCCTCCAAATGAAGCCATTACGAAAACATTTAAAGATTTGCCTTTAGCAAAATCCATGACAGCTATTATTGATGCAAAAGATGATTATGACATAGACAATCAACAAACAGTATTACTACAAACGACTACGTCAAAAATTATTGTTGATCAAGGCTTGCATCAACTGATACAAAAAGGTTTTCAAACAGTTAGTAGTGGCGTAAAAATCGTCCCTTCCTTGCAAGTAGCTGACAATCAAGATGCTACAATAATCACAAACCAATCAGCCTTATTGGAAAAGATGGACAACCCCCTCGTATTATTTGGTCGTGATGATGCAGAAAAAGTAGATGCGAATGGGACGGTAAGCACTAGAAGTGATGCATTATTTGCATTTAGTGAACTAAAGGATGTTTATGTTAGTGCTGTTTATCCTGGCTTTGCGGACTATGAAACGATTGCTTCTGTTGGAGAAGAGCCATTCATCCAACGCTCCCCTAAAGGAGATATCGTTGTTTTAGCGGATATTGCTGATACAGATTGGCCCTTACATCCATCATTCCCACTATTTTTATGGAGTACAGAACAGCAGCTAACAGAATCAGTTGGGTCACTTGGGATTTTTTCACCCAATGAACAACGTGCAGTTGCTTTAGCGCAAGGAGACTGGAATGTTTATTCGCAGGAAGACGAATTTCTTTCGTCTGTTACCAAGGGTATGCTAACTGCGCCCAAACAGCCAGGCATTTATATGGTACGCTCAAATAATGAGGAAAAACAATTGATTGTGCAATTGCAAGCCCAAGAACGTGTTATTGAACAAGGAACAAGCTTTACAATAGGTGATATCTCAGACAACGGAAAGGAAGAAGTTTCGATGACCTCTTTCGTGCCTTGGCTAATTGTGATTATTTTACTATTGCTTGTTTCAGAGTGGGAGGTGCAACGACGTCGTGGATTTACGAATTGATATGCCGTTAGTATTGTTGTTACTCCTTCCTTTATTTTTGTATTTTGGATGGACATACTTTCATGAGCGGCAGCGACTCAAAAGAAGTCATATTGTTGTACTTACTATTCGCATAGTGGCAGCAGGCTGTTTAGTTTTTGCACTCGCAGGTCCCTATCTATTATTACCAATAAAAGAAGAACAAATTGTTTATTTAGTAGATCGTTCTGCTTCTATGAATGGTACGGAAGATGAGATGGTTCAGTTTATACAGGAGAGCCTACAATCAAAAAAAGAACCACAACTTGCGGGCATTTATTCATTTTCCTCTACTTTACAAACAGAAGCTATTTTGTCTAAAACATTAAAGGAAGTACCAAAACTAACTGAAATCAAAGCTACCGATCAAACGAATATAGAACAAAGTTTACAGCTTGCTTCAGGGATTATAGATCCTAAAAAAGCAACTCGTCTTGTGCTATTAACAGATGGTAATGAGACAAAGGGAGATGCTTTAGAATTTGCTACGAAGTTGAAAGGTTCCAATATTAGTGTTGATATTAAGCCTTTTAGTCAACCAGTTGTCAATGATGTATCACTAAAAAGCTTTGTATCCCCTCAAGTGGCTTATGTTGGAGAGCAACAACAATTAGTGACAGACATACATGCAACCTCAGCAGGCCAAGGTGAGCTGTTATTATATGAAAATGATGAGCTTATTCATCGAGAGGCAGTTGAGCTGACAGAAGGCACGAATGTGTTTACCTATAAACATGCAGCAACAGCTGAAGGACTTGTAAAATATGAAGCCGTTGTTCAAGTTGGTCAGGATGCTATTTTTGAAAACAATAAGTTAACTAGTGTCACAATGGTTCAAAGTGAACCACATTTATTAATCGTTAATGGTTATGAAACAGCTTCACCCATCGCAGCAGCACTTGGTAGTCAATCCATTGCCTATGATGTTGTAGCGCCTAACAGTCTACCAAATGAACTATCCAGCTATTTGCAATATAATGCTATTATTTTCGACAATGTACCAGGTCATTTAGTGGGTGAAGCAAAAATGAGTGTTATTGAGCAAGCAGTCAAAAACTTTGGAGTTGGTTTTACAATGGTTGGTGGAGAAAATAGTTTTGGTCTAGGCGGCTACTTTAAAACACCGATCGAAACCTTATTGCCAGTGGAAATGGAAATTAAGGGCAAAGAGCAATTACCTTCCTTAGGATTAGTGATTGTACTTGACCGATCTGGCAGTATGCAAGGCTCGAAGCTTGAGCTTGCTAAGGAAGCAGCGGCACGTTCTGTTGAGATGTTGCGAGACGAGGATACATTAGGATTCATCGCCTTTGATGATCGTCCATGGGAGATTATAGAGACAGGGCCTCTTAGCAGTAAAGAAGAGGCTGTGGATACTATTTTATCAGTAACACCTGGTGGGGGAACAGAAATCTATAGTTCATTAGCTAAAGCCTACGAGAACCTTGCTGATTTAAAGCTCCAACGTAAGCATATTATTCTCTTAACAGATGGGCAGTCACAGGCAGGGAACTATGAGGATTTAATTACTGAAGGAAAAGAAGATGGTATAACCTTATCGACAGTAGCGATTGGACAAGATGCCGATGCGAACTTATTAGAAGCGCTTAGTGACATGGGCAGTGGACGTTTCTATGATGTCATAGATGAGCAAACCATTCCTTCTATTTTATCTCGTGAAACTGCTATGATTTCCCGCACCTATATTGAGGACAATCCATTTTACCCTGCAATTTATAATGCAGCAGGATGGAACGTACTGTTTGCTAATGGTGTCCCACAAATGAATGCATACATTGGGACAACGGCAAAACAGGGGGCTACTGTCGTAGCAGAAAGCGAAAAGGAAGATCCTGTGTTAGCGCAGTGGCAATATGGTCTTGGTAAAACATTTGCCTTTACATCTGATTCAACGGGTAAATGGACAGGAGATTGGGCAAGATGGCAAAATTGGGGAGTATTTTGGCAAACACTTATTTCTCAAATGCTACCAAGCTACAATGATGTAGCCTATGATGTAAGATTGGAAGCAGATGGTTCCTTTATGATTACAGACCCTACAAATGAAGCTGCATTTTTAGACATTGTTGCAGTAAATGAAGCAGGGGAGGAGCTAGAAACACAACTTGAAACCATTTCCGCATCCCAAGTTCGAGCTGTAGTACAAGCTGAACCTGGATTAATTTTCTTCCGTGTAGCAGATGAAAAGCAGGCCATCTATCAGGCAGGGCTAAGTGTTCCTTATAGTGCTGAATACGAACTACTCCCTGTAAATAACCAACTGATAGAAGAGTTAACTCAGCGAACAGGAGGCACTGTTTTAAAGGAACCACAAGATGTCTTCCGTGACTTTACGACAAAAGGAGCAGATCGGCAAAATATTGCCACATGGCTACTCTTAGCGAGTATGCTTCTTTTCTTTATTGATATTACCATAAGACGTTTTGGTTGGAATTTCCTAACGAATACGAAGAAAAAAGAGCCGCTGGTTGAGGAAAAAACTCTACAGGCAGAAGACACAAATGTAGCACATTTGTTAAAAGGCATGAAAAAACGATCTTAAAATAGAGGAAGCAGCAGTGCAAACTTAATAGTTTTGCACTGCTTTTTTATATTGTTTGAATAGAGAGTTGTCCCCTTTGTTAGAGCGGGTAAGATGATCTAAAAAGTGGGCTCTTTGCTCATAAGGAGAGAAAGGCGCTCTAAGTTGAGTCATTGCCGCTCATAAAGAGTAGAAAAGCGCTCCAAGTAGAGCCATTGCCGCTCATAAAGTGGAAAAAGGCGCTCTAAGTAGAGGTATTCTGGCTGTTAGTATAAAAAATGGACACGAACTTAAGAGAGACTTATGATGAAGGAACAAAAAGGACGTGTCGAAAATGGAAAAGCAAACAAGAAAAAGATTATCGCAAGAAACCAAAGATTATATTGT